>CAXSDM010000241.1:0-2002 GCA_964235575.1 uncultured Acidobacteriaceae bacterium | reverse complement strand
TTCGCAAGTTTTGTCTTTACACCCGGCACACGCCACGAGACGATGTGGACGGAAGTGGTTGAAAGTGGACCGAAAGGGAGGCGAACGATTCCGTGCACCCTCACTTTAGACGCTGATGCACCTTCCATGCAGCAATCGAATTTGGTTGCACGGAAAAAATCCTATGTTTCGCGGCAGCCACTCAACTCGGATGGACGACAAAGGCCGATTGAAGCTTTCGACGGAGTACAAGGCGGTCGTCGACCGGGAATTTGGCAACGAGTTTTACATCACCAGCACGGACGGCAAGCGGGCTCAGTTGTACCCCTTGAAGGAATGGATCAAGAAGGAAGAGCAGCTGAACAAGATTCCTGCTTCGAACCCGATCCGGCAGCGGTTTTTGGATGTCACCAGCCGTTTCGGCCAGACGGTCGAGATGGATGCGCAAGGCCGGTTGCTTCTTCCGCAGATCTTGCGGGAAGAGGCGGGGATGACCGGCGAGGTCACGATTGTGGCGAAGACCACGATTCTCGAGGTGGTCAACACCAGCGAGTTCCGTGAAGAGGCAAGGCCGATGACCAAGGAAGAGATGGCGGCGGCGGCGGAGTTGGGACTTTAGTTCGACGAGTTTGCGGAAGACCCTCAGGGGTCGAGCATGAGGCGGGGAGGAGCGATGCAGGAACCGCGACATGTGCCAGTTCTTTTAGACGAAGCAATGAATTTTCTCAAGGTGCGTCCCGGGGGCGTCTACGCCGACGCAACGCTGGGGCTCGGAGGCCACTCGGAGGCCATCGCGCGAAGGCTGGGCGGGGCAGGCAAGCTGATCTGCTTTGACCGCGACCCGGAGGCCATGGCGCAGGCGAAGGCGCGGCTCGAAGCGGTAAGAGCTGAACTTGGAGCCGAGATGCCTGAGGTGGTGTACCAGGCGGACGTCTTCTCCTCCGCAAGCCGGTGGATCGAGCCGGCTTCGCTCGACGGCCTGCTGGGCGACTTTGGCGTCAGCAGCCTGCAACTGGATGAGGCGCACCGAGGATTTAGTTTTCGGACCGATGGACCGCTGGACATGCGTATGGATACGCGCAACGGAGAGACGGCCGAGCAAGTGGTAAATCAGGAAGACGAGAACCAACTCGCCGACCTGATTTACGAATTCGGAGAGGAAAGGAGGTCGCGGAGAATCGCCAGAGCCATTGTGCGGGCCCGGCCGATATCGACAACAGCGGAGTTAGCTCGAGTGATATCGGCCGCGGCCCCATCAATGAAAGGCGACAAGATTCACCCCGCTACCAGGACCTTTCAGGCCATCCGGATTCGTGTGAATGATGAGTTGGGCGAGATAGGATCGCTGCTAGAAAGCGCGGGATCTCTGCTCAAGGTGGGCGGCCGGCTGGTACTGATCAGCTTCCACTCGCTTGAAGACCGGCTGGTGAAGGACGCTTTCAAGGCGGCCAAAGAAGCCGGAAGTTTGGATGTACTGACCAAGAAGCCGGTGATCGCCGAGGAGCAGGAGATGCTTCGGAATCCGCGATCACGCAGCGCGAAGCTGAGGGCGGCAGAGAAGCTCGCGCCCACGGTGAAGGTCAAAGAGTTCGGTAGACGATTTGGGAGATAAAGCAATGGCAGCAATGACAATGAATGTGATGACCGGCACGCGCAGCCGCGCCGACATAACGGCAGACCGCAACCGCGAGCTCTTCGAAGCGCAGCGCCGCACCCGCCGCGGACCGACGCCGGAGGTCTTCTTCACCAAGCACATCGACAACAGCCGCATCGTCAAAGCGGATGACCCGGAACGCAAGCGCGAGATGCGCATGTTCTCGGCCGCCATGAGCGTGTTGTTTCTCCTGGTGATGGTGTATGTGTGGCAGCATTTTTCGGCGATCGAGGTCGGCTACAAGATCGAGGCGCAGAAGCGTCAGGTGGAGGAGCTACGCGAGCAGAACCGCCAGCTGCGGCTGAGTGAGGCACAGTTGACCGAGCCGGGCCGCATCGATCGCATGGCGCATCAGCTCGGCCTCGACAC
>CAXSDM010000240.1:0-2034 GCA_964235575.1 uncultured Acidobacteriaceae bacterium | reverse complement strand
ACAAGTCCGACCGCCTCGCCCTCTTCAAGGCCACCCGCGCCTACTGCGAGCAGATCTACATGCTCTACTCCGACCCGGCCTTCACCGCCGAACAGCTCATCTTCGACGCCGGCAACCCCGCCGACCTCGAGATCCGCGACGAATACGACGTCCTCCACCGCGTCTGGAAGCTCACCGACCCGCGCCTGATCAATCTCATCGTCACCGCCATGCAGGACAAGAAGCTCATCATCGCCGACGGCCACCATCGCTATGAGACCAGCGTCGCCTACATGCACGAGCGCGCCGCCGAACTCGGCCTCACCCCCAAACCGGGTGCCCCATCCTTTCCAGTCTCACCGGAAAGGGTGGGGTATCGAGCCGAAGGCTCCACCGCCCTCGACGAGTCCCCCTCGAACCTCGCCGACGAACCGCACGCACTCCTCCCCGAACCCGCCTTCCCCGAAGCCGCCATGATGATGACCTTCGTCAATATGGACGCCCCCGGCATTACTATTCTCCCCACCCATCGCGTCGTCTTTAACATCGACACCTCGTACGAAAACCTGGCCGAGAACGCCGCCCCGTACTTCGAGATCGACCCCCTCGAAAGCGCCGACATCAGCCTCCTCGCGAACACCGCCGGCGTAGCTTTCCTCGTCGCCCACCCCCAGGGCTTCAGCCTCTTCCGAGCCCGCCCCGAAGCCATACGCGCCCGGCTCAAGGAACTCCATCCGGAGATCACGGATCGTCAGGCCGCGCTCGATGTCGTCCAGCTGCACCGCCTCGTGCTCGAAGACCTCCTCCACCTCACCCACGAGTCGATCGCTAACACCGAAAACATCCGCTACCTGCGCGACCCCCAGGAAGCCGTGGCGCAGGTCCAGACCGGCGAAGCCAACCTTGCCTTCCTGATCAAGCCCGTCACGCTCGACCAGCTCTGCGACATCTCCCTCTCGGGCGACGTCATGCCCCAGAAATCCACCGACTTCTACCCCAAGCTCCTCAGCGGCCTCGCCATGTACGCCTTGGATTGACTGCCCCGCGCAGGGAAAGGAATGACCGCAGGGTCCCTCTACGAACTTCTGCGTCTTTCCTTCGCGCCCTCTGCGTTCCGCTTTTGTCTTCCTCTCGACCCGCTACAATCCTCCGGACGCTCAACCCCGAACCGTGAACCCAGCGCGCCTCCCAATCCGAAGTCTCGCCCTCTTGCTCGTCGCGGCTTCGGCTCTGGCCCAGGACACGCCCACACCCGTCCACAAGCCGCGCATCCCCCGTCCCGAGCAGCCGCCCTACAATGTCAACACGATCTTCCTCGACCCCGCCCACGGCGGAGACGATCCCGGCACACGCCTCGGCCCCAACTCGCTCGAAAAAGACGCCACCCTCGCCTTCGCCGAGCGCCTCCGCATCCTGCTCAGCCGTGACGCCTTCACCCTCGTCACCACCCGCTCCCAGAGCCCCGATCCTGCCGACACAGCTTCCGTCCCAGATCTCGACCAGCGCGTCGAGCTCGCCAACCGCTCCCGCGCCCTCGCCTGCCTGGTCCTTCACGCCACCGCCGCCGGCCACGGCCTCCACCTTTACACCTCCAGCCTCCCCGCAGCAGCGTCCAGCTCCGCCGAGGTCTCCGGCCCGCGCCCCATCCTGCCCTGGAACACTGCGCAAGCAACCTCACTGCCCGCGTCCCAGCAACTTGCCGCCGACCTCGCCTCTGCCATCGACGGCCTCCGCATCCCGCTCGTCACCGGACACGTCTCCGTCAAGCCGATCGACTCACTCACCTGCCCGGCCATCCTCGTCGAGCTCGCCCCGCTCGCCTCCGCGACTCCAGCCTCCGACCCTGCCTACCAGCAGCGCGTCGCCCAGGCTCTCGCCTCCGGGCTGCACGCCTGGCGAGCCCACGCCCAGGCACAGATCGACACGCAAGCCCAAATCCAGGCCCAAACACAGGCGCAGACCGCACAGCCCACGCCAGCTTCCCCCGCGCCCAAACCCAAGCCCACTCTCCAGCCCAGGCGCATCCCCGAGGAGTTCCCCGCAGTCGCCCCTCCA
>CAXSDM010000239.1:0-2035 GCA_964235575.1 uncultured Acidobacteriaceae bacterium | reverse complement strand
CGGTCTTGCCCAGGTAGTCGCCGCGCCGCTCCTTGGTGATGATCTGCTCGTAGATCCGGCCGGTCGTCAAATTGTTGTCGCGGGTCAGCTTGGCATGGGTAAACCGCTCGTAATGGCCGAGATCGAGGTCGGTCTCCGCGCCGTCGTCGGTGACGAATACCTCCCCATGCTGGAAGGGGCTCATCGTTCCCGGATCGACGTTGAGGTAGGGATCGAACTTCATCAGGTTGACTTTAATCCCGCGCGCTTCAAGCAATGCGCCGATCGAAGCCGCGGCAAGCCCCTTGCCGAGCGAAGAAACGACACCTCCGGTTACAAAGATGTACTTTGCAGACATGGCCGTGACCTCTTTCGTTGGTTGTCTGGGATGTGCGTGGTGGGCACGGTTAAGTATCGCAGGAGGCAAGCGGGGAGGCAATGGTCAAACGGTAAACTGAAAAGTGACCAGTTCGTCTAAAGATTTCGGCGCAAATGCCGATAGATCGTTTAAGAGGTGAGTATTCGCGTTCCCGCTATCCTGAAGAGAGCCGTCCTGCTGGTCTGCCTGTGCGCGGACCTGGCAGTTTGCGTCGCAGTACCGCAGACCGCCCCCGCTACCAACGTCAGCAAACCTGCTGCGGCCGACACCGGCGAGCAGGCGGCCAAGGGTGCCGCGCCCGGTGAGCCCACCGCGCCCAAGCCCGCCACAGCCGTTCGTCTGGAAGCACTTCCGAAGCCTTTGCCTCCGGAACTCACCAAGGACATCAATGTCAATAACCGTTCGAAGCAGATTCTTGCTCACCTGAGCGAGGTGATTCGGTATTACCGGATGGCGGTCGTACCCATCCAGAAGACAGGTGAGCCGAGCGACATGCTCTACGCCGAGCAGGCGCAGGCGGAGGCGACGCAGGCCGCGCAGCTGGCATTTCAATCCGCGCGTGACGAAGCGACGCTGCTGTCGCGGGTGGAGGCCGGTCAGCCAGGAACGAAGCCAAATCCTCCGGCCGAGGCGTCCAGGTTGAGTTCCTCCGTACGCACCGTGGCCACCCAGCTCAGTCAGCTTCAGGCTCAGGACCAGGCGCTCGATCAGCAGATTGCAAACGCGCCGGCCAAGATGAGGGCGGCGCTGCAACTGCAGAAGGAAGATGTTGACGGTCAGCTGGAGCTTGCAAAGGCCAGCTACGAAGCTCTCAACAAAGTGGTCGGCATCTCGAGCACGCAAAGCGACAGCGGCCTGCAGGGGCAAATCAACCAGCTGCAAAGCGCCGTGCCGGAGCTGATCAACAACAAGGTGAAGCCCGTAGCCAGCACGATCGAGAGTATCGCCTCTCTCCATGACGCAGGCGTAAGCAGCCAGGCGGTCGTGCTCTTTCAGCTTCTGGGAACCGAACGAGCCATCAATCAGCAGATCGCCGAGACACAGCTGCTGCACGATCAGAGCGTCGATTTGCGAACGCCGTTGATCAAAATTCTACGCGCCACACTGGCCGCCGGACAGAACCTCCAGGCGAATTCTCCAGCCGTTCCTGCCGCGGCAGCTGTGTCGCCTTCCACTGGCGCAGCTTCCGCCGCCTCCCCGGAGGCCGTCATCGCGGCTCGCAAGAAGACCTTTGACCAGCTCACCGACGCCTTCCGCGCCATCTCGGACGTCTCCATTCCGATCAGCCAGGAGGTCCTGCTGTTGGAACAGGCGCGCGCCAACCTGCTCTCCTGGCGCGCCGCCGTGGACTCCGAGCGTACCACCATTGTGCACGCTCTGCTGTTGCGCGTCATCACCATCGCGGTTGTTCTCGGCATCATTCTAGGGATTGGCGAAGCCTGGCGGCGGCTCACCACGCGCTACATCCAGGATGTCCGCCGGCGCCGTCAATTAATGCTCATACGCCGCATGGTCATCGGTTTCTTCAGTGGCCTGGTGCTCATCTTAGGCTTTGTCACCCAGTTCAGCTCGCTTGCCACCTTCGCCGGCTTCATTACCGCCGGTATCGCCGTCGGTCTCCAGACCATCCTGCTCTCCGTCGCCGCGTACTTCTTCATTGTGGGCCGCTACGGCGTC
>CAXSDM010000238.1:0-2046 GCA_964235575.1 uncultured Acidobacteriaceae bacterium | reverse complement strand
AGCGACCTCACCCACCCCAAGGGTGCGCTCTACCAGGCTGAGCCACGTCCCGACTCGGTACGCCAGCCGCGACCAATGCGCGGCGACAGGGTTTCCTCAGTGTACATCAGCGCGGCGGCTAATGAGGCGCAACAAACTCCTTGGGCAGCGACCCGCCTTCGCCCTCGCCGAAGAAGAAGCCGTTCATCTGCTCGACCAGGAACTCCTGCGCCTCGCGCGTCCACGGCTGGAGACGATACTCGTTGAGCAGCATCTTCTGGCGCTCGATCCATTCTCCCCAGGCTTTCTTCGACACGTTCTTGAAGATCTTCTGGCCGAAATCGGAATCGAACGGCGGCTCGTCCAGGCCCTCCATTTCAGCTTTGTACTTGCTGCAAAACACCATGTGCGGCATGCGCGAATTTCTCCTGAGAGCTCGATTGTAAACCGCTGCTGTCAGCGCAAAGCCTTCTACGATGCCGGTTGGATCGCATCCGCATCGTTTGCCGCGTTAGGATCGGCCTGAAAGTCGAACACTACCGTCGAAAAGGCATTCTGGGCTTTAGGTATGGGTGTTAGCGCATACTCTCCAGGCGCAAGGGGTATCGTGGGAGTAATCTTCAGCCAACCTCCCGGAAGTCGCTCCGTTGCCGTCTCTACCTGGCTGTCACTACGTTTGGCGTTGCCGGTGAGCTGTGTAAAGCGGATCTGCGCGAAGATCCGGCGGTCCTTATCCGCCGTGGCACGCACGAGCGCGTACACAGTTGTTTCCGAGTTCTCTGTATCGCCGCCACTATCCGGATCCTCCAACGCATGAACATAGAAAGCAGGCTGCGGGTCATGCAGCACCGTGCGTGCATGTGCACCAGCGAGTTCCGTGCTCATCTTCGGCTTATAGAGGAAAGAGCCGGCAAGCGATCCTGCAACGTTTGTGCCCTTGTGATTGTTCACCTCCACCGTGGAATGGTGAACCGGAACCAGTTGCGGCTTTCCTTGAAAGTGTTCGAAGGCAAATGGCAGACTTCCACTCGGAATGCGTAGTCCGGGAACGGGCTCTGGAGCGGCACTCTGGGCCGGACAGGCAGTGGCAGTAAGGGAAGCAACAAGCAAGGTCAGTGTGCGTATGTGCATCGCGGGTCCCTCGGGCAGAGCGGCAAGCAGCGCCAGTCTAGCAGACCCTCTGCGCACCCCATCTCACCGTCGCTTGCCCTTTGCCTTCTTGTTGCGGTCCCGCGTCTTGGATTTCGTCCTACCCGGCTTTCCCGTACGCGTCGGGCTTGAAAACGTTCCCGCGCGCGCAGCTTTAGCCAGCTTCGGCTTCCGTAGGCTGCGCGGCGCCTCGCCCTGCGGCTCTGCGCTCGGCACCAGGGCAAACTGCAGCCGCCGCGCCGGACGATCGATGCGGTCGAGCAGTACCCGCACTCGCTGTCCGAGGCGAAAGACGCGACCCGAGCTCGCACCCACAATCGCTCGATCCGTGTCGCGAAAGAGGAAGCGCTCGCCGCTGCCAAAGGGACCTGCGTCGGAGAGAGTCTGGATGGGCACCAGCCCCTCAATGAACAACTCGTCTAGCTCAACAAAGAAACCATACTTGGTGCAGGAAAGAACGGTCGCGGCGAACTCCTCGCCGACCCGATCCTGCATGAACTTGATCTTTTTCCACTCCATCAGCTCGCGTTCGGCGTCGTCGGCGCGGCGCTCGGCCTGCGAGGACTCGGCAGCGATGGCCGCAAGTTCTTCCCGCGGAAGCTCGAAGCGGGTCTCAGCCGAAAGTGGCGTACCTGCGGTCCTGACTACACGCTTTGAAGACCACGGCTGCGGATCGGTCGAAAGAATGGCACCGCCCATGGGATCGGCTCCCGCCCGCAGCGCCGCCCGCAGCAGCCGGTGCACGATCAGGTCTGGATAGCGCCGGATGGGCGAAGTAAAGTGCGTGTAGCTCGGGCTCGCCAGCGCGAAGTGGCCCTCGTTCTTCTCGCTGTACCGGGCCTGCTTCAGCGAGCGCAGCATGAGGAAGCTGAGAATGCGCTCTTCCGGCGTACCGGCGATCTTCGCCGTCAGCCGCTG
>CAXSDM010000237.1:0-2050 GCA_964235575.1 uncultured Acidobacteriaceae bacterium | reverse complement strand
CCCCCGGAGTCCCCAACACCGACACCGGTACCCCGCCCGTCGTCCCACTCCGCCTCGAGCCGTCCGGCTTCAACCCACGGCACTTCTTCGGCCCCTACCACGCCCCTACCGTCGCCCCGCTCTTCCCCGGCAACGGAGACCGCCTCCGCTCCCTGGTCCGCGACGGCAAGCTTTACCTCACCGCCCGCGACGCCATTGCCCTTGCCATCGAGAACAACCTCGACGTCGAGATCGAGCGCTACAACCTCGTCCTCGCCGATACCGACCGCCGCCGCGCCGCCGGCGGAGGCAATCTCCGCGGCATCGACTACACCATAGCCGAGCCCCCCAACGGCGTCGGAGGCCCCGGCTCCCCGCTGCTCAACACCACCGCCACCAACCCCAACCCCACCACCCCCACCGTCACCGATCTCACCTCCCTCAACGCCACCACCCAGACCACCACCAACCTCTCCGGCGCCTCCACCGCCAGCGCCCAGTACGCCAACGGCCCCACCGTCCCCCTCTTTGACCCCAACCTCTTCCTCCAGGCCGGCTACCTCCGCCGCTCCGACACCGTCTCGCTCGTCCCCGCCACCACCGGCACGGCCAGCGGCGGCACTGACGAGCCTCAGCCGCTCGACTTCATCGCCGCCAACCTCTCCTACCAGCAGGGCTTCCGCACCGGGGCCCAGCTCGAGGCCGTCGCCAACAACGCCTCGAACGTCCTCTACGGCCAGACCTCCCAGCGCGACCCCTTCTCCACCCCCAGCACCTTCGTCACGCTCACCCAGCCTCTGCTCCGCGGCTTCGGCGGCGTCAATCTCCGCTACATCCACATCGCCAGCATCGACCGCAACATCTCGCGCCTCCTCTTTGAGCAGCAGGTCCTCGAGACCGTCTACGGCGCCTCCCGCATCTACTTCGACCTCGTCTCCCTCGGCGAAAACATCGCCGTCCAGCAGGACGCTCTCAACGCCGCCAAGAAGCTCCAGTCTGACGATGCGGCCCAGGTCGAGTTCGGCACCCTCGCCCCCATCGAGCTCATCCGCGCCAATGCCCTCGTCAGCTCCAGCCAGTTCTCCCTTTCCCAGGCCCAGGGTCTCTATCGCACCCAGGAGGTCATCCTCCGCAACCTGATTACCCGGCCCGGCTCCCCCGTGTTCAACGCCGCCTTCACGGAGATTGTTCCCACCGACAACATCGTCGTACCCGACGCTATGGACTCCACCTCGGTGTCTGATCTCATCCAGCAAGGGCTAGCCCGGCGGCCTGACCTCGCCCAATCCGCCCTCCAGGTTAAAACCGGGCAGATCAACGCCTCTGCCTCCCGCAACCAAGCCATCCCCCAGCTCAACGTCTACGCCAATGTCCAGACCCGCGGCGTCGCCGAGCAGCCCTACGAACAGCTCGGCACCCAGGGCACCGCCCTCCCCACGCTGCCCTTGACCTTCGCAACCGGCGGTTTGCGAGTGTCTACCATTTACCAGGCGGGCATACAGCTCAATCTACCCCTTCGCAATCGTCTAGCCGAGTCCGACGCCGCCCGCGATGCGATTCAAGTCCGCCAGGTCCAGGCCCGCGCTGAAAAACTAGAAGACCAGATCCGCGAAGACATTGAGAACGCCCAGATTGCCGTCGAGACCAGCTTCGCCGCCTACCAAGCCGCGAAAGCCAGCCGCGGCTACCAGCAGCAGCTCCTCCAGGCCGACCGCGACCGCGTCGAGTTCGGCCAGTCCACCCCTCTCCAGGTCGTCCAGGACACGGCCTTTCTCTCCCAGGCCCGCGCGACCGAGATCGCCGCCCGCTCCAATTACCAGAAGGCCCGCATCGAGCTCGACCACCAACTCGGCGATCTGCTCGAGAAAAACGGAATTACCCTCGCTGACGCCGTTCAGGGCCAAGTTAGACCGTGACTCTGTCGGCTAGCGATCTACATATTTGGCACAGGTTTGGATGACGCAGGCTTCGCCTCTGATAATTGAGTTTTGTCCAGTCATACTTCCGTTGTTAAGTCTAATAACCTCCATCCGACAAAAAGCGAAGAGGAAGACTCCGTCCGCTGATTGCG
>CAXSDM010000236.1:0-2083 GCA_964235575.1 uncultured Acidobacteriaceae bacterium | reverse complement strand
TGAGGAGGAAGCCGGAGAAGGTGCGGTGCAGGTTGCCGCGGGAGCGGATGCGCTCGACGATCTCCTGGCCGAGGTAACAGCCTTTGCTGAAGTGGAGGGCGCGGGAGGGCGTGCCAGGAGGGGTGGTCTCCTGGGGGAGGTCGCGTTCGCGAATGTCGGTGCCGAAGAGGGGAGTGCCCTCGGCGATGCGGAGCTGGTTGAGGGCTTTGGCGTTGGAGTCAGTGGCACCGTTCGCGAGGAGTGTAGAGGTGAGAGTGGCGACGATTGCGGGGTCGGCCCAAAGCTCGAAGCGGGGGACGAGGGGGCTGTGGGCGTGGACGAGGGTGATTGCACCGGGGAGCTGGGCGAGGGTGAGGGGTGGGACGGCGGGGTTGAGGTCGATGGAGGCGAGGATGGCGGCGGCGTTGGGGCCGGCGAGAAGAAGGCCGGCGTGGCGGTCGAGGGGCTGGAGCTCGACGTCGTCCATGATGATGAAGTGCTCGAGGTGGGCGAGGAGGGTGGGAAGCTGGCCGCGGCTGATTTGGATCAGGATTGCGTCGGGCTCGAGAAAGGCGGTGGCGTCGGCCTGGATGCGGCCTTGCGCGTTGAGGAAGAAGGTGTAGCAGCCCTGGCCGGGGGTGAGGGCCTGGATGGAGTTGGTGGCCATGCCGTTGAGCCAGCGGACGCGGTCGTCGCCGGTGACGCGGAGCCAGGCGGTTTCGTCCAAGGGAATCAGGGCCGCGGAGGTGAGCAGCGGCGTGATGGGATCGACGGCGGATGCGGCTTCAGCGGACTGGGTGGTTGCGGTGGAGCTCATAGGCGGAAGCGGGCGGAACATCTGCGTACACTTGGATTATAGCGGGGCAGGGAGGATTCACTTGGATTTGGCGAGCTGGTCGAGGGGCTTGGGGCGTGTGGCCGGCGTAGTGGTTTGCGTGTGCGCGGGGATGAGCGGGGCGGCTGCGCAGACGGCGACGCCGCCGGTTCCGCAGGGGCCGCCGGCTAAGCCGAAGGGCGAGATTGTGATGACCCCGCGGCAGGCCAAAGAGCTGTTCGAGTCGGTGGATCAGATTATGAGCTTTGCGGCCAACGACACGGGGTTGCCGCCGGTAGTGAAGGTGAAGCGGCGGCTGGTGACGCGGGATGAGGTGAACAAGTACCTGGTGAAGTCGTTTGAGGAGGATGAGAGCGCGAAGCGGCTGCAGCGGTCGGAGATTGTGCTGAAGAAGTTTGGGCTGCTGAACCGGGATTTTGATCTGAAGCCGTTTCTGCTGAGTCTGCTGACTGAGCAGATTGCGGGGTATTACGACGAGAAGACCAAGACGGTGAATCTGCTGAACTGGATTGAGCCGGACGACCAGAAGCCGGTGCTGGCGCACGAGTTGACGCATGCTCTGCAGGACCAGCGAGTGGGTCTCGAGAAGTGGAGCGACAGCGGCTTCAAGGGCACGTCGAAGACGGCGAGCGAGGACGCCGAGCGCATCGCTGTCGACGAGAAGGAGACGGCGCGGCAGGCGGTGGCGGAGGGCCAGGCGATGGTGGTGTTTGTCGACTATGGGCTGCCGAAGGGCGAGACGCTGGCGAGTGAGCCGGAGATCGGGCAGAGGATGAAGCAGGCGGCGGCGGATTCGAGTGGGTCGCCTATTATGTCTCGGGCGCCGTTGCTGCTGCAGCGGTCGCTGGTGTTTCCGTACGCGGATGGGCTGAGTTTTGAGCAGGCGCTGTTGATTAAAGGGGGGAAGAGCCTGGCGTTTGCGGGGGCGCTGGCGAATCCGCCGAACTCAAGCTTCGAGGTGATGAACCCGGACGCGTACCTGGCGCACGCGGCGGTGCCGGTGCTGCGGCTGGGCGATGTGCATGGGCTGCTTGATGCGGAGTATGAGCCGTATGACGTGGGGGTGATGGGGGAGCTCGATGTGGAGATTATGGCGAGCCTGTTTGGGGGGCCGCAGATGGCGGCGGCGCTGACTCCGGAGTGGGATGGCGGAGTGTATTACGCGGGGCAGCGGAAGAGCGCGACGGTGGCGGAGAAGGCGACGACGGCTTCGATCGGAGTGATGTATGAGTCGCGGTGGAAGAGTGCGGCGGCGGCGCAGACGTTTGC
>CAXSDM010000235.1:0-2120 GCA_964235575.1 uncultured Acidobacteriaceae bacterium | reverse complement strand
TGGAGCCAGCTGGAGCTGCCGACGACGCCGACGACCTTGAAGGGCTGCTTCCAGATGGTGACGGTTTCGCCGACGGGATTCTTATCTTTGAAGAGCTGCTGCGCGGTGACGAGGCCCAGGACGACGACCTGGTCGTTCGACTTTTCCTCGCCGGCCGAGAAGTAGCGGCCGTGGGGGAAGGTCCAGGAGCGGCGGATGTCGGGAGTCACGGTGTCGTCGCCGTGGACGCGGGTGAACCAGCGCAGGCCGGCGGTGTTCTCCACATGGACGTTCTCGTGGATGCCTTCAGAGACATACTGCACGCCGGAAATCTTGCGGATCTCGTTGGCGTCGGCGATGGTGAGGGTGGCGGCGGAGCCCAGGCCGGCTTCGGCGTCGCCGAGACGCTGGCGGGCGGTGGGGTGGTCGTGGATTGCGAAGGGGTCGTCTTCGGGGTGGAAGAGGGCGAGTTCAAGGTGTGCGCTCGGTTCGCGCAGGCGCGGCGCCTGCTGCCGGCCCATTTCGATGGCGTCGTCGGGCGGGGCGGCGCGCTGTGCCTGGTAGTTGCCGGCGGTGACGATGAGCATGTTCATGCCGGCGGCCTTGACCTGGTCCTGGATGGCGTTCTGCGCGCCGGTGCCAAGAGCCATCATGGCGAGCACCGTGGCCACGCCGACGGCCATGCCGAGCATGGTGAGGGTGGACTGAAGCTTGTTACGGCGAAGCGCGGCGGTGGCGATGGCCCAGGTTTTGCTGAGCTGTGGGGAGGCGGCGCTCATCAGGCCTCCCTGGCGGCGAGGGTCGCGGTCGCCATCTCGCCCATAGCGTGGCGCTTGCGGGCGTTGGGGGTGTCGGAGACGATGTGGCCGTCGCGGAAGCTGACGATGCGGGTGCCATACTCGGCGACTTCGAGCTCATGGGTGATGAGGACGATGGTGATGCCGCGCTCGGACTGGAGCTTCTGGAAGATGTCCATGACCTCGAGCGAGGTGCGGGTATCGAGGTTGCCGGTGGGTTCGTCGGCGAGCAGGATGGAGGGGTTGTTGAGCAGCGCGCGGGCGATGGCGACGCGCTGCTGCTGGCCTCCGGAGAGCTGGTTGGTGTGGTGCGCGGAACGGCTGGCGAGGCCTACGGCATCGAGCGCGGCCATGGCGCGGCGGCGGCGCTCGGCAGAGGAGAGGTCGGACTTGCCATAGAGCAGGGGGAGCTCGACATTCTCGAGCGCGGAGGTGCGGGTGAGCAGGTTGAAGCCCTGGAAGACGAAGCCGATCTGCTCGTTGCGGACGAGCGAGAGCTCGTCGTCGGAGAGCTTGGAGACGTCGCGGTTGTCGAGGAAGTAGTGGCCGCTGGTGGGCTGATCGAGGCAGCCGAGGATGTGCATCAGCGTCGACTTGCCCGAGCCGGAGGGGCCGATGACCGAGACGAACTCCCCGCGTGCGACGTCGAGCGAGATGGAGCGGAGCGCGTGTACGGTGTGCTCCCCTAGCTGGTAAACCTTGGTGAGGTCGCGAACTGAGATCACGGAATCCATAAGCGGTGCCTCCAGGATAAGTGAGCGGGTCAACTTGGATCGGCAGATGAAGAGCTTACCTACCCACCTCAGACGATGGAGCTGTCTGAGATGGGCACCCGGCTTGGGACAAGGGTTACTGGGCGTGCGTTTTCGGTTTGGGGGGAGTCGTGGTGGTCTGGGCGTACTCCCAGATGGCGGCGACGACGATCTTTTCGGCACCGGCCATGCCGTTGTCCCAGCGTGAGCCTTCGATGGCGAAGTACTCGTTGGCGGCGTGGGCTCGTCCGCCCTGGCCTCCGCGGGCGCCCATGCCCATGGGAATGGAGACGCTGCCGACCTTCTCGCCGACGTCGCCGTCCGAGAAGAGATAGCTGGGCCAGTAGCCTCCGGTGGGCTCGCCCTGGGCCACGCCCATGGGAGAAAGCTCTCCGCCGGCCTTGCGGAAGTACTCTTCGGAGTAAGGATAAGAGGAGGCCATGAAGAAAGGGTTGGCTTCGTTGTTATTGAGGCCGAGCATTTCGGCTGCTTTGTGGTGGGCGACGGAGATGTCGGCGGTCGGAGACGACCCGCGCGACCAGGGGACATCGCCAATGAGCTTGATCTCGACGTCCTTATAGCCGTTCTTGTC
>CAXSDM010000234.1:0-2173 GCA_964235575.1 uncultured Acidobacteriaceae bacterium | reverse complement strand
GGCTGGCGCATGCCCTGGACGTAGTCTTCGCGGGGGTGCTCGACCGAGTAGATGTCCTGGGGGTCATAGCCGGTCATGGAGTTGAGCATGAGGGCGGCGTCTTCGACTGTGCGGGCCATGGGGCCGCAGTGGTCGAGCGGGGCGGAGCAGGGGATGATGCCGCGGATGGAGACGAGGCCGACGGTCGGTTTGAGGCCGACGATGCCACACCAGGAGGAAGGGACGCGGATGCTGCCGCCGGTGTCGGTGCCGAGGGCGCCGAAGCAGAGGTCGGCGGCGAGTGCGGCCCCGGAACCGGCGGAGGAGCCGCCGCTGACGCGGTCGAGCGCCCAGGGATTGCGGGTGGGGCCGAAGTAGCTGACGTCGCCGGTGCAGCCGACGGCAAACTCGTGGAGGTTGAGCTTGCCGAGGAGGACGCAGCCGGCGGCGCGCATCTTTTCGACGATGGCGGCGTCCGCGGTGGGGATGCGGTCCTTGAACATGGGGCTGGCGGCGGTGGTGCGGATGCCGGCGGTGTCGATGTTGTCCTTCATGGCGATGGGGATGCCGTGGAGGGGGCCGCGGGAGTGGCCGGCTTTGAGCTCGGCGTCGAGCGCGGCGGCCTGGGCGAGGGACTCGGAGGCAAGGACGGTGATGTAGGCGTTGACCTTGGGGTTGTAGATCTTGATGCGGTCGAGCACGGCCTGGGTGAGCTGGACGGAGGTGATGGTGTGGTTGTGCAGGCGGACGGAGGCCTCAGTGAGGGAGAGATTGGCGAGGGTGTCGTCAGAGGCGGGGTCGGCGGCGGAGAGGCGGTGCGGGAGGGCGACTGCGGCAAAGGAGGTGAGGGCGGCGAGGCGGGTGAAGTCGCGGCGGGACAGGCTTGTGCGCAAGGCGGAGGGTCTCCTATGTTTGAGCTTGGGGGCTTGGAGGGGGAACGGGCAAGAGGAAAAGAGAGTCGGAGGCCGATTTGTGATGCGGAGGATAGGTTGGTAGCAGAGCCGGAGCGTGCCTGCCTCAGCGATTCCAGAGGAGGGAAGGAGAGGCGAGGATGGTGGGAAGCAGACCACCCTTCGCGCCGGAAAACAGTGCTTTGATAAACCACGTTGGCAGGAGTCTCGGGGCGAAGACGAGGTCGTGGGTTTGTTCCGGGAGAAACGCCCGGCTGATGGGATGCGTGGTCCCTCGTTCAAAACGGATGCATGTCGACTTGTCCGTCTCGGCTTCGATGAGGAACGCGCGCGCCGCGGTCGCGACAGAGATGTTGCCGAGACTGGAGCGATTCAGCTGCCAGTCGAGGCAGAGCGTGTCGTGTTCGCGGTGGGCACCGATCAAGGAGAGCCAACGTCCGTCGGCTGCCCGGACGCCGACCAGCACGCCGTGTTCGAAGGTGCGCGCGGCGACGTACCGCTCGAGAGCAGCCCAGGGCGGCGGGGCAAAGGAACTGTCGGCATTGAGCTCGAGGATCTCGGTCTCGCTTAGATCGACGGAGGTCGTAAAGACTGCGCCGAAGCGTTGCATGAGCTGGTCTTTTGCGCGGCGCAGATTGTGCCTGGTGTTGCGGCTCATGGCGGCGAGGGTTTCTTCGTAGGTCGGGGCGAGGTACAGCTTGCGGCGGGTCTCGCAGGACTGCGAACCAAGCAGCAGGCGCGAGGTGCGGGCGTCCGCGTGGACTCCGGGCTGCCGGTCCATGAAGGAGATGAGGGCGAGGATGGCTCCGCGTTGGATGAGGACTTCGCCGGCCTGGAGCACGACCTCGGCCCGGTGGCGCTCGGGCGCGATGACGGAGCGGTAGCCATCCTCATCGAAAGGGATGAAACACCGTGTGCCGATGCCGTGCAAGCCATATTCAAAGAGGAGGACGGCGGCATCGACCTGCGCGTGGCTCCGTCGAAGCAGGAGCCTGGGCAGCTTCGATCGGCGCATGGTCAGCGACCCGAGCAGCGGGGAAACGGCCCATGGGCGCAGCTGCGGAACGTCCAGGATGAAGTAGGGTTCTTCAATCAGATGATCGAGGAAGTCGAGCACACCTTCCTGCGAGCAGCTTCTGGCGAGTGCGACGAGGAGCGCCTTTTGCGCGAGGATGGACTCCCTTCCCGAAATCATCTCCCAAGTAACGGAAGGGGGTGGATGGCGCGAGTCATCGATCATTGGGCGTACGGGTCGATCCTTTTTCAATGAGTCTATACGTCTT
>CAXSDM010000233.1:0-2175 GCA_964235575.1 uncultured Acidobacteriaceae bacterium | reverse complement strand
TCGGCGGATGGCGAGCATGTGCATGACATCAAGGGTATGGGGCTGGTGTCGGAGATCTTTACCGATGACGTGCTGGCGAAGCTGCCGGGGCACCTGGCGATTGGGCATACGCGCTACTCGACGACAGGGGATTCGGCGCTGCTGAATGCGCAGCCGATCTCGGTGGACTCTACCAAGGGGCTGATCGCGATTGCGCATAATGGCAACCTGACCAACCTGGGCACGGCGCGGGATCGGCTGGAGCGCGATGGGGCGATCTTTCAGACGACGTCGGACTCGGAGATTATCATTCAACTGATCGCGCACTCGCGCTCGAATACGCTGGTGGACTGCATGGCGGAGGCGCTTGGGCAGGTCGAGGGAGCGTTCTCGATTGTGATGATGACGCGCAATCGTATCTTTGCCGCGCGCGATCCGCATGGGTTTCGGCCGCTGTGCATGGGACGCATCCTGGGCGAGGATGGGGCGCCGGACACGTTCTGCTTTGCCTCCGAGACGTGCGCGCTCGACCTCTTGCATGCGAAATATGAGCGCGATGTGGAGCCGGGCGAGCTGGTGATGGTGTCGGAGGAGGGCGTGACCAGCCGCGTTTACTCGAAGGGGACGGCGCGGGCCTCGTGCATCTTTGAGCATGTGTATTTTGCACGGCCGGACTCGAAGGTGTTTGGCCGCTGGGTGCAGACGAGCCGGGAAGAGATGGGGCGGCAGCTGGCAAGGGAGTCGGGCGTGCCGGCGGATCTGGTGGTGCCGGTGCCGGATTCAGGCGTGACGGCGGCGCTGGGGTATGCGGCGGAGTCGGGGATTCCGTTCAACTTTGGGTTGATTCGCAACCATTACGTCGGGCGGACGTTTATCGAGCCGACGCAACGGGTGCGGGACTTTGGGGTGCGCATGAAGCTGAATCCTAGCCGGGCGCTGCTCGAAGGCAAGCGGGTGATTCTGATCGACGACTCGATTATTCGGGGGACGACGTCCAGGAAGATTGTGCGGATGGTGCGGGCAGCAGGGGCGACCGAGGTGCATCTGCGGATCTCGTGTCCGCCTACGATTTCGCCTTGTTTTTACGGGGTGGATACGCCGAGCAAGGAGCACCTGATTGCGGCAAACAAGTCGCTCGAGGAGATCTGCGAGTTTATTGAGGCGGACTCGCTAGCGTATTTGTCGCTGGTGGGGCTGACCCATGCTTGCACGATGGGCGATCCGCCTTCGGGGCTGGCTCCGGGGGATTTTTGCACGGCTTGTTATACGGGGGAGTATCCGACGCAGCAGGTGGATGTGGTGGAGATTTTGCCGGCGCGGACGTATGCGTAGCGCGATCTCCTGAGTAAGGTTGCGTGGGCTATGTCCGCTCCCACCCACCTCAGACGGTGAGGCTGTCTGAGATGGGGCACCCGGGCGTTTTGCGGCTGAGGAAAAGGAAAAAGGGAAGCCCGTTGAGGGCTTCCCTTTTGGTTAGAGGCGGTGGGTTTACATGCGGAACTTGCGGCGGGCGAAGCCGGCGACGCTGACGAGGCCGGTGCCGAGCAGCATAAGGGAGCTGGGTTCCGGGGTGACAGCGGCGTTGGGAGCGGGGACGTAGCCGGGATCGTTGGCGGTGGCGCCATCTTGGAAGGTCAACCCGCCCGCCATGAAGTTGGTCTGGTCGGTGTAGACGACAAGGGTGTCGGAGCTTTGTCCGGGAAGGACGCCGTTGTTGCCGTCATAGCCGTAGTTGAGGACGCCGTTGACGGTCATGAGCGCCTGGGTGGGAGCGACCATGCCGCTGCCCGGGACGTAGTCTGCCGTGATGGGGGCGATGAAGCTGGCGATGGTGAACTCAAGGATAGGATCGTTGCCTGCGGTGGCGACGTTCGAGAAGTTGAAGACGAAGTCCAGGCAGGTGGGGCACATGGCGCCGGTGCCGCCGCGGTAAATCGACTCGCTGTAGTTGACGACAAACGGGTTCGGATCGCCGCCGGCCGAGGTGGCCGGGGTGGTTCCGCTGATGGTCGAGTTGGGGACCAGGGTCCCGCTGGTGTAGGAGGCGGTAGTGGTGGTTCCGAGGGGAATGGGCGCAGCGAACGCAGCGGTTGTGCCAAGCGCGAGTGCAGAAGACGCAAGAAGAGAGAGAGAAAGGCGGTTCAGCATGATGGCTCCTAGTTTTTCGTACCAAGTTTTCGTACAACGGATGTGCGT
>CAXSDM010000232.1:0-2204 GCA_964235575.1 uncultured Acidobacteriaceae bacterium | reverse complement strand
TCCATCAGGATCCACTCGCCCTGGCGGCGGCCTTCGACCGATGTGGGATAGGTGCCGAAGTCGCGCTTGAGGCGGATCTCGATTTCGTCGGTAATGGCTACGTTCTGGCGGTCGTTGGTGCCGTTGCAGATCAGGAAGTAGTCGGTCAGGCCGCTCTCGGTGGGGTCGAGCGCGAGAATGCGGATGTCTTCGGCCTTCTTGTCTTCGCAGGCTGCCGCGGCGGCGAGCAGCAGAGGATAGGTTTCCTTTGAGGGCATGAGGCTCCTAGAACTCCATGGTAGCGGATAGATGGTCCCCAGGCTTGGCTAAGTTCGGTAGAGCCCCTGCTGCTCGATGTAGGCAGAGACCGGCGGCGGGAGAAGATCTGTGCAGGGATCGCCGGTGCGCAGGCGCTCGCGCAGGCCGGTGGCGGCTACGTCCTCGTGCACCGAGTCGAGCAGATGAATGCGGCTGCGCTGGTGCTCGTTGAGCAGCAGGCCTTCGGGCTCGACTAGCGGGAAGCCGGGACGGCTGACGACGATCCACTCGGCCAGCTCGAGAAGGCGGAGGGGCTCGCGCCAGCGGCCGAGGGTGAGGAAGCTGTCGGCTCCGGCGAGATTGAAGCGCTGGGCGTCGGGGTAGAGGGTTTGCAGCCGGGTGAGGGTATCTAGTGTGTAGTTGGGGCGGCCGTCGGGGTGCGGGGCGTCCAGCTCGGAGATTAAGAAACGGGGGTCTTCCGCGCAGGCGAGCGCTACCATGGCGAGGCGCTGCGGGTAGGAGACGCCGGTAGAGGCTTGCTTAAGGGGCTGGCGGCCGGCGGGGGCGAACAGGACGAGATCGAGCGCGAAGCTGTCGACGGCCGCCCGGGCGAGCGCCATGTGGCCGCGATGGGGCGGGTCGAACGAGCCGCCGAACAGAGCTACACGCATCCTGCACCATGCCCTTGCGCGCGAAGATCCTCGGGATGCACGGCTATGGGATGCGGAAGACGAGACCGCTTGAGAAGTTGAGGAGGGTCGCGCTGGGGATGTTCGGGGTTCCGCTGCTGCCGCCGATGGTTTTGCTGCTGGCGGTGGTGAGAGATCCGTAACCGACCTCGAAGACCCGGAAGTCGACGTGGTGGCCGAGCGCGTAGTCGAGGCCGGCGAAGATGCCGTACTCAGCTTTGGTGACGTGGATAGTCGTCTCGGGCGCGCGGGAGGTGCCGGCGCCGACGAACGGCTCGACGTAGGGGCGGAGGCGTTCCGGGGCGGGGCGGGAGATGCGCAGGCCGACGAGGAAGTTATTCAGGCCGGCGTTGTTTCCGTGCAGGATGGAGTCGCGCATATCGCCGCCGAGGGCGAACTTTTCGCTTCGCTTGACGTCATAGTAGCCGCCGAAATTGACGCCCCAGAAGACGCGAGAGGTGACGTTCTGGCCGAGGAAGGCGAAGGTTCCGGTGTCCGCGGTGGAGTTGCTGATCCGGCTGGCGATCGGGTTGACGTAGAGGCCCCCGTACTGCGCGTGCAGGGCGGTGCCGGTCAGGAGCGTCGCGGCGGCGACTAGGAAGGAGCGAAATTTCATCGGTAGGGCTGACCTCGCGGAGCGGAGTAAGGCAGAGATGGGTGGAGCCTGGGGGTGCCGGCTCAGGCGCGGCCTCGCGCGGAGTTTGCGGGTGGGGGGTAGTTGGGCTTGCGCTTGGCGGGCAGGACGGTGTCCGGTTCGAGGTCGATGGGGCGGTGTTCCGCGACGAGCTTTGCGATGGCGTAGGTGAGTGGTTCGAGGCCGGTGCCGGCGACCGCGGAGATCTCGTAGAAGGGCAGCTTGCGGCGCCTGGCCATGGCGCGGAGCTTCTTGAGCTTGTCGGGGTTGGCGACGTCGATCTTGGCGGCGACCAGGATGGTGGGCTTCTCGGCTAAGGCGGGATCGAAGCTCTGGAGTTCGGCGGTGATGACCTTGTAGTCATCCACGGGGTCGGGGCGGCCGGAGGCGTCGGAGACGTCGACCAGGTGAACGATGACGCTGGTGCGCTCGATATGGCGGAGGAACTGGATGCCGAGGCCGGCGCCGAGGTGAGCGCCCTCGATCAGGCCGGGCAGGTCGGCGATGGTGAAGGATTGTTCGTGGGGCCACTCGCCGACTGAGACGACGCCGAGATTGGGCTCGAGGGTGGTGAAGGCGTAGTCGGCGACCTTGGGGCGGGCGGCGGAGAGGCGGGAGATGAGGGTGGATTTGCCGACGTTGGG
>CAXSDM010000231.1:0-2235 GCA_964235575.1 uncultured Acidobacteriaceae bacterium | reverse complement strand
CACAATCAAGTAAGCTAGGAACTACGGAATCGAGCCCAGATGATCTCCCAAGGTCCACAGATGACGCCAGCAAAACCAAATCCCGGCTTGTTCAAGCGGAACCCTCCGATCGCCGGAGAGGCGGAAGCTATCGAAGCCGCGAAAAACGGCGATCCCGACGCCTTCTCCAAGCTCTACGCCCTGCATAAGCGGCGCGTGTACACCCTCTGCCTGCGCATGC
This sequence comes from uncultured Acidobacteriaceae bacterium, assembly GCA_964235575.1. Taxonomy (GTDB): domain Bacteria; phylum Acidobacteriota; class Terriglobia; order Terriglobales; family Acidobacteriaceae; genus Edaphobacter. The sequence continues at coordinate 2,015 of CAXSDM010000231.1, read as the reverse complement.
TCGGCAACGTTTCGGAAGCCGAGGACATGACCCAGGAAGCCTTTCTGCACCTCTTTCGCAAGCTCGGCAGCTTCCGCGGCGAGTCCGCCTTCTCCACCTGGCTGCATCGCCTCACCGTCAATCTCGTCCTGATGCATCTGCGCAAGAAGGGCCTCAACCTGGTCTCACTCGAAGAGACCATCAGCCCGTCCGAGGAAGACGCGCCCAAGCGAGACTTCGGCAGCCGCGACCCCATGCTCGCCGGCTCGGTCGATCGCGTCGCACTTGAGCGCGCCGTCGCCTCCCTGCCCCCGGGCTATCGCATGGTCTTCGTGCTGCACGACGTAGAAGGCTTTGAACACAACGAGATCGCCACCATGCTCGAGTGCTCCACCGGCAACAGCAAGTCGCAACTCCACAAGGCGCGCCTGAAGCTACGCGAGCTGCTCCGGCTGCAGGCGCAGGGCATGCCGCCGGTGATCCTCCAAAGGGAGGCCTCGGTATGAGCGACTCCGAGCACAACCCAAACCACGGCTTCGACGGAACCGGCGAGCCCTATGACGGCAAACCCGACGACCTTCACGACCTCTTCGCCGGCACCGCCTCGGAGGAAGAGGACGACCCGCTCGCCGCCCTCCGCAACGACCCAAACTACTCCGCGCTCATCCGCGACCTCGAGTACATCGCCACTCAAGCCCGCCTCCTCTTCGAGCCCGCCGAGCAGGCCCCCAGTGACGAAGTCTGGAAGAAAATCCAGAACCAGCTTCCGCCGAAACCCGAAGCCGAGTAATCAACGATCAGTCGTCCTTCTGGCGAAGCGCTCTTACCTACAAGCGGATCACCGTGTGCCCCACGCACATCTGTTCCGCTTCCACCACCAGCTGATCGACCCACCGCTCGCCGCCCTGCGCCAGGAACCAGATACCGGCGAGCACACGCTCCTGCGGATGCTCGCCCGGGAACAGATGCAACATCAGCGCCTCGGCGTGGCGGCCCAGACTCGCCTCTTTCTGCACCTCAAACCGCGCCGCCATCCGCCGCAGGCGGTTCATCTGGTAACGCATCTTGCTGGCCGAAACCAGAGCCGACCGCCCCAGGCTCTCATCCACCGCGCCGAGGTACCCGGTCAAGGCGCTCAACTCCGCGTCCATGGCATTCCCTGCTGCCGCCAGCCGGCGCTTCTGCTCGATCGGCATCGCGCGCGCACCCAGCCGCTGCGCCAACGCATCCGCCGATCCGGCCGCAAAGATCTGCTCCAGCGTCACCTCCTGCTTCGCCATCACCGCTTCGATCGTCGGTTCGATGACTGTGGCAGACAATCGCGGTAAAACCGGCGTGATCCGACTTAGAATGCGCTCATAAAGGACTGCGCTCTGCGCAAAGTAGGCAATCTCCGCCGGCCCGCCCACATAGGCCGCGGTCGGCAGCAGCGTATCCTGAAACACCGGCCGCAGCAGCGCATTGGGGCTCAGGCGCTCGGGCGTCTGCTCCAGAATCGCCAGCAACTCTGCGGCTGTGTAGTTCTTGGCCCCGCCCCGCCACACACCCGATCCGGTCCGCCGCAGCGCCACCCGCTCGCCCGACTCTTCCAACAAAAAGAGCAGCGAGCCGCCCGGTTTCACCAGCACCTGCGCGTGATACCCCGCAGCCTCCAGCGCCTCGCTCCGCTCAAGCAGCGCCGCTTCGAGCTCCTCCGCCCGCTCGATCGCCGCGTGCAAAGTCCTCGCCCCGCGCGCATGGAACTCCCGGCCCGCGGCATCGACCACAATCAGCCCATGCTCTGCGAATAGCTTCGTCATCAGCCGGGCAAACGCCTCACCCAGCGTCCGCTCCGGCGCGTAACACTCCTCGAGCAGCTCGCATACCGGCGCATAGCCCAGCAACTCGCTCGCCTGCTCGACGAGCCCACAGACCTCCTCGCCGAGCGGCAGGCCGCCGACCTCACCGCCCGTCCGGAGCAATCCCAGCCGCAGCGTCTCCACTGCGCGCTTGCTCAGCAGCGCCGCCTGATCCACCTCGGCCAGGTCATGATCCTC
>CAXSDM010000230.1:0-2238 GCA_964235575.1 uncultured Acidobacteriaceae bacterium | reverse complement strand
ACTCCTGTGCCCCCGTCAGAGTGTTCGCCGCCAGTGGGTGGTTGATGCTCACCGAACTGGCACCCTCACGCTATGCGGCGAGTAATACGGCCAGCCGAGAGGGGGCGCCCCGCGGCTGGCAAACTTGCTGGACTAGTGATCGTGCGCGACGGCGAGCGAGAGATAGACCGTTGCGAGAATCATGAAGACGTAGGCCTGGATGATGGCAACGCCAAAGTGCAGCGCCAAAAAGGCCAAGGGTATGCCAATCGGAATGAGCGAGAAGAAGGCCAGCGTGACCATGTCTCCGGCGAACATGTTGGCGTAGAGACGGACAGTGAGCGAGAGCACGCGGGCGAAGTGCGAGATGATCTCAATCGGCAGCATCAAGGGATAGAGCCACCAGACCGGCCCGAGGAACTGCTTGACGTAGCTGAAGCCGTTGGCGCGGATGCCGTGGTAGTGGTAGTAGAGGAATGTTACGACGGCAAAGCCGAGCGGCACGACCGGGTTCGCGGTGGGCGACTCGAGGCCTGGAATAAGGCCCATGAGGTTGCCAAGCAGGATGAAGAGCAACAGCACGGTGAGATAAGTGACGAAGCGCTCGAAGCCGTGGCCGATGATGCTCTCGCTTTGCTCGCCGACGAACTCGTGGGTGATCTCGGCGAAGTGCTGAATGGCTGCCGGCTTCTCGACCGAGAGGCTGACGCGGATCAAGACGAAATAGAGCAGCAGGCCCACGAAGATGAGCAGCTCCATCGCAAAGGCGTTGGTGATGGGCGCCTGCGGGTGCAAGGGCTGGATGCGCAGGGACCGAAGCAGGCTGTCGGTCTGCGCGGCGAAGTGCTGGTTCAGGAAGCGGGTGAAGAGAAGCTGTGTGGGCATAGTGTTTGAGTGAAAACGTTCGAAGGTCTAAGTAGTCCAGCGATTCATGAGCCGGAGCGCTTCGATCGTAAGCGAAAGAAGGCCCAGGCCGAGTCCGGCGGCAAGCGCGAAAACCGTGCCATGGAGATATTTAAGGCTAACATACAGCACGAGCAAGGTCAGGCCGAGACGGAGGAAGAATCCGACCAGCGTAAGGCCGAGGGGGCGCTTGGTGCGGCCTGCGTCCATGGCCTGGTTGAGGATTTTCATGAGGCGCGTCCACTCCCAGAGCGAGGCGGCGGAGATGGTCGCGCCGACGACGACGAGTGCGCCGCTCGGCCAGCCAGCTTTAATCCAGAAGATCGCTGTGGCCGCGACGGTGAATATGGCGAGCAGGCGCAGGGAGGAGAGCATGGCTCGGCGGACGTCGGCGTCGGTGAGGCCGGTGGTCCAGCCCTGGCCGCCGGGGGCTTCGGTGGGGTTCGTCACTGGTCGCCTCGCTTGAGCGAGCGGGAGGCGGTGGTGAAGATCTGGACGAAGCCTCCGGCCGCGCCGAGCAGCATGCCGAAGATGACGATCCAATGCTGGTGGTAGTGGCGGTCCGCCCAGGCGCCGGCGAGCAGGCCGACGAAGCATCCGGCGGGCACGGCGAGCGCCATCTGGATCATGCCTTCGGCCTTGGCGAGGTCGCGCAGGCCGCTTGCGGAGGGGTCTGGCGTTTTGTTGGCGTTGTCCGGCATGGCAGGTTCATTATCGCGCAGGCGGCAGGTCCCGCGTTAGTCTGGAGGGGCGAGGGACCAGCGATTGTTTGAGTCGGAGTTTGAAGAGAAGCTGTTTGCGCTGCGGCAGGAGAAGCTGAAGGAGATTGGGGCGTTCGGTCAGCAACTGGGATTGAGTGAGGCGGAGTCGACTTACCCGAACAGCTATCCAGTGACGGCAAGCGTTCCGGAGTTGCGGGCGAAGTATATCGACAAGGCGCAGCCGGCGACAGCGGAGGAGCTTGCCGCGAACCGGGTGGAGGTGGCGATTGCCGGGCGCGTGATGCAGATTCGCGTGCAGGGCAAGGCCGGCTTTGCGCAGCTGCAGCAGGGTGGGCTGCGGCTGCAGATTTATGTGCGCAAGGACGATGTGGGCGAGGCACAGTTTGGGATCTATAAGCTGCTCGACCTGGGCGATCACGTTGGCGTCAAGGGCTACCTGTTCGTTACGCGGACGGGCGAGACGACGGTGCATGTGACGGAGCTGCGGTTTCTGGCGAAGGCCCTGTTGGCGCTGCCGGATAAGTACCACGGGCTAGAGGATGTGGAGCTGCGTTACCGGCAGCGGTATGTGGATTTGTTTATGAACACGGGGCAGTCGGCCAAGCAGGCGGAGCATGGGCCGGCGCCGAAGGTG
>CAXSDM010000229.1:0-2286 GCA_964235575.1 uncultured Acidobacteriaceae bacterium | reverse complement strand
GAGCAGTTCAACACCGCGCTACGACTCAATCCGGCCAATGCGGCGCTGATTTATAACAACCGTGCTCGGGTGTTTCAGTACCAGAACCAGCTGGAGCTGGCGGCCGACGAGCTCGAGAAAGGCCTGACACTTGAGCCGAAGCAGCCGCTCTTGCGCATCTCGCTCGGCTACCAGCAGATGCGGCAGGGCGATCTGAACCAGGCGATCGACACGCTGGAGGCGGTGACGCGCGAGGAGGCGTCGCTGCGGATTGTGTATCCGACGATTGCGCTGTGCTATGTGCAGCTCGGTGAGCGGGACAAGGCGGCGAGTTTTATTGTCGACGAGACGCTGTCGGCGGCGGAGGCGGACTCGGAGATGGCGTATCGGTTGGCGACGTACTTCGCGCTCGAGGGCGATGAGTCTGAGGCGCTGCACTGGCTCAGGCGGGCGATTTACCTGGGCAATGAGAACTATCCGTGGTTCTCGATCAATCCGGCGTGGCGCAAGCTGGGCGGCCATGCGGACTTCGAGCGGATTCTCGAGGACCTGAAGAAGAGCTGGCGGCGCAACCAGAAGAACTGGCGGAGGCTTCTGGCGCAGGTGCGAGACTAGAGCAAATTAGCTGTGGGTTTAGAGTGGAGCCGTTATATCCATGGTCGTTTTCTCTCAAGGAAGTTTCCTTGAGCCACAGTTCTTCCAAGACTGGTTGTCTTCCTTCGCCACGGGCGGAGGATCTGCTTCTCGCTTATCAGGACGGCTATCTCTGCATGAGCATGCAACCGCACATCCCTCCATAAGAAGGACAGCCCATGAGTTTACTGCGGAGGCAGAACGGCTCCGGGAAAGGTGAGAGGCTCAAGCAGCGAGAAGACGATGCCGGTGTTGGCGGGCAGGGTGGCGTGCTGATCCTCGCGGAGCCAGACGACCGTGCTGGCTCCGGCTCCGATGCCTGCTCCGACGAGGGCGCCGACGGGGCCGGCGACGACCGCACCGGCTACGGCTCCTGAGCCGGTGGCGAGGGCGAAGGCTCCCTTCTGGACGGCGCTTGAGCCGTGGGAGCGGATGGTGCCTTCGTCGTCGACCCTGGTGGAGTGGATGAGGTCGGTGTCGATGACCTGGGCGAGGAGCTTGTAGCGGGTGCCGTCGGGGAGGGTGACGGTCTGGGGCTGGAGGTGGATGGCGGCGGGTCCGGAGATGCGCTTGCCGCTGTGGACCTCGGTGACGCGGCCGGTGATGAGGGAGCCGGCGGGGAGCAGGACGCGGCCTTCGCGGAGGACGGGCTCGGTGAGCGAGGCGGTGAAGGAGGTGCCTTCGGGGGTGGTGTCGGTGGAGACGCTTTGGCCGATGCGGGTCTTGAGGAAGGTTCCGGCGGGCAGCTGGTTGGCGGGACCTTCGACGCGGGTGACGATGTGGGCGTCGGGGTCGAAGGCGGGGCTCGCGGAGGCAACGGGCGTGGCGATGACGGTGACGGCGGTGGGGGAGTAGGGGACGGGTGGGTAGTCGGCGCTGGTGCGGGGGCGCGGCTGGAGGGCGGGCGCGGGTTGCGGCTGGAAGGCGGGCGGCGCGGCTTCCTGGGTGGTGTAGGGCTGGTCGGGGACGGCCTCGGGGTGGCTGATTCCGGTGGCCTGGGCGAGCGCGGAGGCGGGGAGGAGGAAGAGCAGCGTGGCGAGGCGGCGGTGTTGGTTCATGGCACTCCCTGTCCGGCGGCTGTGGGCGCTCGGGACGTGTGACTTTACCAGCGTAGCGGATGCGGTGGTGCGCGGCGGTGCGAATCGGACGGGAGGAACCGATGGACTAACGTGGCGGCTGGGGGTGATGCGCTTTGTTAGAATCCGCTTCAGTGAGCAAAGACAAAGTGGAGCTGGTGGAGACGATCGCTGGGGCGAACCCTGGGGATGCGGCGGTGGCGGTCGATCGCCGGCCGAAGCTGAACGATCGTCTGCGGCACCGCATTATGGCGAGCTCCGACCCTTCGACGACGCAAAGGACTGATATGACCGACATTGTTTCGATTACGGCACGCGAGATTTTGGATTCGCGCGGCAACCCTACGGTGGAAGCGGATGTGCTGCTCTCGGGGGGAGCGATGGGGCGGGCGGCGGTGCCGTCGGGTGCCTCGACGGGCGAGCATGAGGCGGTGGAGCTGCGGGATGGCGACATGGAGCACTACCTGGGCAAGGGGGTGCTGAGCGCGGTGGATAACGTCGAGTCGGTGTTGTCGCCCGAGCTGGTGGGGATGGATGCGACGAACCAGCGGCTGCTCGATGCGACGATGATTGCGATCGATGGGACGGAGAACAAGTC
>CAXSDM010000228.1:0-2342 GCA_964235575.1 uncultured Acidobacteriaceae bacterium | reverse complement strand
TTCCGGTTGTGCCTCGACTGCCCACCCTTTCGCGCGAAATTCGAAATCTCGTACTGCTCCACGCCCGCCACCTCCAGCCACCCACACGCCGCCTGGTACCAGTCTGCCGTCCAATCTTCCTCGGGCAGCGCCCCCGCCCCATACCGCGTTCCCCCGGCCAGCGCCTCCCGCCCCAGCCGCGAGTCCTCATCCACCTCTAGCAGATACACACTCACATGCTCCACCCCAGCCTCGATCGCCTGCTCGACCGAGTAGCGCCAGCTCGCCTCGGTCTGGTGCGGCAGCCCCACCACCAGGTCGAGCCCCAGTCGCCCCACCCCCGCCCGCTGCATCCGCACCAGTTCCTCCCGGCACGCCTGCCCCGTATGCAGCCGCCCGGTCGCCGCGCACTCGGCGTCTACAAAGCTCTGCACCCCGAAGCTCAGCCGGTTCACTCCCGCCCGCAGCAGGGCCTCGAGTGTCCGCTCACTCACCTGTCCCGGCGCGCACTCGACAGTAATCTCCGCCTCGCGCTCGACCGCAAACTCCCCCCGCAGCTCCCCAAACAGCCGCTCCACGTCACCCGACTCGAGCAGCGAAGGCGTCCCGCCGCCCAGGTAGATGGAATCCACTCGCCCCGGCAGCTCTACCCCGAGCTGCTCGGCGAACCCACGCGCCTCCCGCATCTCCGCCGACAGCCGCTCCAGATAGCCCGGCATCGCTCCCGAGCCGAACACCCCCGAAGCAAAGTTGCAGAAGCTGCACTTCGCCTTGCAGAACGGGATCGAAACATAAATCCCCAATGTCGGCTCGCCGCTCACGCCCATGCCTTGAATTCTTTCACGCCCAGCACACATTCGAAGCGTCGCGAAATTCATCGCATCTACTATAGAGAGACGCATGAGCAATCGCACCGAAGACAGCAAACCTGACCCAAAACCCGCAGACGCGTCCGCCGCCAAAGCGCAGGCTCCCAAGCCCGCCGGCTCGGACGACGACGTCGTTGGCAAGGTCTACGATGGCGTCCTCATGCGCCGCCTTCTGCGCTATCTCGGTCCGTACAAACTGCAGACCGCTATCTCCGCCGTCTCCATCTTTCTTAAATCTTCCACAGACGTAGCCGGCCCGCTCCTCATCAAGGTCGCCGTCGACACCTATCTTTCCCCCGACCATCACCCCTCCTGGCTCGGCCGCCATCTCTCCCCCGCACCCATGACCGGTGTCACCCAGCTCGCCGGCCTCTACTTTCTCGCCCTCGTCATCTCCTTCGGCCTCGAGTTCGTCCAGACCTACCTCATGCAGTGGACCGGCCAGAAGATCATGTTCGATCTCCGCCGGGAGATCTTCCGCCACATCCAGGACCAGGACGTCGGCTTCTTCGACCGCAATCCTGTCGGCCGCCTCGTCACCCGCGTCACGTCCGACGTCGACGCCATCAACGAAATGTTCACCTCGGGCGTCCTCGCCATCCTTGAGAACGTCGTCACCCTGATCTATATCGTCGCCATCATGCTTTGGATGTCCTGGCCCCTGGCGCTGCTCACCTTGTCCGTCATCCCGCTCATCATTCTCGCGACCAACGTCTTCCGCAAGTTCGTGCGCATCAGCTACCGCGCCCAACGCGCCGCCACCGCCAAGATCAACGCCTTCACCCAGGAGTACGTCTCCGGCATGAGCGTCGTCCAGCTCTTCAACCGCGAGCAGCGCGCCTACGACGACTTCTCCGCCGTCAACCAGGAGAACAAGCGCGCCTGGACCGACGCCATCTTCGCCTACGCCCTCTACTATCCAGTCGTCGAGTTCCTCTCATCCCTCGCCATCGCCCTCGTCCTCTGGCGCGGAGGCATCGCCGTCATCGACCACCTCGGCGTCCCCACCGGCCACGTCTGGCTGCGCGGCATGTTCTCGACCGTAACCCTCGGCGTCCTGATCGCCTTCATCCAGTACGCCCAGCGCTTCTTTCGCCCCATCCTCGAGCTCTCCGACAAATTCAACATCCTCCAGGCCGCCATGGCCGCCTCCGAGCGCGTCTTCAAACTCCTCGACCAGGCCCCTGAAATCGTCTCGCCCGCGCAGCCCGTCGCTCCCAAGGCGGGCAGTCCCGCCTATGGCCGCATCGAGTTCAAGAACGTCTGGTTCACTTATCAGAAAGTGGACCAGGGCTTCTCAACTTCCGACCCGTCCATCGAGTGGATCCTCCGCGACGTCTCCTTCACTCTTGAGCCCAATGAAACCGCCGCCATCGTCGGCCACACCGGAGCCGGCAAGACCACCATCACCGGCCTCATGATGCGCTTCTACGACATCCAGAGCGGCCAGATCCTGGTCGACGGCATCGACATCCGCCAGCAGGACCTGACCGC
>CAXSDM010000227.1:0-2362 GCA_964235575.1 uncultured Acidobacteriaceae bacterium | reverse complement strand
CCGACTCTATCGGCGGCATCATTGCCCTCACCCGCGAGGTCGACGAGTCGACCCTCCAATCGCTCGAACCTCTTCTCCTTGCCGCCGACGTAGGCGCCACCACCACCGCCATCGTGCTTGAAAACCTACGCCAGCGCGCCTTCCGGGTCGGTATCGAGGGCGGCCAGCAGCTCAAGACTCTCCTCAAATCCGAGCTCCAGAAGGTCCTCGACGGCGTAGCCCAGCCCGTCGCCCATCCGAGCACGCCACCCGAAGTGATCATGATGGTCGGCGTCAACGGCACCGGCAAAACCACCTCTACCGGCAAACTAGCCGCGCTCTTCGCCTCCCAGCACCGCACCGTGCTCCTCTGCGCCGCCGACACCTTCCGGGCCGCCGCCATCGAGCAGCTGGAGGTCTGGGCTACGCGCTCCGGCGTCCCGCTCATCAAGACCAAGCAGGGCGGCGATCCGTCTGCCGCGCTCTACGACGCCTGCTCCGCCGCCAAGGCCCGCGGCAGCCAGGTCCTCATCGTCGACACCGCCGGCCGACTCCACACTAAAACCGACCTCATGAAAGAGCTGGACAAGATGCGCCGCACCGCCGAAAAACTGGTGCCCGGCGCGCCCCACCAGACGCTGCTCGTCATGGACGCCACCACCGGCCAGAACGGCCTGACCCAGGCGCGCCTCTTCACCGAAGCCGCCCGCGTCACCGGCATCGTCCTCACCAAGCTCGACGGCACCGCCAAGGGAGGCATCGTGCTCGCCATCGCCACTGAGCTCGGCCTGCCCGTGGTCTACGCCGGTACCGGCGAAAAACTCGAAGACCTCATCCCCTTCGACAGCCGATCCTTCGTAGATTCACTTATCGACTGACCGTAACGACCGCGAAACTCTCTTCAAAGAGTCGCAAGAACGCCCATCGTGACGTACAGCTTTGGCTTGAGCGGATACAGGAACGGCTCGCCGCTCAAAGATTGAGCTTTTTGAAAATGGCTTCCGGGATGTGCTGAATCACAAACATGATCGGACCCCACTGAAAGGGAACATAGAGGGTGTCGATGCGCTTGTCGACGGCGTTGACGATCGCCTTCGCTACTACGTTCACATCGGCGAACTTTTCCGAGCCCTTCATGTGTGCGGTCATGCCGGTCTTGACCGGGCCGGGCTTGATGTTGAGAACGGTTACGCCTTCACGGTCGACACGGTTGCGCAGGCCGCCAAGGAAGGCGCTCAGACCGGCCTTCGACGCTCCGTAGAGGTAGTTGGACTTGCGGCCGCGATCGCCGGCTACTGAAGACAGTACGGCCAGAACGCCGGAGTGGCGCTGGACGCAGTAGTTGGCAAGCCAGGTCAGCAGCGAGACAACGGAGACGAAGTTGGTGTGCAGAATCTGCTCGGCGACAACGAAGTCCTGCTCGGCGCGGGGCTGGTCGCCCAGAATGCCGTGCGCGAGGTACGCGACGTCCATGCCAGTAAGCGAGTTGATGGCGTGGGTCAGCAGCGTGGGATGAGTGCTCGCGTCGTCGAGGTCGGCAACGGCCGTGTCGACGTAGGCAGCGCCGCGGGTCTTGAGGTCGGCGGCGACCGCAGCCAGCTTCTCCCCGTTGCGCGCGACCAGGAAGAGGCTTGCACCCTGGGCGGCCCAAAGCCGGCAGGTAGCCTCCGCAATGCCGGAGGTGGCGCCGAGAACAAGGATTTTCTTCGGTTCGCCGTGAGAGCGTGCGGTTCCATGGCTATTCATAGAGCGGGTCGATCTCCGGTGACGCGCTCCCAAAAGCTGGAGGTGAGGACGGGGTCTTTGAAGCGCTCGAGCTGCCGCCATTGCGGGTAGAAGGCCTGGAACTGCTCGGCCGTCATCGCGGCGTCCTTGGCAGGGTACAGGCGTCCGCCGAAGTCGCGGGTCATGTCAGCCAGGCGCTCGACGAGGGGAAAAGTCGTTCCGGCCTTGATCGGGAAGTCGAGCGCGAGTGTGATGCCAGGCTGCGGGAAGCTGAGCAGGCCGGGCGAGGGTACATCGCCAAAAGCCTTGAGCACAGCGAGAAAACTGGCCAGCCCGGACTTGGCAACCTCGGTGAGGATGGCAATGGTTCCTTCGCGCGCCGACTCCCACGGGATGGCGTACTGAAACTGCAGCAGGCCGGATTTTCCGTACATACGGTTCCAGCGCAGGACGGCATCGAGCGGATAAAAGAACGGCTCATAGTCCTGCAGCGCCTTGACGCGGGGCTTGCCCTGCTTGTGAAAGAAGACCGTGTTGAACATCGAGACCGTGGTGTGGTTCAGCGCGAAGCCGGGAGCCTCCATGGGGAAGACGAGCTTGGGTTCGGGCGAGGGCTTGAGGTCGCCGGGAACCTGCGCATGCTCGCCCAGCATGAAGA
>CAXSDM010000226.1:0-2371 GCA_964235575.1 uncultured Acidobacteriaceae bacterium | reverse complement strand
AGGGTAAGTACATCATCGGCAAAGCCCCAACCTCCGTCCGTAACCTCTTCTACCAGAACCATGGTGTGAGATCGCGCGGCTTCGCCGTAGATTGAGGCCAGAATGTCCGTGGTCTTATGCACGATATCCTGCTTTTGCTCCGGCGTGAGTGATCCCTGAGGCAGTTTGTAGTTTGCAAATGGCATGATCAGTTCCTTTCGTTGGTTGTGTTCCGGGTTTAGAAGCTTGTCAAGCGACAGGTGGCCAGGCACCGATGCTGTTGAGCATGCCGAACCAGTCCTCGAGGTGCCAGGTATGCGTGAGCTTGCCGTTCGCGAGGTGGTGAAATTCATGAAGCGCCATGTTGATGGTCTTGCCGGTCGGCGCAACGCCCATCACCTCACCAAGGTGTGTCCCTGTAATGGCAGCACGTACACCGGCGCGACCGGGAGAGCCGACGATCTCATGCACCGCGATCTTCAGATCTGGGAAGGCCGGTAGAAGTACTTTCAACAGCACCTCCTTCAGTCCTGCCGGGCCGGGGCTTTGGCCTGGCCCGAGGGGAATATCTTGCCAGTCCGGTGCACAGACTTCATCGAAGACTTCAGGCGTGTGATCGGAGAAGGCCTGGTAAAAACCCATGATGGATTGCAGTTCCTCTTTGCTCAGCGTGGATGCGTTCACCTCGTCCTGCATCTTGTCCTTTCGGAGCACTTCACCGGTGCCGCGCGCCGGGGTTCATTGAGCTGAAGGTGTGAGCAGATCGGCCAGGCCCATGCGGTGCAGGAACTCAATCCGGATGCGATCCGCAACAGTTCCTACCACCTCTGCTCCATCCTGGGCCGGATCGATGTACGCGCGGAACGGACGCTTCCCAAATGGAAGAGCGACCAGCCCCGCAATCGTCCTGGCAACTTCGCTTACATCCGCCCAGTCCGGGATTACAGACTTTTGCGCGTCCGAGACAACCTGCCCAAAGTTCTTATAAGGCCCTGACTCATAAGCAGCGACTCTCGCCTTGTCTTCCGGCTTACCGGCATTCGCAAAGTGGTTTGTGCCTGAGGTGAACGCGCCGGGAACAACGATCGTGGTTTCAATGCCCCATCGGCTCACCTCGCCGGCGTAGCTCACCGCGAGAGAATCCATCGCGGCCTTGGCGGCGAAGTAGGGAGCAAGGTAGGGCGATGGACCGCCGCGCGTACTCGAGCTTCCTACCCATACAAGATAGCCCCGTCGCTGATTTCGGAGATGCGGCAGAGCCGCACGGTTCACACGTTGTGTGCCGATTACGTTGATGTCGTACAGTTCAGCGTACTGCTCTGGCGTAAACGCCTCCGCAGGGCCAAAGACCATGTGGCCCGCATTGTGCACCACGACATCGAGCCGGCCCTGATCTTTCAGAATGGCCGCGATAGCTTCATCGGCAGACTTCTGCGAGGTGACATCCAACTCGACACTGAATAGCTTCGCGGAGTGCTCCTTCGCGAAGGTCGCAGCTTCCTTCGCCTGAGGCGCACTCTTGCCATGAACATCGACCATGCTGGCATAAACCGTGTGGCCGGCTACTGCAAGTGCTCGGGCTGTCAACGCACCGAAGCCGCTGGACGCCCCCGTTATCAGAATCACTTCCTGCATCTTTCCTCCTCCTGCATTCAAGCGAAACCGCCGTTGGGACGAAAGACCTGTGCATTGACCCAACCGCCATCGGGGCCTGCTAGAAAAGAAACGACACGAGCGACGTCCTCAGGCTGCCCCAAGCGTTCAAAAGGCGCAATCTTACTGAGCTGCTCAATCTGCTCTTTACTCTTGCCTTCGAGAAAGAGTGGCGTCGCCACTGGTCCTGGCGCGATGGCGTTGACACTCACCTGTCGGCCGCGCATTTCGGCGGCAAGCACCTTCACCAAGCCCTCCACTCCCGCCTTCGACGCGATGTAGGCCCCATACGTTGGAGTTGATTTGGCGATGACGCTGCTGGACAAGGCCATGATGCGGCCACCCTGAGCTATCTGCTTTGCAGCTTGCGCGAGCACAAGGAACGTACCACGCAGGTTGGTCGCGATGACCTTGTCGAAAAGCTCGATGTCGTTCTCGACAATCGGCGATAGCGGCATAATGCCTGCGCTATGTACCACAACATCGATCGTGCCAAACGCGGAGATTGCTTCCTTGAAGATCGAAGCCACCTCCTTCTCTTTGGTCACATCAGCGCTGACGCCGACGGCCTTCCCAGCGGCTGCTTCGATTTGCTTGATCGTCTCCTTAACTGGGTCCGATTTGCCGGAATAATGCAGGACGACGTTGAACCCGTCGGCTGCAAGCCGCAAGGCGAGTGCTTTCCCAATGCCGCCGGACGCACCGGTAATGATAGCTGTCTTGCTCATAACCCTCCTCG
>CAXSDM010000225.1:0-2429 GCA_964235575.1 uncultured Acidobacteriaceae bacterium | reverse complement strand
GGTCCTAAGACGACCGCGAACAAAGCTGCTACATAGATAATTTCAAGCTCTTTGCTGAGCTTGTAGCAGAGGGCGAGGAGGAGAAAGACTCCGAAGCAGAAGATGATATTTGCGCGTGTGGTGACACGCTTCTCAGGGGCAACGGAAGACGTCGCCAGATTGCCGGCGGGCGGGTAGGAGCTTCGAACCTGGGGCAAGGTAGACACGTACGGCTCCTGCTGCGTGAGATGCGAGAAATTTGCTTCAACCCTAAGATGCAGTTTATGTGTGAACAGAAGAAAGCCAGGCTGCTTTTAGCTCCTCAGTTCATTTTGGCTGCTTGTTAGGACTGTTGAACGATGCGCAGGATGGCATCGGCAGTCTCTCCCGGCTCCTGCTCGCTCGTCGCAATGCTGTGCCGGGCGAGCCGGCGATAGAGAGGCACGCGCGCGTGGAAGCGAGCTTCGGCTTCGGCAGGATTGATCAAGACGGGCCGCAGATGCTCCGGCGCGGCAAAGCTCTGGAGCATGCAGCGGTCGTAGAGAGTGGAGAAGGGAGCTTCGAGGTAGATCAGCAAGGTTCCGGGAGTCTGTTCGAGCAGAAGCCGGTTGGTGAGGGCTTCGGGCGTGCCTCCGCCGAGGGCGAGGACCGTGGCGTTCTGCGCGAGCGCGTTGGCCAGGGCGCTCGATTCCAGGCGACGGAAATGAGCTTCGCCATGCTGCGCGAAGAGGTCCGGGACCGAAGCTCCGGTGCGGGCCTCGGTGTGCGTGTCGAGGTCGAGGAAGGTCCAGCCGAGAGCGCGGGCGAGCAGGCGGCCGACCGAGGTTTTGCCGGCGCCCATGTATCCCATCAGCACGATGCGGCGCAAGCCGGCGGGCGCGGTGAGCGAAGAAGGAGGAGTTGCTTCAGCTTGGAGGGCGTTGCCGGTCATCGGAGGTCCTTTCAGGAGGGGAGGTGTGCGGGACAAACGAAAGCCGCGACCTTGCGGTCGCGGCTGGCAGGAAGAGGAAGAATGCGCTTGTATTATCCGATCAAAGACGCACACCCAAATTACCCGCAGCCGCGGAGTACCACCAATAGCTGCGGTAGCTAAATCGCGTTGCGGTCGGGATGAAGTGCGTTGACATTCTGAGCATGAGAGTACACCCGGAACGCGGCGGTTGCAAACTGAGTCCCGCTGCGTGCGAACGGCGGGACTAAAATAGGCCTTGAGCAGTGACGGATGGGTTGGCTATGGGATTGAGCGATGAAGCGTTTGAGGTGATGTGTCCGGAGTGCATGGGCGTGTTGAAGATTGACCCTGTTACTCGCGCGGTAATTGCGCATACGGCTGCGCCGCGCAAGAAGACGTTTGAGGATTTGGGGCAGGCGAAGAAGGCGCTTGCGGAGGCCGACGCGCGGCGCGAGTCGGTGTTTGCGCAGTCGATGGCGGCGCAGAAGAACAGCGAGGACGTGCTGGCACGCAAGTTTGCCGAAGCGATGAAGAAGGCCAAGGAGAGCCCGGTGACGGAGCGGCCTTTGCGGGAGTTCGATCTCGAGTAGCTGCATCTGCGCTTGCCGTCACTTGTGCGGGGCCCGTGCGTCCCATCTTCGGAATGCATGAGGTCTCCGCTATGCGCACGATGGCTTTCGTTGTTCTTGGACTGGCCGCCTTTTCGTCCCGAATCTTTGCCCAGAGCGCGCCCCATCCGGTGCTGGTTGAACTGTTCACCTCGGAGGGCTGTTCGAGCTGCCCGCCTGCGGATGCGCTGCTGAAGAAGATCAATGGCTATCGCGTGTCTTCAGGTCAGCTGGTGGTCGCGTTGAGCGAGCACGTAACATATTGGAATCAGCTGGGCTGGGCCGATCCTTTCTCGGCAGAGACGTGGACGGATCGGCAAAGCCGCTACGGCGATCGCTTCCACCTGGACAGCGTGTATACGCCGCAGGTGGTGGTGAACGGCGATGCGCAGATGTCCGGCGGCGATGCACAGGGGATTCTGCGCGCGGTGCGTGCGGAGGGGTCGACGAGCGCGCTGCAGCTTCGTATCGATGCCGCATCCGCGCAGCCCGGGGCAATCTCCGTGACGTACACGGTGACAGGCAGCGCTTCGGCTGCGGTGGAGCTGTATGCCGTGATCGCAGATGACATGGCGACTTCGAGTGTGTTGCGTGGCGAGAACTCCGGCCGCACGCTGATGCATGTGGCGGTGGCGCGGAATCTGACGAGGATCGGCAGTGTCAAGACCGATGGGACGGTGACGATCTCGCTCCACTCGCCTGGCGTGATCAAGGGCCAGCCCGAGACGCCACGGCATCTGGTGCTGTTTGCGCAGGCTCCGGGCCAGGGCAAGGTTCTGGCGATTGAGAGCAAGGGTTTGTAGGCGACAGTGGAAAGCTTTGAAGCGAAGGCAGAGGCTAGACTAGGGTATGCCTCCTATTTTGAACGCCCAGGGCATCTCCAAGCGCTT
>CAXSDM010000224.1:0-2515 GCA_964235575.1 uncultured Acidobacteriaceae bacterium | reverse complement strand
GATGGGACGGCGGGGCAGTCGTTTGGGGCATTTGCGGCCGACGGAATGACGCTGGTGCTGAACGGGCAGGCGAATGACTTTGTTGGGAAAGGGCTGTGCGGGGGCGAGCTGGTGATCCGGGCGCAGGGCCGTGCGGCGACCGATAGCGGACACCATGTGCTGCTGGGCAATGTTGCGCTCTACGGCGCGACGGCGGGGTCGCTGTTTGCGGCAGGCTGCGCGGGCGAGCGGTTTGCGGTGCGGAACTCGGGCGCGCTGGCGGTGGTCGAGGGGGTTGGCGACCATGGCTGCGAGTACATGACGGGCGGGACGGTGGTAGTGCTGGGCAAGACGGGCATCAACTTCGCAGCGGGGATGACGGGGGGCCTCGCGTGGGTGTACGACGACGGCGGATTCGTTGAGCAGGGGAGGTTTCATCCGGATTTTGTCGAGGTGGAGGCCTTTGCGGGACTTGAGGAAGAGGCACGGGGGTCGCTGCGCGGGCTGCTGGAGCGGCATGTAGAGGCGGCGCACAGCGTGCTGGCGGGGCGGATGCTGGCGGAGTGGGAGGTGTATGGGCCGCGCTTCGTGCGCTTGACGCCGAAGCCGCAGGTGTAGAGGCCGCCGGCAAACGGTTGGGTTAGCACAGTCAGCGCGAAGAAGATTAGGATACGAGGCGAATAGTGTGGGCTGGCCTGAGGGCGCGCGCGCATGTCTGGTGAGAGGGAGGTGACACGCGCGATGTCCGATTTCGAGCTTAGAACCGTAAACGACGTGCTGGTGCGGGCGACCGGGTGGGGCGTCGCTCCGGTGATGCAGACGCAGGAAAAAGATGGGAGCTGGACGCCGATCAGCTCCGACCAGCTGTACGGCCGAGTGTGTACCTTGGCGGGGGTGTTTCTTGGCTGGGGGCTGGGTAAGGGCGACCGAGTTGTGCTTTTGAGCGAGAACCGCTGGGAGTGGGCGGTCACGGACTTTGCGGCGCTGGCGATCGGGGCGGTGGATGTGCCGCTGTATTCGACGCTGACCTCGGCACAGCTTGGCTATATGCTGCGTGACTCGGGGGCGCGGGTGGCCGTGGTGTCGAGCAAAGAGCAGTACGAGAAATTGAAGCAGGCGGGGGATTGTCCGGCGCTCGAGCACGTGGTGGTGATGGATGCGGGGGAGTTTGCCGGGGCGGAGAGCTTCGGCGCGCTGATCGGGGGCGCGGAGGGCAGTGCGGGGCGGGACGCGGATTTTGATGCACGGGTGGCTGCGGCGGCGCCGGACGATCTGGCGACGATCATCTACACGTCGGGCACGACGGGCGAGCCGAAGGGGGTGCGGCTGACGCATGGCAACCTGGCCAGCAATGTGAATGTGTCGACGCGGCCGTTTGGGTTTACGCAGAAGGATAGCTGCATTTCGTTTCTGCCGCTGTCGCATGTGACGGCGCGGCATCTGGATTATGCGCTGATGTGTCATGGGACGCAGCTGGCTTACTGCCCGAAGTTCGACTTCTTGCCGGCGGCGATGAAGGCGGTGCAGCCGACGATCTTCGTCGGTGTGCCGCGGGTGTACGAGAAGATTCGGCAGGCGGTGGAGGGTAAGTCGGCGGCATCTCCGGTGAAGAGCCGGATTCTGAAGTGGGCTCTGGCGACAGGGAAGACGCATCGGCAGGAGACGCTGGACGGGAGGACGCCGGGCGGGTTGGGCTGGGCGCTCGCGAACAAGCTGGTGTACAGCAAGATCCGCGAGGCGTTTGGCGGGCGGGTGCGGACGTGGGTCTCGGGCGGCGCGCCGCTGGGCATGGAGACGGCAGGGTGGTTTGCGGATGCGGGCATCCGGATTTTTGAGGGGTACGGGTTGACGGAGACGTCGCCGGTGATTGCGCTGAACTATCCGCGGGAGCACCGGATCGGCACGGTGGGCAAGCGGCTGGGGAACGTGGAGGTTCGCTTTGCGGCGGATGGCGAGCTTGAGGTGAAGGGGCCGTCGATCTTTTCGGGCTACTGGAACAAGGCGGCAGAGACGGCGGAGGCGTTTACCGCGGACGGCTGGTTCAGGACGGGTGATATCGGGAACGTGGATGGGGAAGGTTACCTCTCAATTACCGACCGGAAGAAGGAGCTGCTGAAGACGAGCGGCGGGAAGATGATTGCGCCGCAGCCGATTGAAAACAAGCTGAAGGGCCATGTACTGGTGGCGCATGCGGCGGTCGTGGGGGACAAGCACAAGTATCTTTCGGTGCTGATTTCGCCGAATCTGCCGGCGCTTGAGGGTTGGGCGAAGAGCCACGGGGTGACGGCCGCGGGCGCAGAGGCGCTGGTCGCGGATGCGCGGGTGAAGGCGGAGTATCAGCGGATCGTTGACGAGGTGAACCGCGAGCTGGCGAACTACGAGACGATGAAGCGCGTCTGCGTGGTGACGGAGGAGTGGACGGTGGAGGGCGGGGAACTGACGCCGAGCATGAAGATGAAGCGGCGGGTGGTGGAGCAGAAGTATGCGAGCTCGATTTCGGCCTTTTATGTGGATGAGGCGCATGCGAAGGCGTGAG
>CAXSDM010000223.1:0-2516 GCA_964235575.1 uncultured Acidobacteriaceae bacterium | reverse complement strand
GAAAGTCCGGATCAACACCTGGCGGACCTCCTCGCCGGAGTGCCCCGGCAGAATGCGGCAGTTCACATTCGCCTGAGCCTGCTGCGGAAGCGCGTTCGGCGCGTGCCCGGCGGACATCATCGTCGCCACGCAGGTCGTCCGCAAGGTCGAGTTATACATCGGGTCTGCGGTCAGCTTAGCCACAGAAGCCAGGTCCATCGGCTGCTTCAGCACGCCGCGAATCTCCTCCGCCGTCTCGCCTTTCGCAATGGTGGCCATCTTCTCAAAGTAGGCCCGCGTCACGGCGTTCAGCTCGATCGGGAACGGCGACTTCTCCAGCCGTCCAAGAGCATCCGCCACGTGATAAATCGCATTGTCCGGCACCGGCAGCGAGCTGTGGCCGCCCTTGTTGGTCGCCGTCAGGCGAAAATCGGCATACGTCTTCTCAATGGCTTCCACATCGAATACCGTGGCCTTGCCGTGCTCGGCATAGACGCCGCCCGCATCGGGATTGATGACAAACTCGGCCTGCATCAGCTCCGGATGATTCTGTTCCAGCCACTCGACGCCGTTCGACTTGCCGCCTTCTTCATCCGCAGTCAAAGCCAGTGTGATGTCCCGGTCAGGCACAAAGCCTTCGCGCTTCATCTTTAGAAACGAGGTCACGAGAGCCGCGTCTCCCTCCTTGATATCCTGCGTCCCGCGACCGTAGAAGAAGCCATCCTTCTCCGTAAACACAAACGGATCGGTCGTCCAGTCTTCGCGTTTCGCTTCGACCACGTCCAAATGGCAGATCACCAGAATCGGCTTCAACGTGCTGCCTGCCTTGCCATGAAAGGTCGCCACCAGGTTCATCTTGCGGTCGTTCGGCCCAAGCAGCTTCAGGTCTTCGGGCGCGAAGCCCCCAGCGAGAAGCCGCTGCCGCATCGCCGTAGCTGCCGCCGTGACCGACCCCACCGAGTCAGTCGAATTAATTTCGATCAGCTGCTGAAAAATCTCGCGGGAAAGCTGACGGTCGGCGGCGGAAAGCTGCAAAGACGAAGGTTGCATCTGCGCCTCAACGCCCAGGTTTGCGACCAGAATCCCGGCCATCAAAATAGCTGCTGCTTTCATGCGCTCTCGCTCCGGCTCTTATACTCGCATAGGTGCTTATGCCCGCCGAAACTTCTTCGCCAGTCGCGCAGCTAACCGGAGCCGCCAAGCTCTACGGCAGCTTTGCCGCATTGCGCCCCACCACCCTCTCGCTGGCCGCAGGCACGGCAACCATCATCCTGGGCGAAAATGGCGCCGGCAAATCCACGCTGCTGCGCCTGCTCGCCGGCCTAGCTGAGCCTTCCCATGGAACGCTGCATGTGCTCGGAGCGACCCCCGCCCAGCGCCGCGGTCGCGTCGCTTACATGTCGCACACCTCCATGCTCTACGACGAGCTCTCAGCCATGGAAAACCTCCGCTACTTCGCCTCCTTGCACGGCGCCTGCAACTGCGTCGGCTCGCCGGAGATGGCTTTGCGAGCGGTCGGCCTCGACCCAAAGCTGAACCGGCCCGTTGGGCAATACTCGCAAGGCATGCGCCAGCGTGCCTCACTCGCACGCGTCCTCCAGACTGACCCCGAGCTGCTTCTGCTCGACGAGCCATTTTCAAACCTCGACGTCGCGAGCGCCCATCACATCGTCGAGCTGCTGGCCGACTTTCTCACCTGGCCCGTCGCCGCCGGTGCCTATCGCCGAACCATCGTCCTGACCACCCACCAGGCGCATCTCGCGGAGTCGCTCGCTGACCTGACCCTGACCCTCGATCGCGGCGAGATCGTCTCCTCCGTCCCTCGCGGAGCCGCCGCATGAGGCAGGCTGCCACAGCCTCCAAAACCAACGCCGCGCGCCTGCTGGACTCGCTCGGCATCGCGTACGAGCTCCGCGCCTACACCGTCGACCTCGAAGACCTCAGCGCCATCAGCGTCGCCGGCAAAATCGGCCTGCCGCCCGAGCAGGTATTCAAAACGCTCCTCACCGCCTCCACCACCGGCGACCACACCTTCGCCGTCATCCCCGGCGACCAGGAGCTCGACCTCAAGAAGCTCGCCTACATCTCCGGATCCAAAAAGCTAGACCTCGCCGCACTAAAAGGCGTCGAGCCCCTCACCGGCTACATCCGCGGAGGCGTCACCGTCCTCGCCGCCCGCAAGCCCTTCCCCGCCTTTGTGGACGAAACCATCGAGCTCCACGACCTCATCAGCGTCTCCGCCGGACAGCGCGGCCTGCAGCTCCTGCTCGCCCCGGCAGACTACCTCCGCGCCTCTGCCGCCCGCCTCGCCGACCTCACCCGGAGCCCGGCGTGAACTTCGCCCGGCACGTCCTCACGCACCTCCGCAAAGACCTTCGCCTGGAGTGGCGCTCGCGCGACGCCATTACGGGCATGCTCTTCTTCTCGCTCCTGGTCGTCGTCGTCTTCTCACTCGCCTTTGATCCCACCGCAGCCGTGTCCCGCCAGATCGCCGGAGGCATCCTCTGGATCGTCATCCTCTTCGCCGCCACCACCAC
>CAXSDM010000222.1:0-2617 GCA_964235575.1 uncultured Acidobacteriaceae bacterium | reverse complement strand
ATCCGCCTCGAGTTCAACGGGCACACCGTCCTGATCGACACCGGCCCCGACTTTCACGCGCAGGCCCTCCGCGAGCAACTCACCCGTGTCGACGCCGTCTTCTACACCCACCACCACGCCGACCACATCCTCGGCATGGACGACCTTCGCCCGCTCAGCTTCCGCGCCGAAATCCCCCTCTACGCTGACGCCCCAACCGCCGCCGCCCTCCGCCGCGTCTTCGGCTACACCTTCCGCACCGAAAACCGCTACCCCACCAGCGCCCGCGTCGCCATCCACGAGCTGCCCGACACCCCCGGCGCCATCACCCACCTTTTCGGCGCGGACTTCCTCCGCATTCCCGTCATTCACGGCCGCGAGACCATTTCCGGCTATCGCTTCGGCTCCGCCGCCTACCTCACCGACCTCAGCGACTTACCGCCTGAGTCCATTCCGCTCCTCCAGGGCCTCGACCTCCTCATCCTCGACGCTCTCCGCCGCGAGCCCCACCCCAGCCACTCCCACCTCGCCAAATCCATCGCCTTCGTCGAACAACTCAAGCCCCGCCGCGCCTTCTTCACCCACATGTCCCATGACCTTGACCATGCCCTCACCGAAGCCAATCTGCCTCCGCACATCCGGCTCGCCTACGACGGCCTAAAGCTCGAATTCGACATCGCCCCAGACGTCATCTCGGAGGCCGAGTGAGAGCAAACGCCGAGTCAACGCACCTTCGTCGTCCAATCAACTTTTGTTGTCCAGCGCACCTTTGTTGTCATTCCCGAAGGGAATCTGCGTTTGTACCGGCACGACATCCTCAGAAATCCCGCGTCCGAGTGCACCTCTGCGAGCTTGTCCCATGAAGATCTACCGCTCCCTGACCGAACTCCCCCCCGGCTTCGGCCCCACCATCGCCACCATCGGCAACTTCGACGGCGTCCACCGTGGCCATCGCTGGGTCATCGACAAGGTCCGCCACCGCGCGCACGATCTGTCGCTCCACTCGCTCGCCATCACCTTCGACCCCCACCCCATCCGCGTTCTCCGCCCTGACGCCCCGCACTCCCTCATCACCCCGCTCCCCCAAAAACTCGAGCAGCTCGCCTCCACCGGCATCGACGCCACCCTCGTCCTGCCCTTCACCCCCGAGCTCGCCCAGCTCACCGCCGAGCAGTTCGCCCGCGACATCCTGCGCGACCGCCTCCACGTCCGCGAAGTACACGAAGGCGAAACCTTCCGCTTCGGCTACCAGGCCTCGGCCGACATGCAGGGCTTTGAAGCTCTCGGCGCCCAGCTCGGCTTCGCCGTTCACGGCTACGCGCCCTACCTCCTGCGCGGCGGCCCCGTCTCGTCCAGCCGCATCCGTACCCTGCTCTCCGCCGGAGATGTCTCCCGCGCCCGCGCCCTGCTGGGCCGGCCCTTCACAATCTGCTCACACCCCGTCTCTGGCCGCGGCTATGGCACGCGCTACACCGTCCCCACCATCAATCTCGCACCCTACCCCGAGCTCCTGCCAGCCCACGGCGTCTACATCACGTGGCTGACCGTCGGCACAGGGCCGGGCGCGGAGTGCTTTGAGGCCGTCACCAACATCGGCAACCGGCCCACCTTCGGTGCCGATTCCTTCACCATCGAATCGCACCTGCTCAACTTCCACCCGCTCAGCTTAACCGAAACCACTACCCTCGAGCTGGCCTTTCTCAAGCGCATCCGCTCCGAAATCCGCTTCCCCTCTCCCGAAGCTCTCCGGACACAAATCGGCAAAGACGTCCGCCTCGCCACCAATTTCTTCCGCCTCGCCAGCATTCTCACCCACTGACGCGAAAACACGCTGTCAAGCCCCAGAACCCTCGAAATCGAGCGCAAGTTTCTCATTCCGCACAGGTTAGAGGCTGAAAATACTTGGCACATCTCCCTCTTCCGATTCGTTACACTGGATACATAGGCCTGGGAAGAGACAAACTTCTGCATGACGTACATAGTCACGTCATATCTCGTTTGTTTTGAATACTTTACGTCTAAGTCGTTTTGATGGAAGACTTTACCGGACTTCGTTGTCCTAACTGGGGCAAACAATAGACTTAGGAGCTGTCCCCCCCGGGGGGGGACTAGCCAATTGCGGCAGCTACCCTATCGGTGGCGGCGCAACCACCGGCGGCGTACTCACCGGCGGAATTGGGACGGACGGAGCAGACGGGGCTGCACTGGCCGGCGGCTCCGGAACCTTCGGCTCCTCTGAAGTATCCGGCGCCGTACTGGCATCCGGAGCCTCCGGCTTGTCCGCATCCTCCGTCACCGTGACCTCCAGGTGCTTCTTCGGCGCACCCTCCGCCGGGAACGTCTCGTCATCCTTGCCATCGATCGCCGCGCGCATAAAGTCCATCCAGATCGGCAGCGCCGCCTTCGCGCCAGTCTCCTTCTCACCGAGCGACTGACGGCTGTCGAACCCAACCCACACCCCCGCCGTCACCGACGGTGAAAACCCAATAAACCAAGCATCCGTATAGTCGTTGGTCGTCCCCGTCTTGCCCCCGAACGGATGATGCAGGCTCGCCGCAGCCGCACCCGTCCCATACGTCGTCACCGCCTTCAGCATCGTCATCATCATGCGCGCGGTCTCGACCGAAACCACCTCATT
>CAXSDM010000221.1:0-2655 GCA_964235575.1 uncultured Acidobacteriaceae bacterium | reverse complement strand
ACGCCTCAGCAAAAAGGGGTCGTTCAGCGACATCGGCCCATTCTTCGTCGCATGGTGCACAGAGAGGAGCTTTCATCCTGTCAATCGGCGTCGAAATTTGACCCCTTATCGGCGTTCAATATTGACCCCCTTGCTGCAATCTCAGGCGGTAGCGGCCGCCCGGCGAAGCGGGTCAGGGTTGCGCAGCCGGGCGGCTGCGGTGGGGTGACCCTCAGGCCGCGGCGCGGTTCTTGAAGCGCCAACTCTCGTTGCCGGTCTCGACGATCTCGCAATGGTGGGTGAGCCGGTCGAGCAGTGCGGTCGTCATCTTGGCGTCGCCAAACACGTTCGGCCATTCGCCGAAGGCCAGGTTGGTCGTCACCATGACGGAGGTCTGCTCGTAGAGGCGGCTGACGAGATGGAAGAGGAGCTGCCCGCCAGACTGAGCGAAGGGCAGGTAGCCGAGTTCGTCGAGCACGATGAAGTCCATGCGCGACAAGTAGTCGGCCATCCGGCCGTGGCGTCCGGCGCGGCCCTCGGCTTCGAGCCGGTTCACGAGGTCGACGACGTTGAAGTAACGGCCACGGGCGCCGTTGCGGATGCAGGCTCGCGCGATCGCGATGGCGAGGTGGGTCTTGCCTGTGCCAGTGCCGCCCACCAGCACGGCGTTACGCTGATGGGCGAGGAACTCGCCGCCGGCGAGATCGCGCACCAGCATCTCGTTGATGGGCGTGCCCTCGAAGCGGAAGTCCTCGATGTCCTTGGCCAGGGGTAGCTTGGAGATGGTAATCTGATACTTGATCGAGCGCGCCTGTTTCTCGGCGATCTCGGCCTGCAGCAGATCGCCGACGATGCGTTGGGGCTCGTATTGGCGTTTCACCGCCGTGGTGATGATCTCGTCGTAGCCGGCCTTCATGCCGTAGAGCTTCAGGTCCACCATCGTGGCCAGGATTTCGGTTCGTTCCATCACATGATGCTCCTCAGGGTGTCGTAGCGCGCGCAGTCGGCGACGGGCTCGTGCTGCAGGCGCAGCGCGTCGGGGGTGTCGATGGTGATGACGCGCGCGGGTTCGCGGCGTCGGGCCAGGATGTTGAGGACGACGTCGGCCGAGTGGACGCCGGCCTCGAGCGCCTCCAGGCAGGCAGCTTCGACGGCATCCAGCCCGTCATCCATGGCGGCCGTCAGCAGGCCCACCATCTGGCGATCGCCATCGTCGGCGCCGGCGAGCTTGCGTCGGACGCGCTCGAAGGCGGGCGGCAGCACCCAATCCTTGAATGGAGCCCCGTTGCGCAGGGCGCCGGGCTTGCGGGCGAGCACCGGCACATAGTGCCAAGGCTCGAACACCGTCTCGTTGCGGCCGAACCGCCGGGCATGCTCGCCCACGACATGGCCGCCCTGGCGCAACTCGATCCGCTCCGCATAGGCCCGCACCTCAACAGGGCGGCCGACGGCGCTCGCCATCACCGAGTAGCGGTTGTTGTCGAAGCGGATCAGGCAGGTCTTTGACACCGAGACCGGCACGGCGTGGAAGCCATCGAAGGCGCCGACGTAGGGCACGAGGCTCGGCCGCTCCACCTCGAAGGACTGCCAGACCGTCGTTTCCTTGTTCTCGGGATGAGGATGGCCCTTGGCATAGGCGACGCACTGATCGAGCAGCCAGCCGTTCAGCTCCTCGAAGCTCTTCACGCGCAGGCGAGGCGTAAAGAAGCGCTCCCGCACCAAGCCGACCTGGTTCTCGACTTGGCCCTTCTCCCAGCCCGACGCCGGCGTGCAGGCGACGGGATCAACGAGATAGTGAGCGCACATCTGCTGAAAGCGACGGTTATACTGACGTTCCTTGCCGACGAGGATCGTCTCCACTGCTGTCTTCATATTGTCGTAGATGCCGCGGCGGCAGGTGCCCTCGAAGAAGGCGAAGGCCTTGTCATGGGCGTCGAACACCATCTCCTGGCTTTCGCGCGGGTAGGCCCGCACAAACAGCATCCGACTATGGCAAAGTCGGACGTGAGCCACCTTGATGGTGACGGTGGTACCGTTGATCAGCACGATCTCGTGGCTCCAGTCGAACTGGTAGGCCTCGCCCGGATCGAAGCTCAGCGGCACGTGGGCGGCGGCCGTCACGGCGACCCGCTCGCGCCGCCAACCCCGGGCGTAGCGCCGGACGGCGTCGTAGCCGCCCGCATAGCCCCGGCTACGCAGCTCCTCGAAGACACGGATCATGGTGAGCCGCTCGCGGGCCGCCTTGCTATCGTTGCCGGCCAGCATCTCATCGAGATCGGCCCGCCACTGCCCGAGCTTGGGCATCGGCTGGACCTCACGCTCGTATTCGAACGCCGTGCGGCCGGTGCGCACCACCTTGCGCACGGTGTTCCGGGACACGTGCAGGTCCCGCACGATCTCCTTGATGGACCGGCCCCGAATGAAGAACTCGCGCCTGATACGCGCAATCGTGTCCACGCCTTTCATCCCCCCACCACCCGTCCCGCAACAAGGACGTGCAGCTTGCTCGAATTGCACCCGAGGGGGTCAAAGTTGGACGCCGATCCCCCTCACACGGGGGTCAAAATTCCACGCCTGTTCACAACACCCAGCGCGTGCCGTCGAGCGAGATCCCGCCGCCAGGCACGATCATGTGGATGTGCGGATGGTGGGTCAGGGCCGAGCCCCAGGTGTGGA
>CAXSDM010000220.1:0-2663 GCA_964235575.1 uncultured Acidobacteriaceae bacterium | reverse complement strand
ACTTTTCCCGGCAATTTTCACGCCCCTTCTTCGCTCGTCGGTAGTAGCCTACAGAAGCGATCCCGTCTTATAAGACGACTGCCATGGCTCCCGTGCTTACCCGCGCGCTGCCCCGTTGAAACACGGTTGAACGAGAATTTCAAGGCCTGTCGCATTTATACTCGCAGCAATGGTCGATCCTGAAATTACTACACAGGCTTATGCGCACATCCGCGCGGAATCCGGCACAAACTCCCCCCTCCTGCTCGACGTCCGTGAGCCCTGGGAGGTCGAAACCGCCAGCATTCCAGGCGCCGTCTGCATCCCCATGGGCGAAATTACCGCCCGCGCCCACACCGAGCTCGACCCCGACCAGCCAACCGTGGTCGTCTGCCACCACGGCGCTCGCTCGCTATCCGTCGCCATGTGGCTGCGCGGCCAGGGCTTCGATCACGTCCAATCCCTTGCTGGCGGCATAGATCAATGGTCCCGCACCGTCGACCCCTCCGTCCCCCTCTATTAAATGAGGCATCTCTCGCATGGACCGGCGTAACTTCCTCCAATCCGCGGCCGCCGTCACCTCCCTCGGCCTCGCCTCCGGCTGCTCCCGAACTCCCGTCCGCGCTGCCAGCGTGCCCGCGCTCCCCTTCTACGACGCCGTCCCCCCGCTCGCCCCCATCCGCGCCCATGAAGACCGCCTCTTCAAAATCACGGTCTGCACCCGACCCTTCCGCGCGCAGGGTCCGCGCATCGAAGCCGAACGCATCGGCGACAAATTGATCGTCCACAACTACGGCCACGGCGGCTCCGGCTGGTCGCTCTCCTGGGGTTCCGGAACCCTTGCGCTCGACCTCGCACTAGCCGGCCGCGACCCATCCCAGACCGATATCGCCGTCATCGGCTGCGGAGCCCTTGGCCTCACCTCCGCGATCCTCGCCCAGCGCGCCGGCGTCCGCTCCGTCACCATCTACGCCAAGGACCGCCCATCCGAATCCCGCTCCTTCCGCGCCACTGGCTCCTGGACTCCCGACTCCCGCGTCGCCCTCACCCAGCAGGCCCCTACCGCCTTCCCCGCTCAGTGGGAGCAGATGACCCGCACCTCCTGGCACTACTACCAAAGCTTCCTCGGCCTGCCCGGCAACCCCATTGAATTCACCGACCGCTACGCCCTCTCCGACCCCCACCCCGATCAGGCCGAACAGCAGCGCCTCGACGCCGACCCCCTCAACTTCGCCGTCTACCGCCCCCGCGTCGCCGACCTGATGCCCCACTACGAGGACCTGCCCCCCGGCTCCCACCCCTTCCCCACCAAGTGGGCCCGGCGCCGTTCCGACCTCATGTTCAACATTACCGGCTACGCCCACCAGCTCACCGAGGATTTCCAGCTCAACGGCGGCCGCATCGTCGCGCGCGAGTTCCACTCCCCCGCCGACTTCGCCCAGCTCTCCCAGCCCGTCATCCTCCACTCCACCGGCTACGCCGCCCGCGCCCTCTTCGGCGACACCTCCCTCACCCCGGTCCGCGGCCAGATCGGCTGGCTGATCCCCCAGCCCGAGGTCAACTACGGCATGCTCTTCGGCGACCTCAACATCCTCTCCCGCCGCGACGGCATCGTCGTCCAGCTCAGCGCGCAGGGCGAAGCCAGCGGCTGGAACGACGCCGGCGAAACCCCCGACCGCGCCGAAGCCGAAACCGGCGTCCGCATGCTCCGCGACCTCTACCAGCGCATGCAGAAGCCCATCGCGCGCACTTGACGCCTACTGATCCGAGACCGGGTGTCCCATCCTTCGGGCCTCATCGAAGGGTGGGGTATCGAGCGAAGCTCGACCGTTTTCCTCTATCGAAGCTCAGCCAAACTTATCCTCTCCCCATGCCCTCCGGCCGCAGCTTCGACGCCGAACTCGCCGCCCTTGAATCCCTCCGCGACGCCGACCCTGCCTCCACCCGCGCTCCCATCCACAAAGCCCTCACCCACCGCAACAACTTCATCGTCGCCAAGGCCGCCAAGCTGGCGACCCTGCACAAGCACAAGCCCCTGACCGACGACTTGGCCGCCGCCTTCTCCCGCTTCCTCAAAGCCGACTACGTCAAATC
Organism: uncultured Acidobacteriaceae bacterium; assembly: GCA_964235575.1. Taxonomy (GTDB): domain Bacteria; phylum Acidobacteriota; class Terriglobia; order Terriglobales; family Acidobacteriaceae; genus Edaphobacter. The sequence continues at coordinate 590 of CAXSDM010000220.1, read as the reverse complement.
CGACCCACAGTGCTGGGCCAAAAACGCCCTCGCTCAGACTCTCGCCGCCTTCGACTACCAGGACGAGGAGCTCTTCCTCTCCGGCATGCGCCACATCCAGCTCGAGCCCGTCTGGGGTGGCTCCTCCGACACCGCCGGCACCCTACGCGGCGTCTGCGCACTCGCCCTCGTCAACTGCCGGTCCCTTTCCAGCCGCGACGTCCTCGCCCACCTCACTCCGCTGTTTGCCGACAAGCAGCTCCCCGTCCAGGTGAACGCCGCCCGCGCCGTCGAGCAGGTCGGCTCCGACGCCACTTCCCTCCTGCTCCGCCTCCGCGCGGAACTTGGCTCCGGCGAACCCGAACTCCTCGGTGCCTGTTACTCCGGCGTCCTCCGCCTGGACGGGCCCGCTGCCATCCCCTGGGCCGCTCGCTTCCTCCATACGCTCGCCCCCGACGAAGCCTCCGCCGAAGCCGCCTTCGCCATCGCCGAAACCCGCACCGAAGCCGCCTGGCTCCTGCTCAAAGAGCATTACACCCTCGCCCGCGACCCTGATTTCCGCGCCACACTGCTCACCGCGCTCGCCCTTACCCGCCAGGACGCCGCCCTCG
>CAXSDM010000219.1:0-2707 GCA_964235575.1 uncultured Acidobacteriaceae bacterium | reverse complement strand
GAGCAACTGATTCGTAATCAGTAGGTCAGCGGTTCAACTCCGCTCATCGGCTCCACACTCCCCACTACTTAGTTCAACCCTGATGCTCACTCGGCATCTGCTCTCGACCTGATGCGTTTCACCGGCTTCCTACCCGATGAACCTCCACCATGCGGTCACGTGTGGAACACTGGGCAGGAATCTCGTTTGGTACCGGAAATCCACTGGTTTGTGTAGGTTGCGAGGCAAAGGCTCTTGCTCTGGCTGAAGGTCCGTCCGATACTTCGGAAAGAGCTTGATGTTCAAAGCACACGCATCTCACCGGTACCCTCCTTTCTCCCCCATGACGCAATACTCCCGTCAAGACGTGCTCCGCATCCTGCATCTGCAGTCCCGTGAACTGTCCGCTTGGGAGCGTGAAGGCTTGTTGCCTGTGCTCGCCGAAAACGAGAGCTACTCCTTCGAGCACCTCTCCCGCCTGCGCGCCCTGCGCGAGATGCGGTCCAAACGCATCTCCGCGCGCAGCATTCGCGTGCAGGTGGATGCCATGGAGCGCGTGGCCGGGATGGGCAATGCGCTGGCCGAAACCAGTGCCGTCCGCCGGGGGACGCGGCTGGCCTTCCGCCACGGCGGCGCGCTGGTGGACGCGATGACGCAGCAGCTGGCCTTCGACTTCGCCATGGCCAAAGGCCGGCAGGTGCGGATGCTCTCCACCGGAACGCATGGCAGCCGTGAAGCAGCTTCAACGCTCGGCGCGGTGCAATTGCAAGAGATGTTCGTGCGAGCGGTGCAGATGGAGGAAGGCGCCGCGACGCTGGCACAGGCCATCGCGCTGTACGAGCAGATTCTCGAGCTCAAGCCGGACCACGCCCCGGCCTGCATCAACCTGGGAACAATCCGCTACAACCAGCGGGACTTTGCGCGTGCCGAGGAGATGTATCGCCGCGCGACCGAGGCCGATCCCGAGTACGCGCTGGCCTTCTTCGATCTGGGCAATGTGCTGGACGAGATGCAACGGCTGCCAGATGCAATTGAGGCGTATGGCCGCGCGATTGCAATCGTTCCGCAGTATGCCGATGCGCACTACAACCTGGCGCTCGCCTATGAGCGGCAGGAGGAGCGGCGACGCGCCCTGCGGCACTGGACGGCGTACCTGCAACTCGATCCGATTGGGCCGTGGGCGGCGCATGCCCGGCAGCAGGCGCGCAGAATTCTCGCGGCAGAGAAGCTAACGATCGTCGCACGCGGTGGCAAGCGGACGAATGCGGGCGCGTACGCTTGAGCTTTGAAGCTGCTTGCGCACGGTCGCGAAGAATTTAATTGACGGAAGCAGGACTGGCCCCTTCCGTTGGGGGTATCCTTACCGGACCTTATCAAAATTCCGCTTCGATTTTGCGAGTAATCATGACTCTCACGTCTTCCAAGCTTGTGTGTGCCTGCTTGCGCAGGTTCGGTTTCCCTGCCTTAATCGTCGCCCTTATTCTGTTCGGTCCGGGACCGGGTCTGGGGTCAGCCCATGCCAGCATGATCGGGGACACCGTCACCTGCGCAGACCTTTCCAGCACCAGCATTCTTCAGTGCAACCAGGGCACGGCCACCGTCACGTCTGGCAATGAATTTTCGCTCGTGGATGGCAACATCAGCTTGACCGAAGATTTCACCGCCACGGATCTGGATCTCAGTTTCACCGTCACCACGCCGTTTTCTTTCAATCTTACGGACCTGGAGAACACCGATACGACCCATCCTTTCACTACGGTCACGGTTGAAAGCGTTACCGGCTTCGTTAACTTCACGTCCAGCAACGTTACGCTTACCAATGGCAAGCTCGATATCGACTTCATCGGCTCGTCCACCGGCGTAGGCACCTCGACGATTGACTTGGCCCTGTCTACCGCGACCACGCCGGAGCCGACCAGCCTGGCGCTGCTCGGTACGGGATGTCTCGTTGCCGTAGGAACCGTTCGTCGCCGTCTTTGGTCCTCGATTCGCCGCTAGGGCGAATTCTTCTTGCTATGCGATGAGAGATCAAAGCATCACCGCCAGGAGAGAGACGGCCTTGGCGAGCGCGTCATCGAGCGCCCCTACCTCCGAGCCCCCCGCCTCCGCCAAATCCGGCCGCCCGCCACCCCGGCCGCCCACCAGTGGAGCCAGCGCGCCTACCAGCTTGCCCGCCTGCAGCCGGCCCGTCAGGTCCTTCGTCACGCCTACGATCAGCGTCACTTTGCCTTCGGCAGCCGCGCCCAGCACCACTACGCCGGAGCCCAGCTTGCCCCGCAGTTGATCCACCAGGTCGCGCATCTGCGCCTTGTCGACGCCGTCGACGCGCCGTGCCAGCAGCTTTACGCCCTTGACCTCAACGGCCTCCGAAGCCGCATCCGACACCGAGGCGCTCGCCGCTTTCAGCCGCATCTGGTCGAGTTCCTTGCGCAGCCGCTTGATCTCCTCCTCGTCGGCCGAGAGTCTGGATCGCAGCGCCGTCTCGCCGCCCGGCACCACGCGCGCTACTTCGAACCCGCGCCGAAACTCCTCGAGCGCTCCCGTGCCTGTGATCGCTTCCACCCTCCGTATGCCGCTCGCAACCGAGCTCTCGCCCACCAGCTTTACCAGCCCAATCTCGCCCGTTGCCTGCGTATGCGTCCCCCCGCACAGCTCCGTCGAGAAGTCCCCAATCTTCACCACCCGCACCCGGTCGCCATATTTCTCGCCAAACAGCGCCATCGCGCCG
>CAXSDM010000218.1:0-2715 GCA_964235575.1 uncultured Acidobacteriaceae bacterium | reverse complement strand
GGCAAGGACGGCTCAGTCGCCTTCACCGCCACCGACGCCACGCACCCTCCGGAGCTCTTCTACATGGCGCACGCCGGCGATCAGCCCATCCAGCTCACTCACCTCCAGACCGTCACCGACGGCAAAGCCCTCGGCAAGCAGGAGACCATCACCTGGAAAAGTGACAAGTTCACGGTCGATGGCGTGCTGACCTACCCTCCGGCCTACGTCGGCGGCCAGAAGTACCCGCTGGTGCTCTACCTCCACGGCGGCCCCACGGCGACCTCGCTCGAGACCTTCACCCCCTCCTCGCAGATCCTCGCCGCCCAGGGCTGGCTCGTCTTTGAACCCAACTACCGCGGCAGCGACAATCTCGGCAATGCCTTCGAAGCCTCGATCGTCAACGACGCCAGCGCCGGACCGGGCCGCGACATCATGGCCGGCGTCACCGCGCTCGAAGCCCGCGGCATCGTCGACGAAAGGCGCATCGCGGTCAGCGGCTGGAGCTACGGCGGCCAGATGACCGCATGGATGCTCGGCAACTATCCCACGGTCTGGAAAGCCGCAGTCGCCGGAGCCCCCGTTACCGACCTCGTCGACCAGTACAGCTTGAGCGACAACAACGTCGAGCGCGCCGCAGGCTACGGTCCGTCGCCCTTCGTCGGCGACAACCTGAAGAGCTACGCCCTGCAGTCGCCGCTCACCTACGCGTACCGCATCAGGACGCCGACCCTCATCATGAGCGATGTCGGCGACTGGCGCGTCACCACCACGCAGGCCTATAAGCTCTTCCACGCGCTCAAGGACAACGGCGTCCCGGTCAAGTTCATCGCCTTTCCCGTCCCCGGCCACAGCCCGGCCGACCCCATCCGCTCCCGCGACGTCTGGCGCCGCTGGACCGCATGGCTCGACACCTACCTGAGCCCTGCCGGAGGCACCATCGCCAGTGCAACCGGTTCCGCATCCGAAAGCGGCCAGACCAGGTAATTTTTACGTTGCGGCACGAGGATCGCCTCGCATACGATGGCAATTATTCCTATGCTGCCGCTCGCGCTGCTCTTCCTCATGCTGCAAAATCAGGCTCCGGCCGTCCCGGCGATCGTGTCGGACCCAAACTACCCGCTCCGCGTGCAACTGGCGCAGACGGGATTGAGCGTAGGGTCGTCTCAGCATCTGGATGTATGGGGCCACGGCAACGTGTTGGGGACTCCCTTGCAGGGCTTCGACTACACGGCCGACTGCAATCAGCGGTTTGCGCCACGCCCCGAGGGCGACCAATATTTTCGGGCGCGCTGGAAGAAGCCGGGGCAAAGACTGGAAATCCTGATCCAGGAGATGGGCAGCGATCACATCATCGTCTGCGAACTGAAAGTCGCCTTGCAGGATCAGGCCTACGAGCTCCATCCGAGTGGCTTTGGATCGTCCATAATGATGGGCATGCCGCTGGCGCGTCCGGCGGTACCCGTCCTCGAGCCCGACCCGAACTTTCCGCTGCGCGTGCAGATCTGGGTCCGCAGCTCCGGGTCCAGTCCGTCCGGCGCCCACGCCGAGGGCTACGGGAACCTCCAGGGCGAGACCGTAACCGGCTTTGACTTCGGCAATACCTGCCCCATCCGCATGTCCAGGGGACGCAACGGAGACCTCTACCAGGCTCGCTGGGTGGAGAAAGGTTTGCGGATGGAGATCCTGGTACAGGAGGTAGGCAGCCGGCAGGAGAACGTCTGCCAGCTGGATGTGGGACTGAAGTCCATGCCGTACAGCGCTCCAGAGACGGGGCAACGTTCCCCCGCGCAGCCAGGAACCCTGGGACCGCAGGCCCCCACGAGCAACAGCGATCTCCCGCCGCAAAGCCGCTAAATACGGGCATTCCGCTACACTCGATCCAGCCTAGCCATGCCCGTCCCCCGCATCCCTGACAACGCCACCTTCGTCCGCAGCAGCGCCCCCGCCGAGACCACCGTCGGCACCGAGATCGTCCTCATGACGCTCGAGTCCGGCCAGTGCTTCGGCCTGGGCGAGACCGGGTCCGCCGTCTGGCGGCTGCTCGCCCATCCCACCCGCCTCCAGCCCATCGTCGACGCACTCAGCAGCACCTACGACGCCCCCGCGGACATCATCGAGCGGGACGTCCGCGAGCTGCTCGAAGAGATGCTCGACCGCGGACTGATCGGGCTACAGTAGCTCCGCCAGCGTGTCCAGGACCTCGTCCATCCGTTCGAGCGCCCAGGGCATCTCCAGCCGGAATGCTCGCGCCTGCCCCAGCGCCCGCCCGCACTGCGCGAATATCCGGCGCTCCTCGCCGTTCAGCGCCGGGATGTAGGCAAGATACGTCAGCTCCATCATGCGCGCGAGCGTCTCCGCAGCCGCCATCGGCACCAGCCTCGGCCCACCCTGTTCCCCGCGCGCCAGAAACACCAGCGTACGCAGCGGCAGCGTTTCTGTTTCTGCGGCGTCCACCGGCATGCGAAACTTGTCCTCTTTGGCAAAGATCTTTATTCCCTGCTCCGGATCGATGGCCAGGTGCTCCAGGCTTTGCCGCCAAAGCTTCAGCCATCCAGCCACGGGGATAGCCCGCATCTCCCCCGCAGCTTCTTCGAGCAGGCAGATGTCGTCGGAAAAAATCCGGTAGCCGCGAGCCTGCAAGCACGCCGCCAGGGTCGATTTGCCGGCTCCCGACTCCCCCAGAAATGCGACCACGCCACCCGCGGTCGCCACCGAGCTCGCATGCAGCGGAAG
>CAXSDM010000217.1:1234-2728 GCA_964235575.1 uncultured Acidobacteriaceae bacterium | reverse complement strand
CCCCGCATCTCCTCGTCGTTCATTACCGTAAGCGTCTGCGAGACCGACCAGCGATGCCCATAGGGATCCGTAAACTGCCCATACCGCTCGCCCCAGAACATATCCGCAAGCGGCATCGTTCCCGTCGCGCCGCCCGCCATCGCCTTCTCCCAAAAAGTCCGCGCGTCCTCCACCTGTAACGCCAGCACAATCGGCGACCCGCCCAGCTTGGCAGGCGTCATGCATGGCCCGCCCATGCTGTCTGAAAAGTCATCCGCCAGCATGATCAGGCCGCCGTTGATCAGCAGCCGCACATGCATAATCTTGTCGCTGCCTGGCATATTGTGCGCCTCACCGTCCACCGTCGCGCCAAGAGCCTTCTTGTAAAACTCAACCGCACCGGCCGCGTCGGCAACCGTTAAATACGGAGTGATCGGGGGCACAGGAAACATGGCACGTCCTCGTGAATATGGATTGGCAAACACCAACTTTTTACCATGATCTTTAGCCGTGCTGCGAGCCCCTAACGCGCAAAATCTCTTCCATCCGTGTCGCCAATTGCCGTTCCCGCCCCTGGTTGGTCGGCTGATAATACTGCCGGCCGGCCAACGACGGTGGCAGGCACTCCATGTCCGCCACGCGCCCTTCCACATCGTGCGCGTACTGATAGTCCTTGCCGTAGTCTAGGCTCTTCATCAGCCGCGTCGGCGCGTTGCGCAGATGCAGCGGCACTGCCTCCGCCACTGTCTTGCGCACATCCTCAACCGCCGCTCCATACGCCGTGTAGACCGCGTTCGACTTGGGCGCGAGCGCCAGGTACACCACCGCCTGCGCCAGCGCCAGGTCCCCCTCCGGCGAGCCAAGAAAGTGCATCGCATCCCGAGCCGACAAGCACAGGTTCAAGGCCTCCGGAGCCGCCAGCCCGATATCCTCGACCGCCATCCGCACAATCCGCCGCGCGCAGTACATCGGGTCCTCGCCCGCTTCGAGCATCCGCGCCAGCCAGTAGAGCGCCGCATCCGCATCGCTGTTGCGCACGCTCTTGTGCAGCGCGGAGATGATGTCGTAGTGCTGCTCGCCGCGCTTATCGTAGAGCAGCATCCGTCGCTGCATGGCCTCGGCCGCCAGCTCCGGCGTAATCGTCTTCTCCCCTCGCCCCTGCACCAGCTGCGCCGCCACCTCGAGCGCATTCAGCGCCGTCCGCGCGTCCCCGCTCGCGTACGCCGCGATCGCCCGCAGAGCCTCGTCCTCAGCCTCGACGCCGCTCGACCCCAGCCCGCGTTCCGGGTCCGCGAGCGCCCGCCGCAGCAGCGCGACCACCTCGTCCTCGCCAAGCGCCACCAGCGTATACACCCGGCACCTGCTCAGCAGCGCGGCGTTGATCTCAAACGACGGATTCTCCGTTGTCGCCCCGATCAGCCGGATCGTCCCCCGCTCCACATAAGGCAGAAACGCATCCTGCTGCGCCTTGTTGAAGCGATGGATCTCGTCCACAAACAGGATCGTCCGCGACCC
>CAXSDM010000217.1:0-1134 GCA_964235575.1 uncultured Acidobacteriaceae bacterium | reverse complement strand
GTACTCCTCAAGCGTCCGCGGACGCATCCGTTCCGCCAGCGGGGTCTGCCGTTTCCCAGCGCGGTCGGGCGATGGATCCCCCGGTAAAGTCGTATCGAACAAACTCATCCCGCACGCCTCTGCCGCGAAGCCTCATAGAGCAGCAGGCTCCCCGCCACCGCCGCGTTCAAGCTCTCCACCCAGCCGGGGCAGGGAATCGTCACCCGCTCATCCGCCATCGCCACCCAACCCTCCGCCAGCCCCGCCCCCTCATTGCCCACCAGAAACGCGCACCCGCCGCGCAGATCCACCTCATCCACCGCCGTCGCCTCCTCCTTCATCGCCGCGAACAGCTTCATCCCCGCCTGCTCCAGCCGCTCCATCGCCTCAGGCGTTGCCGCCGCGACCGGCACCCGAAACACACTCCCCGCCGAAGCCCGCACCGCCTTGCCATTCCAAACGCTCACCGTTCCCGGCGTGGTCAGCACCCCCGTCGCCCCAAACGCCTCCGCCGAGCGCACCAGCGTCCCCAGATTGCCCGGATCCTGCAGCCCCACCGCGATCAGGATCAGAGGCGTCCCAAGCAGCATCTCCTCCACCGAACCCACCGGAGGCACCAGCAGCGCGGCCACTCCCTGCGGACTCTGCGTCTCCACACAGCTCGCAAACACGTCTTCCGCCAGCCGCACCACCTCGACGATCCCCGGCACGAACTCCGGCACCTCGCGCCGTTCGCTCACGAAGACCGCTTTCAGCGCCTGCCCACTCTTCAGCGCCTCCTCGAGCAGATGTTCGCCTTCAATCGCGATCAACCCGCTCGCCAGCCGCGCCTGCCCCGCGAACGCCGCCCGCAGCTGCTTCACCCGCGCATTCGCCCGGCTTGTCACAACTTCCACGCCCTGCCTCACCCCAAAAGTCTACCCCCACCTTCGGCCTATCCGCGGCATCCGCGCCTATCCGTCTGATCCGCGTACGGTATCCTAATCAAACCCGAAGGAGTCCCCCTACGTTGACGGCAGAGATCCTCCGCATCCATCCCCTTGAGCCCGAGCCGGCGCTGGTCGAATTCGTCGCCCGCTCGCTCGACAGCGGCAACGTCGTCGCCCTGCCCACCGACACCTTCTACGGCCTCGCCGTCGACCCCGTCAATCTCGC
>CAXSDM010000216.1:0-2737 GCA_964235575.1 uncultured Acidobacteriaceae bacterium | reverse complement strand
GGGTCGTCGATGAGGATTTCGTAGCCCGGGAACTGGTTTTCCCAGACGTCGATCGGGGGAAAAATGTGGTCGAGACCGGAGGCGGCGTGGGTGTCGGTATAGCCGGTGTTCTGGGTGCGCATGACTCTATTTTACTTTCTCGGCCGCACAAAGTTGAGGACCCCACCTCAGCCGCGGTAGACCGTGACCGAGATGGGGCATCCGGGAGGAGAGGAACTAATTGCGTGGCGGGATGTGGAAGACCAGGCCGCTTGAGAGCGAGTAGAGCGGGTAGTTGTGGGCGTAGGTGCCGAAGGCCTCAATGCCGCCGTAGCCTACCTCGAAAAGGCGGAAGTCGAAGCCGGGCAGGAAGTGCAGGTCGAGCCCGGCGAAGACGTGGTACTCGAGGCCGTTCTGCGTCGGGATGCCCGGGCGTATGGGGCTGCTTGGATAGACGGTGCCGTTGAAGAGCGCGTCCGTGAGGACGCCGTAGTTGCTCCGGGCGTAGCCCGCTGAGCCCAGCACGTAAGGCCGAAGGATCGGCAAGGGCGTATGGAAGGTGGCGCGTACGCCTCCGAGTCCGGCGTAGTGGATGGTTCCGGCGCCGTCGGAGTTGTTCTGCGCGCCGCGTTTGCTGGTCTCGTACACGCCGCGCAGGTCGGCAGAGAGGAGCGCCGGGCCGACGGTTTTGAAATCGTAGGAGCCGCCCCCGGTGAAGCCGATAGGGTTGACGCTGTTCTTGTAGGTCGTGGGAGAGAGCGTGGACAGCACGGGCGAGGAGTTGATGCCACTGATGCGGTCCACGGTGACGGTGCCGTAGACGCTGAACTGGGCGTGAGCAGAGGCGGCGAGCGCAAACAGTGGGAGCAGACGAAGGGCTTTCAAGATCATTGCATCTAGTCTATCGCGGGTGCCAGGGCTGAGAGGCGAATACGGGAGGTTCTGAAAAGGATCGATGCGTTAGTTTCGGCGACCGAGGGTTGGCTGGTCGCTGCCGGTGGAGTTCGGGTTAGGGCTGGTACCGGTGTTGCCGGCATCGGCGCGGCGAAGCGTGGGCTTGTTGCCGTTGCTCTTATCGTTGATCTTGCGCTTGTTCTCGATGCGGGCGAGACGGGCCTTGACGTCGTCGAATTCGCTTGTGGTGACGATGTATTCCGGCCGGGCGGGCAGGATGGTCGCAATCTCGTCCTCGGCGGCAGTGATTCGGCTGCCGGTGGCAGGATGGTCAGAAAAGGCCTTGGCGAGGGTTCCGGGTTTGTGCTTCTCGAGTGCGTCGAGCTTCTCAAAGAGGGTGACGAAGCTCTGCGGATCGTAGCCGGACTTGTACATGTACTGAACGCCCAGGTAGTCGGCTTCGGACTCGTCCATGCGGGAGAACTTGAGGAACGATAAAGGAATGGCGAGCTGCGAGGCCTCGTAGATCCCATAGCCGGTGTAGGAGCCCTGCGTCATGATGATGAGGGGGATCGACGCGATCTGGGCGTAGTTCATCTTGGTCTGCTGGCGGGCGGCGTGATGGGCGATGACGTGTGAGATCTCATGCGCCATGACACCGGCGAGCTCAGCTTCCTCGTCGCAGTTCATGATGAGGCCGGAGTTGACGTAGAAGAAGCCGCCAGGCAGGGCCATGGCGTTGATCTCGTCAGAGTCGATAACCTTAATCGTGAAGGGAACCTTGGCGTCGGAGTTCTTGACCAGGTTCTGGCCGACGCGGTTCACGTATTCGACGATGACGGGGTCGGTGACGAGGTGGGCGGACTTCTCGATCTCCATGGAATACTGCTTGCCGACGCGGATCTCCCAGTCGGTGGAGTACCAGTTACCCATGCCGCGGCCGCCGATGCTGCGAGTGCCGATGGCGTTGACGTCATCCTCGCTGCCGGCCTTGATGTGCGGGTTCAGCGCTTCGCCCGGGCTGGGCAGGGAGTCAGTTTTGGGCGCGAGCGGCGTGCCAGTGGTTGAGGCTACGTCGGAGGAGGTGCCGTCGTCACCCGGCTTGGGCAGAGTACGACGACCGCTTGCGGACTTGGTGTCGGAGGCGTTTGGATCGGAACTGGTCGTGGCGGTGGGCGCGGTGCCCGGGTCCGGAGTCGTGGTCGGCGTGGGCTGGGGCACGGGCGCTGCCTGCGGCAGCGTGGTCTGCTGCGAGCCGGGTGTTGTCTGAGTGGTGGTAGAGGAGCTCGCCGGGTTTTGCGTGGGCGCAGGCGTGGTGGTCTGGGCGTACGCGACGGGAGCGGCTAAGAGTGCGGCGAGGCCGAAACGGGTGATGTGGCGCATGGAGGCTCCTGACGCGAGCCGCCTCCCTGCTGGACGCAGCTCTACACCTAGTTAGACGCAGTTTTTAGGGGAAGGACGCAGGGAGTCGCTTGGGCTCGGGAAGCACCGCGCTGAGGAGGTGCTACCAGGTGCTGTAGGTGGTTCCCTCGGTCGAGACTTGCTGCGAACCGGAGTGGACGTTGTCGATGCCGGGATCGGTCTCGTCGATGGTGGTGAGCACGCTGCCCTGGTCGGCGATCCAGGTGTCGTTGCGATGGGTCATGGGGTCGACGGGCATGACCTTCATGTAGCCGGAGGTGACGAGGTCGTCGAGCGAGGTGGGGGCCTTGGCCTTGTCGTAGGTGTACTGATCGACGGCCGAGCGGAGGGTGTGCAGGTCTTCCCGAAGGACCGCTTCGCGGGCGTGCTTGACGTTGGCGACGTAGGCCGGGATGGCGACCGTGGCGAGCACGCCGATGATGACCATGACGATCATGAGCTC
>CAXSDM010000215.1:0-2742 GCA_964235575.1 uncultured Acidobacteriaceae bacterium | reverse complement strand
GTGCTGGTCGATGCTGGCCTCTCCTGCCGCGAGCTGCTGCGAAGGATGCAGCTGGCGGGCGAGGATCCGGCCACGCTCGATGCGATTCTGATCACGCATGAGCATCTGGATCACGTGTCCGGGCTGGCCGTGCTGGCGCGGCGGCTGGGCATTCCGGTCTACTTTACCGAGCCGACGCATCGCGCGTGGGTGCGGATGCTGACGCCGCGGACGACGATGACCTACGCCAAGTGGCTGGACCACATGCAGGCCGAGAAGCAGGCGCAGGCCGAGGCGCTGGCAGCCAAGGTGCCGACCTACGGAAGTGCGTGCTTGGCTCCGGATGCGGGAAAAAGGCCGGAGCCGGAGGCGTTGGAGGCAGTGGCTGCGATCTCGGCGGAGGCAGGCGCGTTCGATGCGCAGCTTGGGGGCGAGGCTACGCTGTCGCGCTCGGATGACCCACACGCCACACCCGAGCTTCCCGCCGACGAAGAGTGCGAGCCGGTCGCGCCAGGAAAGCAGAAAGTGGAGCCGACGTTTTTGCCGGCAGTCGAGTACTTCCAGGCGGGGCGGCAGTTTTCTATCGGCGATCTCGAGGTCTGTCCGTTTACTATTCCGCATGATGCGGCCGACCCGTGCGGGTTTGTGTTTGAAGCGGAGGGCATCCGGATGGCGGTCGCGACCGATCTCGGTTATGTTCCGAACAACGTCAAAAGCGCACTGAAGCGGATCGACGTGCTTCTGCTCGAGTCCAACCACGATCTCGAGATGCTGCGCGACGGGCCCTATCCGTGGTCGGTCAAGCAGCGTGTGCTTTCACGTGTGGGGCATCTTTCCAACGAAGCCACGGCCGAGTTTCTGGAGCGCGACTACGATGGCGGCGCGGCGTACATCGTGCTGGGGCATCTCTCGGAGGCGAACAATGCGCCGGAGTTGGCCCGCATCACGGCGGAGCGGGCGATTGGCGACCGGATGACGCTGCTCGGCAACCGGATTCTTCTGGCGACGCAATCGGAGCCGCTCGCGCCCATTCACCTTTAGGTGGGCGAGCGGCTGTTGTACACTAATCGGAGCGTCCAGCATCTTTGGGACGACACAGGAAACCCATGCCAAAGTTGAAGACCCACTCCGGCGCCGCCAAGCGCTTCAAGAAGACCGGCACCGGCAAGTTCAAGCGCGGTCACTCGAAGATGCGCCACATCCTCACCTCGAAGAACAACAAGACCAAGAGCCGTCTCGGCAAGTCTGGCTTGATCTCCGAGGCGGACTCGTACAACGTGGCCCGCATGCTGCCCTACGCCTAGGCCCTCCAGCCGAAGCAAGTTGTTCCCATCAAGCGGCTTCCGCGTAGAAGCCCTGGACCAGCGCTAAGCGAACTCCATCGAGATTGGAACCTGACCCAAGCGAGTGAAGTGGACCCCTTTCCACCAGCCGCCTTCCCGCACTACGCAAAAGGAGCTTCATCATGCCCCGTGTCAAACGGAGTACCAAGCGCGCTGACCGCCGCCGCAAGATTCTCAAGCGCGCCAGCGGCTACTTTCTCACCAAATCAAAGCTCTACCAGGCCGCCCAGGAAGCCGTCGAGCGCGGATTGAAGTTCGCCTACACCGGCCGCAAGCAGAAGAAGCGCCAGTACCGTTCGCTGTGGATCGTTCGCATCGGCGCGGCCGCCCTCCAGAACGGCATGAGCTACTCCACCTTCATCAACGGGCTCAAGCTGGCCGGCAACACGCTTGATCGCAAAATCCTCGCCGACATCGCCGCCAATGACGCCCCCGGCTTCGCCGCGCTCGCGACCGTCGCCAAGGATGCCCGTCTCAGAGCCGCCGCAGCCCACGGCGAGCGCCAAAAGACCGCAGCCTGATTGCCAATATGGTTCGCAGCATCACACAGAAGAGGCCCGGTCATCGACCAGGCCTCTTCGCTCTTTGAGGGGAAAGGGTATCCTGAAGTTATGTCGACCACCACATCCCGTCCCGCTGTGACTGGCGCGTCATCTTCCACCTCGGGATCGCCTGGACGCGGCATGGATACGTCCTTTGAATCCTGGGGACGCTATCCCCGGTATCCTGCCCACCTCGTCTCCATGCACTGGCAACAAGATTTTCCGGCCAACATCCACGGCCTGCACAACGGCGCTCTGCCCGTCGGCATGGGCCGCAGCTATGGCGACTCCTGCCTGCTGAAGGACGGCAACCTCGTCGTCACTACCGCGATGAACCGGCTGCTGAGCTTCAATCCCGAGACCGGCATCCTGACCGCCGAAGCCGGCATGACGCTCGCGCAGATTCTCGATTTTGCCGTTCCGCGCGGCTTCTTTCTGCCGGTCACGCCGGGCACCAAGTACGTCACGCTCGGCGGCGCAATCGCCAACGACATCCACGGCAAGAACCACCATGTCGCCGGAACCTTCGGCAATCACGTGACTCAGTTTGAGCTCGTCCGCTCCGACGGCTCGCACCGCCGCTGTTCGCGCACGGAAAATCTTGACTGGTTCGGTGCCACGATCGGCGGCCTCGGGCTTACCGGCGTCATTACCTGGGTCTCGCTGCGTCTGCGTCCTATCGTCTCCCGCTCGATCGACTACGAAGGCATCCAGTTCCACGGCATCGACGAGTTCCTCCAGCTCACCGAGCAGTACAAGCATGTCGAGTACACCGTCAGCTGGATCGACTGCGCCTCCACCGGCAAGAACTTTGCCCGCGGCATCTTCATGCTGGGCGAGCATGCGCAGGTTCCCGGCGACCTCAAGCCCTCGCCCGA
>CAXSDM010000214.1:0-2742 GCA_964235575.1 uncultured Acidobacteriaceae bacterium | reverse complement strand
ACTCGCCAGTCACGGCTTCAGCACAATCTTCATCGAATCCGGCTTAGGATTCGACGCCAGCTCAATCGCCTCCGCACACGCCTCCAGCCCAAACCGGTGCGAGATCAACTTCGTCAGATCCAGTGTTCCGTCGCGGTAGCCGGCAAACACCAGGTCGATCCCCTCCTGCTGAATCGCCACGCTCGCCGAGTACGACCCCATCAGCGTCTTCTCGTCCATGCATACCGCCGCCGGATCGAACGCCGCCGTGCCATGCTGCGTACTGGCGAACAGCATCACACGGCCGCCCGGCCGCACCGCCTCCATGGCCTGGGCGATCAACGCATCCGCGCCCACCGCCACCAGGGCCACATCCGCGCCGCGGCCTTCGGTCGCTGCTCGCGCCGCGCCTACCACATCCCCCCGCGCGTCCACGGGATAGTCCAGCCCATACCCCGCCGCGATCGCATGCCGCTCCGGATACAGATCGCTCGTCAGCACCGTCGCGCCGGTCCGCCGCGCCAGCGCCGCTAGAATCACCCCGATGCTTCCCTGCCCGATCACCAGCACCGTGTCGTCCGGCTCAAGGTTCAGCAGCTTGACGGCTTTGAAGCACGTGTTCACCGGCTCGATGAACGCCGCCTGCTCAAACGGAATATCGTCCGGAACCTTCACCAGTCCCGCCATCTTTCCATCGAAGCCCACAATCCAGTCCATCACCCGGATGTACTCCGCAAACCCGCCGCCGGCCGGAGCAGACCCCGCCGTCGTCCCGACCTTCTTATAGGTCTCGCATTGGGCAAACGTCTTCTTCCGGCAGTAAAAGCACACCCCGCACGGAATATGGTGAAACGCCATCACCCGCTCGCCCACCGCGAACCCCTGCACCCCGTCCCCTACCGCCGCGATCGTCCCCGCCATCTCATGCCCGAAGACCCGCGGAGCGGCGTGCGAACCGGTGTGAATCTTCTTCAGGTCCGTGCCGCACACGCCGCACGTGTCGATCCGCACCAGCACCTCGCCCGCGCCGATTTCCGGCACCGGGATCGCTTCGCAGCGCACATCATCGACGCCGCGATACACCGCCGCCCGCATCTCTCTCGGCACCACAGACTCAGCCTTCACGATTCCCATCCTTCTCCGCCAAAAACGCTACCACCGTCGCGGCCAGCGATTTGGCCGCCGCCGCGCTGTTTCTGCCCAGCCGTCCCAGCGCCCCCCAGTACCCCGGCCGTAGCGCCACATGCGCGAGAAACGGGCCCATCCGCAGCTTCCCCGCGATGTCAATGAAAGGATTCAGGTCCGGCAACTCCGCATCCACCCCGTCCGATACCGCCTTAAAGCACATCACCGGAATTCCGCGCATCTGCGCCAGCCGAGCCACCGCGGCCGCCTCCATATCCACCAGCGCCGCCCCGTAGGTGGCCGCCAGCCTGCGCTTCTCGGATTCATCCGCCACCCGGACGGTAGTCACCAGCCGCAGCTTGCGAGTTCCATCGGTCAGCCCAAACCGCTCACCCGTCTGCGCATCGATCACTTCCGAAGCCGAAAAACACTGGCCCGGCTCGCACTCCGCCACCAGCGCTCCCGCCCAGCCGACAGACAGTACCAGGTCGAGCGACCCTAGAAACTCCGCCGCCACAAACGCCCGCCGCGCCGCCGGAGCGCCCATGCCGGCGCACACCGCAATCACCTCGTCTTCGCTCCCATCCACGTTCCCGCCCCGCTGCCAGATCGAGATCCCCGACGCGCGCGCGGCCGGCATCCGCTGCCATCGCCGCACCAGCGGCTGCAACTCCCCCGGCAACGCCGCAATGATCCCGATCCTCAAGCCTTTGCCTCAACCGGCGGCGCGTACCCATGCGCCAGAAACCACTCCACCGCACTCCGTAGCGCGGGATAGACCGGCAGCACCTCGAAGCCAAGTTCCCGCTCCGCCTTGGCCGAGCTCGCAAACATCTTCTTCTTGCCCATGCGCACGGCCTCGACGGTCGCCCGCGGTTCCTTGCCGCGCAGCTTGCCGGTCACGGTCTCGTCAAAGAACGCGAACGCCATCGCCGCGGCATGCGGCACCTTGACGGTCGGCGAAGGCAGTCCGGTGATGGCCGAGAGCCGATCCAGAATCTGCTTCAACGTCAGGTTCTCGCCGCCAAGGATGTAGCGCTCGCCCGGCCTGCCGCGATCGAGCGCGGCCACATGCATCCGCGCGACTTCGTCCACGTCCACCAGGTTCAACCCCGTATCCACGTAGGCCGGAAAGTTTCGGTTGAGGAAGTCGACGACAATGCGCCCCGTAGGCGTAGGCTTCGCGTCGCCTGAGCCGATCGGCGTGGTCGGATTGAGGATCATCACGTGCTGGCCGGCGCGTGCTGCTGCGATCGCCTCCTGCTCGGCGAGAAACTTCGACCGCTTGTAGTGCCCGATCATCGCCTCGACCGACACCGGCGTCGCCTCATCGACGATCGTCCCATCGGTTAGAAAGCCCATCGTCGCGACCGACGACGTATACACCACCTTGCTCACGCCCAACTCCCGCGCAAGCCGCAGCAACGCACGCGTCCCCGCCACGTTCGCCGCGTACATCTCCTCCGGATCCGGAACCCACAGCCGATAATCCGCCGCGACATGTACCAGCACCTCGCACCCGGCGAGCGCAGCGCGCAAGCTTTCCGGCTGCCGCAGATCGCCCACCACCGTGTCCGCCGCCAACCCTTCGAGCCCCGCCAGATTGCTTGTCGACCGCGTCAGCACTCGCAGCTCCGC
>CAXSDM010000213.1:0-2821 GCA_964235575.1 uncultured Acidobacteriaceae bacterium | reverse complement strand
ATGACGCACACGACGATCAAGCCGACGACGGATATGGCTGTGCTGACGGCCGTGGTTGAGCCGGTGACGGAGTATGTGGCGGTCGGTAAGGTGAAGGATCGGGCCGGTGCGCCTATGTATGCGGTTCCGGATCATGGCTCGCCGAATATGGCGACGCTTCGGTACGGGTTGAAGGATGTGCCGATAGAGATCGCAGAGACGTCGTTTACGGCGGACGGGGCGATGCTGCCTGCAGGAACATTTGTGGTTCCGGCAAGCGCAGGCGCGCGGTTAAAGACCGTGGCGAGCGGGCTGGGACTCGACGTAGTCGCGCTGGGAGCAACGCCGAAAGTGGCCATGCACGGGGCAGCGCTGCCGCGGGTGGCAATGTTCAGCACCTGGGCGGGAACGCAGGATGTGGGCTGGGTCCGGTACGCATTCGACCAGTACAAAGTGCCGTATGATCTCATCTTCAAGGAACAAGTGCTCAAGGGCAATCTGCGGGCGGACTACGACCTGATTCTGATTCCAAACCAGATGCGGACGGCGAAGGCCCTGGTTACGGACATTCCGAAAAGCAAAATCCCGCTGGCCTACACCAAGACGAGCCAGTTCAAGTTTCTGGGCGATTACGGCTCGTCTGAAGACATTACGGGCGGCATGGGTGCGGCAGGCGTGGCCGAACTGCAGAAGTTTACCGACGAAGGCGGAGTGCTTGTCACGCTGGGCACATCGAGCGCACTAACGGCGGACTTCGGCATCACTCCGAAGATCGACGCGGGCACGACGACGTCAAAGTTTTATGCGCCGGGGCCGATTGTAGAGGCGGAGATCACGGCTCCGTCGAACCCGATCTTTTACGGGTACTCAAGCAAGACGATCCCGGTCCGCTATGCGAATGGGCCACTGTTGCGCATGGATGCGGAAATGGACAAGCAGGACGTGCTGATGCGGTATCCGGGCGGCGACAAGGCTGTGCTCAGCGGACTGATGAACGGCGCGGACGAAATCAAGGGGCGGGCTGCAGTTGTAGTGATGCCGGTCGGCCAGGGAGAGGCCGTGCTGTTTACGACAAACCCGGTTTGGCGCTGGCAGAACATCGGTGAGTTCAGGATGATGTTTAACACGATTCTGAACTATCGAAATCTACGACTAACAGACGGGCAGAGCAATTCCGTCAAAACAGCTTACTGATGGGGCTAACCCGGCCCTCTCAGGAATGCGTCCACGGACGTGTTTATAGGTCACACCTCACTCCACGTGCCCGATCACCTCACTGTTTCTTCTTGCAAGGTCAACCATGTACGATTGATATCAACCATGAAGCTCATTTCCGCACTGCTGTTCGTCATCGCTTCACCTACGCTTGCCCAGACCACACGCCCTACCGTGCATCACACGACCGGCGCCAGCAGCTCGACAACGTCCGCAGCTTCAGCCTGCGCCAAAGTGCCTGAACTCTCTCCTAAAATCCCGGCTTTGCCGGCGGGCACGTCCTGTCCCAAGCCCCTTTACACCCTCGAGCCGCCGACCGTGAAGCTGGCCTATGCCTCCCCGCTCGAAGGACCAGACCTCCGCGAACAACTCGGTATTGAGAGTTCCTCCATATCGCTCAATTTTGTTGACATTAAGGCCGGCACAGGCGAACTCGTCGCGCCGCACAAATGGCTAAGCATTCATTACACCGGCTATTTGGTGGACGGCACTAAATTCGACTCCTCAGTCGATCGCGGTGAACCGATCGACATCGCTTATGGCGCCCACCAGGTAATCTTGGGTTGGGACACCGGTTTCGGCGGCATGCGCGTTGGTGGCAAGCGTCGCCTGTTCATCCCATACCAACTCGCCTATGGGCCGAACCAGCATCAGAGCATTCCTCCGAAATCCATGCTGATCTTCGATGTGGAAGTGATGAAGGTGTCCGACACGCCGCCGCCAACGAAGACTCCAACTCAACCAGCACGCTCTGTCCCGCAGCCCGCGCCGTCTGCTATACCGCAGGCCGCTCCCAAGCCGACCACCACGCCCGGCTCCGGCACGACGCCTGCTCCTGACGGTACCAAGCCGGCTCCGCCCACGCCCTCGACCGACCCAACCAAGCCGACCGCCACTCCGCCGCCTTTGTCGAAGCCTTAGCGCGCCGGGGATCATCTGAATCGTATGCTCGACAGGCTCAAGCCGCTCGCACCCTATCTCCGGCGCTACTGGAAACATTTCGCTTGGGGTGGGGTCGCCGTCCTCTGCTATAACGGCCTCCGCGCCTTGGTGCCGATCGTCGTCGGTGATGCTGTCGACGACATGAAGCACGGCGTCGACCAGCAGAGAATTTTGTTCCATGCGCTGCGGCTGCTGGCCGTCGCCTTTGGTTCGGCGGTCTTCCTTTACGTCGAGCGGCAGGTGATCATCGGCGCCTCGCGAGAGATCGAGTTCGATCTACGCAACGATCTTTTCGCCAATCTCGAGCGGCAGTCCGCCAGCTTCTTTCACGTCCATCGTACCGGCGACGTCATGGCGCGCTCGACCAACGACCTGAGCGCGGTCCGCCAACTGCTTGGTCCGGCGATCCTCTACTCGGCCAACGCACTTTTCTTTACGGCCGCCGCCTTGCCCGTGATGTACCGCATCAGCCCACATCTCCTGCTCTGGGCATTCGTGCCGCTGCCGATCGCCTCGGTTCTGGTACAACAGTTCGGCGCGCGCATCCACAAGCGCTTCGAACGCATTCAGGCCATGTTCTCTGACATCTCTGCCAAGGCTCAGGAGAACTTCTCGGGAGCACGCCTGATTCGCGCCTTCGCCCAGGAACAAGCTGAAGTCGCTTCGTTTGAAGCCGCCAACCTCG
>CAXSDM010000212.1:1528-2881 GCA_964235575.1 uncultured Acidobacteriaceae bacterium | reverse complement strand
GTAGCCAACAACCCAGCTTCAACCAAGCGGCCTTCGAGGTAAACGCCTCCGGCGAGAGCAAGGTACACGTCATCGTCAGCAAGGCTGGATCCCCCGTACGTCTGCAGGTAGTACAGGCCGTAGGAGCAGGACTCGACGAAGCAGCTCTGGATGCCATCTCGCATTGGCAGTTCCATCCAGCGACAAAAGATCTTCTTCCTGTGCTGAGTCAGACCGACATTACCATCGACTTCCGCACGCGCTAGGCGAGGCGACACGGCATTTCATAGCTTCAGCAGCCGCTCCGCATTCCCATGCGCCAGCATCTCCATCTCGCGCGCATTGAGCGTCTGGGCTGCGTCCTCCAGGAACTTTCTCCCATTCGTGTATGGGCTGAACGGATAATCCACCGAGAACATCATCCGTTCGATCCCCACCACCTCCAGCGCCAGCTTCAGCGGCGGCTGGGTGAAGTACCCGCTGGTCGTCAGGTGAATGTTTGTCCGGAAGTAGTCGGCTACTGTCTGCCGCAGGTGCGCCGGGCCGGAGAGGATGCCACTCGACCGCGCCATGGCCATCGGCAGCATCTCGCCCATGTGCCCGATGATCAGTTGCAGATCCGGCAGGCGATCGAACAGGCCGGCCACGATCAGCCGCAGCGTGTGCAGCGCCGTCTCCGCATGCCAACCCCAGCCCGCAATTGAGAGGATCTGGCCCAACCCATCCGGAAGCCCGCTGAAGTAAGCCTCCCGCACTGTGTGCGGCGGCAGCGAGGGATGCAGATACACCGGCACCTTCAGCCGTTGCGCGGTCTCAAACACGGGCATAAACCGCGGGTCATCGTAGAACAGCTCATCACACGTGCCATCCAGGAGAACGCCCGCAAAGCCAAGCTGTGTGATGCATCGCTCGAGCTCCGCCGCGGCGTTTTCCGGCTCCTTCATCCCCAGCAGCGCGAACCCTGCCAACCGGTCCGGATGCGCACGCACCGCGTCCGCCAGCTCATCGTTGACGTCCCGCGCCAGCGCCGTTACCGTCGGCCCATCCAGGTCGTCGATGCCCATGCTGGCCAGCGACATGACTTGCAGGTCGATCCCGGCCTCATCCATCGCCGCGATCCTCCCCGCTCCCAAATCCATCAGCTTGGGCCGCATTGCGGCGATCTGTGGCGGTGCCTCCTTTCCGTAAGCGCCGGTCGCTTTCAGAAAAGATTCGGTAACGAAGTGTTCTTCCAGCGTGATCGTCTTCATCGCGACTTTGGATGCGGCGCTGCCCTTAGCGGTTTTCATACTCCCGGCCGCCACGTGATGCCCTCAAGCAACAATGTGACATCCTCTGTCCTCCGCAGCCGGGCAAACTCTGCCCGATGCCGTA
>CAXSDM010000212.1:0-1428 GCA_964235575.1 uncultured Acidobacteriaceae bacterium | reverse complement strand
CAGCCAAGGCATCGCCCGCAGCGACCCCGTGCCCACCGACCCGGACCCGCCAATCTGAAACGGCGACTTGGGCGTGATCCCCCGCATCAGCGCTGCCCGCGCCGCGTCCCCGCCCTCGAGCGCCTGCTCAATCTTGTTCTCCATATCCGTGCGCCGCATCATGCGTGGCCGGTTCGCCCCGGAAAACTGCTCCGGACGCTTATGCGGACGGCCCCAGAACCGCAGGTCCCGCTCCTGCTCGGCGCAGGTGGTCCCCAGCCATCGCTCGCCATGACCCGCAGACACATGCCGCCAGAAGTCGAACACCGAGGCGCATCCATGCTCTTCGAGAAACCACGCCGGATAGCTGAAGCAGCAATCGATGCCGACCACCATCGCCGACGTCTCGGCCGCCAGAGCAATCAGCCACTCCGCGAGTTCCTCGCGGCTGCGGCCATCCTCGAGCAGCATCGATCCGCTATCAATTTTTCCGGTCCGCGCCGATGCGGTCCACACCGCGGCCCAGATCTTCTTGCGCTGTCCCGGACCCTTGTCGCCTGAGTAGTCGACCGCCACCACACGCTGCATTCCTCCATTCTCCGCTGACTCGGAACTTTCCGCTGCTCAACGGCGTACCTGGCAGCAGGAGAGAACTGGATGTTGAAGCTGCTTGTCTTTTGTTGTCTGCTGGTCACCTGCTGGCCGCTGGCCTTGGCTGCGGTCCTGCTTTACCCGCTCATCTGGCTGATATTGCTGCCATTCCGACTCGCTGGCCTGGTTGTCGGCGGATCGTTTCACCTGGTTGAGGCAATTTTCTTTCTGCCGATTCGTCTGCTGCGCGCAATTTAGGACAAGAGAGGGCTTTCCCTCCGCTGGAGCGCCCACGAACACTTCGTGCGTGAACCGCAAACTCGCTTGGGTGATGACGAGAAAAAGCGTAAGTGCTGTCGCTGGGAAGCTGATTTAGGTTTCGAGCTTGACCAGCTTAGCCTTGTTCTGGGCGGTGACGACTAGCTCGGCGGCGAGCAGGCACTGATCCTGATCCTGCGCGATGTGGGTGCGGTTGACGATGTCGGCGACGAACTGCGGGCCGAAGGGTAAGGGCACGTTGTTGCAGTCGATGTAGCGCGACTTGTCCTTGTCGACGATAAAAAGATTGTTGCCCTGCTTGCTGACCGCGACGTTGGTGTACTTGCGGACTTCGATGTAGCCCTGAGTGCCGAGGATGAAGAGACGGCCGTCGCCCCAGGTGCCCAGTCCGTCGGGGGTAAACCAGTCGAGGCGTACGTAGCCGAAGCCGCGGTCGCCACGCAGGACCATGTCGCCGAAATCCTGGAACTGCGGGTGCTTGGGGTGGTTAACGTTGGCGATCTGGGACTCGACTATCTCAGCCTTTTTTGAGCCGGTGTAGAAGAGGAACTGGTCGACCTGGTGGGAGCCGATGTCGCA
>CAXSDM010000211.1:0-2905 GCA_964235575.1 uncultured Acidobacteriaceae bacterium | reverse complement strand
GCGGGCTCGAGGTCGGCGGGGATGAGGATGCAGGCCTTGAGGCCGAGGCGGGCGGCCTGCGCGGCGACGGAGTTGGCGAGATTGCCGGTCGAGGAGCAGCCGACGGTCTCAAAGCCGAACTTCTGCGCATTGGCGAGGGCTACGGAGACGACGCGGTCCTTGAAGGAGAGCGTGGGGAAACAGACGGAGTCGTTCTTGAGGAAGAGCTGGTCGGCGCCGATGCGCTTGCCGAGATTGCGGGCGCGGACGAGCGGGGTGAAGCCTACGGGGAGGTCGGGCTGGAAGCCTTCCGGAATGGGCAGCAGCGCGGCGTAACGCCAGATATTGAAGGGACCGGCGGCGATGGCGGCGCGGGTGAAACGGCCCTGCTGCTTGATGAGGTCGAGGTCGTAATGGACTTCAAGCGGGGCCAGGCACTCGGGGCAGCCGGAGAGGGGGCGATTGCCGAAGGTACGGCCGCACTCGTTGCACTTCAACTGGTAGGTCTGACAGGAATACTCCATTGCTCAGCTCTCCTCAAAACTGTGGCGGAGGGGGCTGGCATCTTGGACGCAACTCAGATGGAAGGGGGGAAGGAGGTGCGGGGGTTTACGGACTGACTCTAAGCTGAGCCGTTCCGCTTGCTCCGAATCTCATGTTCCCTGTTCGCCGACGAAGGCTATCCAGGAGAGAGTTGACACCGGTACGCGTTTGTTCTGTCCGGTTGTCGTGGCGTCAAAGGGCTCGTCCCTCAACCACTCTGCATGAAATTCAATCAGCCGAAGCTGACTGGATTGATCGAAAGATAACACGATAGGGAAGACGGCTGCAATCTGCACTTTGGTACGGTGAAACGCCATCCCCTCTTTGGGGGATGGTCGCTTCCCTGCTCTGGGGGATGGTCCACCCTGCAGACGAGTGCGATACTACGCTTTTGGAGCATCTTCAGGAGCTACCCGTTGCGAGAAAGCAAGGAGCAGAGCGCGTTGGCGGTGATTCCCAAGGTATCGATTCTGATGCCCTGCTACTGCGGCGTGAAGTACCTGGAAGCGGCGGTCGAGAGCTGTCTGAGGCAGAGTTTTGCGGATATCGAGCTGATCTGCGTGGACGACAAGAGCCCGGACGACACGCTCGAATTTTTGCGGGCACTGGCGCGGCGGGATGCTCGCATCCGGGTGATTGCGCGGGACAGCAATGGCGGCCAGGGACGGGCGTTCCAGACGGCGCTCGACGCGAGCCGGGGCGCGTTCGTAACGCGGCTGGCGCAGGACGATGTTTTTTACCCGGATGCGCTTGCAGTGATGCTGGCTGAGCTCGAACGCCATCCTGAGGCGGGCATGACGTACTGCGACATGGAGCAGATCGATCCGGAGGGTAAGGTGCTGTACCCGATGGTGACGGAGGAGCCAGCGTCTGCGCTGCTGCCTCGATGCCGGGTGGGGTTATGCGTGATGTGGCGGCGCGAGGTGCATAGCAAGGCTGGGGGATTTGCGGCGGACACGTATTCGGAGGATTACGACCTGTGGCTGCAGATTTCGGCGCACTATCCGATTGTGAAGACGCATGGGCCGCCGCAGCTTGGGTTTCGCAAGCATGACAGCCAGGCTTCGAACGAATCGCGGCGGCTGACAGAGTCCTCGCGCAAGGCGCACCTGCACTACAACCAGACGCTGGCGCGGCTGTCTCCCTGGTCGCTCGGCGCGCGGGTGAAGGTGCTGAAGGGACATGTGCATCTGCTGCTGTTGCGGGCGCGGTAGGTGATCCGCTCCCTGTCTGGTTAGAGCAGGCGGTCGGCCTGATCCTGTCCGCTGCCCGGAGTGAGCGGCATGGCGGGCTGGATGCCGACGAGCAGGTCTTCTTTGCGCATGACGAGCGTGGTGGCGTTGAGCGAGGCTAGCTCGAAGCCATGGCCGTGGGTGATGGCGTCGGTGGGGCAGGCTTCGACGCAGTAGCCGCAGAAGATGCAGCGGTTGTAGTCGATGTTGTAGACCTTGGCGTAACGCTCGGCCGACGAGATGCGGACTTCTTCGGTGTTCTCGGCGGCCTCGATGTAGATGCAGTTCGAGGGGCAGGCCGCGGCGCAGAGGAAGCAGGCGACACACTTTTCGAGGCCGTTCTCATCGCGCTGCAGCTGGTGCTTGCCGCGGAAGCGCTGCTCAAACTGCGCGCCGCGCATGGGTCCCTTGCCGTCGGGGTAGTTCTCGACCTCGGTGGGCTGGAACATCTGGCCGAAGGTGATACTCATTCCCTTGGCGATCGCCGCGGTGTTCTTGAGGATGGACATGCTTGAAGTATATCCGGGTGGGACGGCCTCCGTATTGATGAGGTCATCGAGTTGCGGTATGGTTCGGAGACGAGGGACAGCATGAGGAACTTTGCGGGTTTGGCGTTGGTTCTTTGCGTGGGCCTGGGAGGAGCCATGAGGGTCGTTGGCCAGCAGGCACCGATGGAACCGATGCACGAGCACCATGACAGCAAGCCTTCCGTTCCATCGAAGAGCCTGGTGGTGACTGTGAACGGCAAGCCCGCGACGCTTTCGGTGACTGACCTGCAGGCAATGCCGCAGCGGACGCTGACCGTGCACAACGGCCATAGCAATGTGGACGAGACGTACTCGGGTGTGGGTTTGAGCGATCTGCTCGAGAAGTATGGGATGACGCTCAAAGGCGAAGGCGCGCAGAAGATCTACCACAGCTATGTGCGGGTGGAGGGAACGGACGGCTACTGGGTGTTGTACTCGGCTTCGGAGCTGGAGTTTGGACTGCACATCGGCGATGCGGTGGTGGCGCTGAGTGTGGATGGCAAGCCGCTGGGGGCGGATGGGGAGTTCAAGATGGTGTCGGCGGATGAGAAGAAGCCGGCGCGGTGGGTGCGGAATTTGAAGGCGCTTACGGTGGTGACGCTGCCGTAATGGCTGCCGCGGGTT
>CAXSDM010000210.1:0-3000 GCA_964235575.1 uncultured Acidobacteriaceae bacterium | reverse complement strand
AGCTCCAGCAGCTGCGTTACCTGGTCTTCGGACTTAGCCTGAAACGGCGCGACAAAGCCGGTCGAGCCGGAGGACTTCGAGCCCACGTTCGCGTGCGAGGCGACAAACTTCAGCAGATCGAGAGCGATGTCTTCGGGGCGTCGTGCAGCGTTGTTTCCGGTAGCTTCCATCTCCTGATGCTACTGGGGTGCCGTGCCCGAAGCAAATAGGCGGTCAGCCGCAGGGATGGATGCCGCACAGGATCTCGTAGGCGATCGTGCCGGCCAGACGCGCGTGGTCTTCAGCCGTGACCCCCTCGCCCAGCACGACGGCCGCGTCGCCTGCCGCAACGTTGGGAATGCCGCTGACGTCCACCACGGTCAGGTTCATCGAGATGCGGCCCAGGATCGGCGCGCGACGGCCGCCGAGCATCACCCAGCCGCGGCCTGAAAGCTCCCGGCGCAGGCCGTCCGCATAGCCCACTGGCAGCAGCGCGACCGGCATGGCGCGGTCCGCGGTGAAGGAGGCATTGTAGCCAACGGTCTCCCCCGGGGCGAGGCAGTGCACGGCAAGCACGTGCGCCTTCCAGGTCATCACGGGTCGCAGATGGGGCCGCAGGTGCGAGGTGGCGTGGCCTTCGATCGGCAGGCAATAGCCATAGAGCGCCAGCCCTGGGCGGACCATGGCGCAGGCGTCGGCCTGTCGCGCGAGCTCAGCCAGCCACGGCCAGTCCTCGGCCGGGTTGTCGACCGCCGACGAGTTGCCGGCGTGCACCCATCGCGGTTGAAGTCCGGCGCGGATCGCCTGCGTGATGGCGTCCTCGAAAAGCCGCTCCTGCCGCTGCGTCAAGCCGCTGTCCGCGACCTCGGAGCTGCAAAAGTGGGTGAACACTCCGTCCAGAACGAGTTCCCCCACCTGCATGGCACAGAGCAGCCGCTCCAATTCCAGCCCCGGACGCACACCCTGGCGGCCCATGCCCGTGTCGACCTCAACCTGCACGCGCAAGCCGGGATGTGGAGCTAGCGCCTCCACCTGCTCGAGCGTCCACAGCACCGGCACAAGGGCGTGTTCGGCTATCAGCGGCACATCCGCCGGAAGGAATCCGCACATAATCAGGATGTCCGCGGTGAGCCCGGCGGCCCGAAGCGCCTGACGAACCCGAACGCCCTCCGCGGCGCAGGTCACACCCAGCCAGCGCGCCCCGGCCCGGACCAGCGCCACCGAGCAGCGCTCCACCCCATGGCCGTAAGCATTTGCCTTGACGACCGCGAGGACCTCCGTATCGGTTCCGGCAGCAGCCTGGATGGCACCCAGGTTCCAGGCCAGGTTCGCCTCCGAAATCTCGACCCAGTTGTTCAACGCTGCCGCGGCCTCCGTGGTACTCCTTCAGAGTATCGGGTCTATGCCGACTCGGCTGAAGCTAACGTGGACGCCGAGAGCGCACAAGCTCTCTCATCTCCGCGCTCGCAGGCGTCCCCACTATGCTAAGTCCGTCCATGACGCCGGCTGCGTCTCGCTCCGAGCGGTTCTGGCTTACCTTCCACTTACCCTCGACTCGAGATACCCGCAGTTCAATCCCAACAATCGCCTGGGCCAACCTGCTGATGAACTCCCGCGGCGCATCGGCGACGCGCCACGGCACCTCAGCAATCACCTCGCTTCGATCGGTCAGCTCCCGCAGATGCTCCAAAAGCCACTCCGTATCTTCAATTGTCCGCATGGGACCGTAAACATGAACGGCCACATAGTTCCACGTGGGAACCTCTCTGCCATGGGTCGTCTTGTCGGGGTACCAGGAAGCGGAGATGTAATGCTGAGGTCCGGTAAAGATTCCTAAAGCCTCCTCAGAGTCCGTCGACGCTCGCCACTGCGAGTTGGCGCGGGCGACATGCCCCCGCAGCGTCCCAAATCCTGAGCCATCTTCGTGCAGCACCATGGGAATGTGCGATGCGATCATGCCCTCCGGAGTGTGGGTCACAAGCGCGCAAAGCGGGTTGTTCCGCACGAACTCGCGAAGCTTCGGAACGTCGTCTTCCAGGTTCATCTTCGGCGTATACACGTGTCACCTCCAGCAGATTACCCGCAACTTCCTGGATTCTAGTAGTCGCTCTCGCTGCCGCTGTGGGCTGTGTCCAGATTCTCAAAGCGCGTGTAATCCGACAGATAAGCCAGCTGGCACGAGCCCGTCGGCCCATTGCGCTGCTTGGCGATGATGATCTCCGCCTTGCCCTTCAGATCTTCGTTTTCGCGATCGTAGTACTCCTCGCGATGAATGAAGCAGACCACGTCCGCGTCCTGCTCGATCGAGCCCGACTCCCGCAAATCGCTGAGCAACGGCTTCTTATCCCCGGCGCGCTGCTCGCTGCCACGCGAAAGCTGCGACAGCGCCACCACCGGCACCTTCATCTCCTTGGCCAGCGCCTTCAGCCCGCGCGAGACCGCCGAGACCTCCTGCGTGCGATTTTCGAACTTCTTCGCGTTCGCGCCCACCGAGCCGGTCATCAGCTGCAGGTAGTCGATCACGATCAGGTCGAGCGACCCCTCCTGCTGCTTCAAGCGCCGAGCCTTCGCGCGCATCTCGGCCAGCGTAATCCCGGGCGTGTCGTCGACAAAGAGCTTCGACTCCATCAGCCGCTCAAGCCCAGCCAGCAGCTTGCCCTTGTCCTCGCGCGGCAGAAAGCCGGTCTGGATTTTGCGCGAGTTCACCATCGCCTCGCTCGCCAGCATGCGCCGCAAGAGACTCTCCTTCGACATTTCCAGCGAGAAAACAGCCACCACCTTGCCATCGCGCACGGCGGCGTTCTGCGCGATATTGATCGCCCACGCAGTCTTGCCCATGGAAGGCCGTGCCGCAATGATGACCAGCTCCGAGTTCTGAAGCCCGCTCGTCATGCGATCAAAATCCGTGTAGTGGGTGGCGAGCCCGGTGATCTCACGCCCCTGCTCGTACAGTTTGTCGATCGAGCCAAAGGAGTCGCGAACAATATCCGAAATGCCGGAAAAACCACCCGTAAGCGCATG
>CAXSDM010000209.1:0-3017 GCA_964235575.1 uncultured Acidobacteriaceae bacterium | reverse complement strand
TGACACCGGATTGGAACACCGCCGCCAGCACCACGCGATCCGCCAGCGCCAGGCTCCCGACCAGCGCGTCTGCAAACACGTTGCGCCTCAGCGTATTCGACCGCGGCTCGAGCACCGCCCACAACCGCCGCCCCGGATACGCATGCCGCAGCGCGTTCAGCGTCTCGCGGATCGCCGTCGGGTGATGCGCAAAGTCGTCGATCACCGTAACGCCGTTCACTTCCGCACGCACCTCCAGCCGCCGCTTCACGCTCCGGAACGTAGCCAGCGCTTCCACAATCGCCTCGGCCGGCACACCCTGTCCCGCCGCCAGCGCCGCCGCCGCCGTCGCATTCAGTGCATTGTGTTCGCCAGGCATCGGCAGCATGCAGTCAGCAAAGAAGGTGCCCGCACGGTCCAGCCGCCAGCGCATCCCGCCATTGACGTGGCTCAGCTCGCTCACCCGCCAGTGCGAATCGGCAGCTTTACCGTACCGCTCTACGGCACAAAATGCTTTTGAAACACATTCGGTTACATTCTCACTTCCGTCAAACGCCACCAGGCGTCCACGCCGCGGAATCAGGTTTACCAGGCGCTTGAACGCCGTCTTCACCGCTTTTAAATCGTCGTATATATCCGCGTGGTCGAACTCCACGTGCGTCAAAATTGCCGCATCCGGAAAGTAGTGCAGAAACTTCGGTCCCTTGTCGAAGAACGCCGTATCGTACTCATCGCCTTCGAGCAGAAACGGCTGCCGCACGCCCTCCTCTTGCGGCCGCACCAGGAAGCTCGTGCCGAAGTTCTCCGCCACGCCGCCAATCAAGAACGAAGCCGCAAACCGCGCATCCCGACGCGCAGCCACCTCATAGATCCAGGCCAGCATGCTGGTCGTTGTGGTCTTGCCATGCGTCCCCGCCACCACCAGCGACTCTCGCCCAAGGAGAAACTCATCATGCAGCATCGCCGCCATGGAGCAGAACGGAATCCGCCGGTCCAGCACCTCCTCAAGCTCCACATTGCCGCGCGAAATGGCGTTCCCCACCACCACCAGGTCCGGCGCAGGCGAAAGATGCTCCGCGTCGTACGGCTGGTGCACCGTGATCCCCAGCTCCGCCAGCTGATCGCTCATCGGCGGATACGCCGCCGCATCCGACCCGCTCACCCGATGCCCCGCCGCCTTCAGCATCCCGGCCAGCGAAGCCATCGCCGTCCCACACACCCCAATCAGATAAATGTGCCGTTCCATCCTCATAGCCTATGCGAGCACGGAAGCTTCGGCAAAGTGCATGCGCGGGTTCGCCCCATCGCGCAGGTCAAGCTCCACCTGCACACCCCACGGCAGCGTAATATTCCCGCCCTCTACATGCCCGCTCTGCAGCCCGATCCCAATCGGCCCCGCAAACTCCCGCAGCGCATACAGCAGTTGCTCCTCAAGCGGCGGCTGTCCCGCCCAATCGACGCACTGCCCCATGTCCCCGAACACAATCCCCGTCACCCGGTCGAGCATCCCCGCCAGCCGCAGATGCACCAGCATCCGGTCCCACTGGTACGGCTTCACCCCCACATCTTCGAGAAACAGCACCCCCGCCGGAGGCTCCGCCGCATACGGCGTCCCCAGCGCCTCCACGTAGATCGACACGCACCCACCCGTCAGCGCACCTACCGCCCGCCCCGGCCGCAGCACCCGCAGCCCTGACCCCGCACCCAGCGTCCAATGCTCCGTCATCTGCAACACCCGCGCAAAACTCACCATCTCCGGCCCCGGCGCCTTCGAAAAATCTGAAGCCACCATCGGCCCCTGGAAGCTCACCAGCCCCGCCTCCCGCGCCAGCCACACATGCAGCGACGTCACGTCGCTATACCCCACAAACGCCTTCGGATTCGCCCGAATCAGCTGCACGTCCAGATGCGGCAGCAGCTCCGCCGCCCCCCAGCCGCCGCGCGTACAAAACACCGCATCCACCTCGGGATCCGCGAACGCCGCATGGAAATCGCTCAGCCGAGCCTCCAACGTCCCCGCATAAT
Organism: uncultured Acidobacteriaceae bacterium; assembly: GCA_964235575.1. Taxonomy (GTDB): domain Bacteria; phylum Acidobacteriota; class Terriglobia; order Terriglobales; family Acidobacteriaceae; genus Edaphobacter. The sequence goes on along the minus strand of CAXSDM010000209.1, from coordinate 1,013 downwards.
TCAGCGGCCCGCGGTCAAGCGCATGCGGAAACAGCCGCGTCCGAAATCCCATCCCCTCCAGCGTCGCCACACCCCGCGCCACCGCCTCCGCATTCGCCAGGCTCGCCGGGGAAACAATCCCAATCCTCGCCCCCGCCCGCAGCGCCTTCGGCTTCGTCAACCCGCTCAAAACGCCTCCCCCACACACAGGATCTCCGCCGGCCCCGTCAGCAGCATCGCCTGGTCCCGCCCCGGCCACACCACCCGCTGCGGACCGCCCTCGGCGTACGCCGTCAGTTCCCGCGCCGCGCCGCGCAACGCAATCGCCGCGGCAGACGAAGCACACGTGCCCGTCCCCGAAGAAGTCGTCGGCCCGCACCCCCGCTCAAATATCCGGAACTCAATCTCTCCCGGCGCCCGCACCCGCACAAACTCCACATTCGTCGCATGCGGAAATAGCGGACTCCCACTGATCTTCGCCCCCAGCGCCTGCCAGCTCAACCCATGCGCGCCAAAATCCTCCGCCTCCACAAACAACACAAAGTGCGGATTGCCCACGTTCACCATCGCCCCCGGCACCTCGCCGACGCCTTCCACCACAATTGTCCGCGGCATCACCCGCGGCACGCCCATCCCGCTCTCAATCTGAAACACCGCGCCTTCGCGCCCGATCACCCGGCACATCCGCACCCCGCCATGCGTCCCCAGCGCCACCTCGTCCCTACCCTCGCTGTGCGCCAGCCACGCCGCCACACACCGCGTCCCATTACCCGAAAGCTCCGCCTCGCTTCCATCCGCATTGAACAGCCGCAGAAACAAACTCCCATCCGCACGCCGCTCCAAGAACTCAATCCCGTCCGCGCCAACCCCCGTGTTGCGCGCGCACCAACGCTTGGCTAGCGCAGCATGATTCCGCGCCGCCACGGCCTCCTCCAAAATCAAAAAATCATTTCCGCAAGCATGCGCCTTCACAAACTTCATCATCCCGTCCCTACCTATGAAACCGATCCGACTGATACACCCGCACACACGGC
>CAXSDM010000208.1:0-3029 GCA_964235575.1 uncultured Acidobacteriaceae bacterium | reverse complement strand
GCGTCTTTGAAGTCGAAGGCGAGGATGGTGTTGCGGTTGAAGCGCAGCATGAAGAAGCGAAGGGCGCCGACGGCGATCTGGCCGGCGATGTGGAGTCGTTCCGGTTCGTCGAGCTCGGGGTGGCGGGTGTCGACTGCGGCTTTGGCGGCGGCGATGAGCTTGTCGAGCAGGTCGTCGGCCTTGACGCCAAGGCCCTTGCGGCCGGAGACCTCGATGAAGGGGCGGGCCTTGTCTTCATCGGAGAGGGTGTAGCCGAGCTCGACGGCGCAGCGCGGGGTGAGGGCTACTTTCTCGTAGGAGAAGTGGGTGTAGTGGTCGGCGGCGGAGGTGTAGCCCATGCCGCGGAGGGCGGCGATGACGTTGTTCTGCGGGTCTGATTGCGAGGAGTCGATGACGTTGTAGATGGCGTCGGCCTTGGCGAAGACGGGGTGGGACGGGTCATTCGCGGCGGCGTTGCCGGTGGAGGCCCAGCAGGTGCGGTCGGGATACTGGTGGAATTTCTCGTAGAAGAAGTCCTTCTCGGGCAAGAGGCCGAACTTCCAGAGGTGGTAGGCGATGTCCTTGCCGACGTAGGTGACGGTGCCGTTCGAGCGGACGATGACTTTGGCTTCTTCATCGGGACCGGCGTCGGTGTCGCCTTCGGTGCCCGCCCGGCGCATGACCCAGCAGCCGCGGTTCTTGCCTTCGGTCTCCTGGTAGAGGACGCCGCGCTCGATCATGAGGGCGCGGGCGGCGTCCCAGAAGTGGAGGGAGAGGATCTCGGATTCGCGGGGGAGGAAGTCGTATTCGATGCCGAGGCGCTGCATGGTTTCGAGATGGCGGCGAAGGACGGCGGTCGAGACGATGTCGGCGATGGCGGCGGTGTCGTTGCTGCCGAGCTCGAGGGCGTGGAGGGTGTCGAGGCGGATCTGCTTGCGGTGGGTGAGTTCCTGGGCGGAGAGGCCGGGCTCGACGTACCACTGGCTGACGCGGGCGTAGAGGTCCCAGCAGTAAAAGTCGATGAGCTGGTTGGTCTCCATGATCTCGATGAGGAGCTGGTTGACGCCGGAGAGCGAGAGGCCGAGCAGATGGGTGAAGCCGACGACGACGTCCGCGACCTGGACGCCGGTGTTGTCGATGTAGTTCTGGACGCCGATCTCCCATCCGGATTTGTAACTGTCGCGGCGGAGGAGGCGGGCGAAGGTGTCGCCGAGGATGGCGTTGCGAAGATGGCCGATGTGGGCGGCTTTGTTGGGGTTGATGCTGGTGTGCTCGATGAGGCGGAAGCCGGGGCCGCCGAGGTCGGCGTGCTCGTCGTGGGCCATGCGCTCGACGAGGAGGGCGCGGTCGAGGCGGACATTGAGGTAACCGGCTCCGGCGATCTCGAAGGAAGCGATGCCGGGGAGGTTGGGAAGCTCGGCGGTGAGGGCTTGCTGGAGCTCCTGGGCGATGACGCGGGGGGCTTTGCGGAGGCGCTTGGCGAGCTCGAAGGCGATGGGGAGGGCGAGCTCGCCGAGGGCGATCGAGGGCGGCTGCTCGACGGCGAGCTGGGCGATGGTGAGGTCGTAGCGTGCGAGCAGGATGGCCTGGAGCCGGGCCAGCAGCATCTGCTGAAGAGAGCGATACATGGGTGAGGGACACCGCGGTGTGGGAGGATGACGTGCTTTCCCAGTTTACCCGAGGCCTTCGCGGACGGCCCGGGGTTAGACTTTGCGCAAGCATATGGGCGTGGGATCGGGTTTGGCGGCGACGGGGAGAAGCCCTCGGCTTGGGCTTGGGCTGCTGACCGGCCTGGTGCTGTTGGTGCATGGGTACCATCCGTATGCCGAGGATGGCGGGCTGTATGTGGCCGGGATCAAGAAGGTGCTGGACCCGGGCTTGTACGGGGCGCATGCGGAGTTTGTGACGGCGCCGATGCGCTTTTCGCTGTTTGCCCCGCTGATGGCGGGGCTGGTGCGGGCGACGGGCGTGGGATTGCCGTGGATGCTGCTGGCGGTGTACGGGGCGAGCGCGTGGCTGACGCTGGTCTCGGCGTGGGGGCTGGCGGCGCGCATGACGGCGAGCGGGCCGGGGAGGCTGGGCGCGGTGACGCTGTTGGCTTGCTGGTTTGCTCTGCCGGTGGCGGGGACTTCGCTGTTGCTGATGGATCCCTACGTGACGGCGCGCAGCCTGTCGACGCCGCTTACGCTGCTGGCGCTGGGCGCGGCGATGGGTGTGGGGCAAGATCGCTGGGCGTGGGTGCGATGTGGCGGCTGGTTGGGCCTGGCGGCGCTGGTGCATCCGCTGATGGCGGGGTATGGGGGTTTGGCGGTGGTGCTGTTGGCGATGCTTGGCTCGCGGAGGCGCTGGATGCGGGTAGGCGGGCCGGTGGCAGTGGCGGGCGCGGGGATGGTCGCGGCGGCAGTGCTGCAGGCGCAGACTTCGCCGGAATCCGCGGCGTATGTGCGGGTGGCGATGACGCGGACGTATTGGTTTCTGAGCCAGTGGGCGGGGTATGAGCGGGTGGGGGCGGTCGCGCCGCTGGTGGTGATTGCGCTGCTTGGTCTGCGGGGAGGAGGGCGGGCGCGGGCGTTGCTGGCGCGGACGGCGCTGGTGCTGGGCGGCTTGTCGCTGCTGGTGGCGCTGGTGTTTGCGCGGGTCGGCGGGGAGGTGCATGCGGTGGCTCGGCTGCAGCCGCTGCGCTGTCTGCAGCTGGTGTATGTGGTGATGATCCTGCTGGTGGGGGCATGGCTGGGGGAGCGGTGGCTGGGGACGCGGCCGCTGCGGTGGTGCGGAATGGTGGCAGTTGCCGGGGGCGCGCTCTTTGTCGCGGAGCGCCGGAGTTATCCGGCGTCGGCACACCTCGAGATGCCATGGAAGGCGCCTGCGAATCCTTGGGAGCAGGGCTTTGTCTGGGCGCGGGACCATACGCCGAAGGACGCGGTGTTTGCGCTCGATGCGCGCTACATTACGCGCGGCAAGGGGGAGGATGCGCAGGGCTTTCGGGCGGTGGCGGAGCGGGATGCGCTGGCGGATTACTCGAAGGATGGAGGCGAGGCGGCGGTATCGCC
>CAXSDM010000207.1:0-3100 GCA_964235575.1 uncultured Acidobacteriaceae bacterium | reverse complement strand
GGGACGGATTCGACGTCGCTCGATGAGGCGGTGGAGCTGATCTCGAAGAATGGGCGGTCGCTGTCGGAGGCAGTGCGGATGCTGCTGCCGCCGGCAGTGAGCGCGAACCGGGAGTCGACGTTTTTGCGCTATCACGCGGATTGCGTCGAGCCGTGGGATGGCCCGGCGGCGATTGCGTTTTCGGATGGCTGCGTGGTGGGCGCGGCGCTCGACCGCAATGGGCTGCGGCCGAGCCGGTTTGCGATTACCGATGCCGGGCTGGTGGTGGCGGGATCGGAGGCGGGGCTGGTGGACCTCGACCCGGCGGAGATCACGCAGAGCGGGAGGCTGGGGCCGGGGCAGATGCTGGTGGTCGACCTGGTCGATCAGCGTATCTATCAGGATGAAGAGCTGCTGAGCGTCTTCGACACGGGGGCGACGTACGCGACGCTGATTGAGAAAATTTCTTTCGCTCCGGAGCTAAAGAATGAGGCGGTTGCTGCCGATGAACTAAAGGAGGCGCAACGCGGGTTCGGGTATACGCGGGAAGACGTGAACATGATCTTGAAGCCGATGGCGGCTGAGGGCAAGGACGGGGTCTGGTCGATGGGCGATGACACGCCGCTGGCGTTTCTGGCGCGTGCGCCGCGGCCGGTGTATGCGTTCTTCCGGCAGCGGTTTGCGCAGGTGACCAATCCGGCGATCGATCCTTTGCGCGAGTCGTGCGTGGTGTCGTTGCATACGCGGCTGGGGCCGTGGCCGCATCTGCTGGATAAAAATGCGTCGTTGTCGGGCGTGTCGCTGGACTCGCCGTATCTTTCGCTGGCGCAGGTGGAGGCATTACGGAGGGGCGAGCATCCGCATGCGGAGGAGCTGCCGGTGGCGGAACTGGCCTGCGTGTTTCCGACGGCTGAGACGCTGCTTGCTGGACTGGATGCGGTGTGCGCGCGGGCGTGCGCGCTGGTGCGCGGCGGGGCGAGAATTTTGCTGATGACGGACCGGGATGTGGCGGCGGGTTCTGTGCCGATTCCGATGGCGATGGCGGTGGGTGCGGTGAACCAGGCGCTGGTGGAGTGCGGGTTGCGCGCCATGGTGGGGCTGGCGGTTGAGGCAGGGGATTGCCGCGACATTCATCATGCGGCGGTGCTGATCGGGTACGGGGCGGGTGCGGTGTGTCCGTGGCTGGCGCTTGAGACGGGGCGGTCACTGGGCGGGCTGGAGCCGGCGGTGGCGGAGCGAAAGATGCTCAAGTCGTTCGACGCGGGGCTGGCGAAGGTAATGTCGAAGATGGGGATTTCCGTGGTGGACAGCTATCGCGGGGCGCATTTGTTCGACATCCTGGGGCTGCACAAGACGGTGGTGGAGCGGTGCTTCCGGGGGACGCCGGCGCCGTTGTCGGGGATTGGCTTTGCGGAGCTGGAGCGCTCCGTGCGGGTTTGCTGGGAAGGTACTTCCGGTGAGGCGGTGGAGCTTCCGGATTATGGCTGGGTGCGGTTTCGTAAGGCGGACGTGAGCGAGCCGCATACGTGGCAGCCGGGCAATGTGAAGGCGCTGCAGACGACGGTGGGAAGCACACGGGCCGGGGTGGCGCCTCCGGATGCGGCGGCAGCGTTTCAGATATTTACGCAGGATTTGATCGCGCGGGAGCCCTCATACTTGCGGGATTTGCTGGCGATTCGTCCTGCCGGTCCGGAGGTGTCGCTGGCGGACGTGGAGCCGGCGACCGGGCTGATGAAGCGTTTCTGCGCGAGCGCGATGTCGCTTGGCTCGCTGAGCCCGGAGGCGCATACGTGCGTGACCATCGCGATGAACATGTTGGGGGCGCGGTCGAATACGGGCGAGGGCGGGGAGGATCGCGAAGTGTACAAGGTTGCGCCGCGGGTCACAGCGCCGGTCTCCGGGGGTGGCTCGGCAGCGATGCAGAGCATGGGAGGTACGGCAGTGGCGGAGCTGGTGGAGGCTGCTCCGGAGAGGCCAATGCTGCGGAATAACCGCGTGAAGCAGGTGGCGTCGGGGCGATTTGGTGTGACGGCGGAGTACCTGGCGCATGCCGAAGAGATCGAGATCAAGGTGGCGCAGGGAGCGAAGCCGGGCGAGGGCGGGCAGCTGCCGGGGCACAAGGTTTCGGGGCTGATTGCGCGGTTGCGCCATGCGCAGCCGGGGGTGTCGCTGATTTCGCCGCCACCGCACCATGACATTTACTCGATCGAGGACCTGGCGCAGCTGATCTACGACTTGAAGCGGGTGAATCCGCGAGCGGCCGTCGGCGTCAAGTTGGTGTCGAGTTGCGGCGTGGGAACGGTCGCGGCGGGCGTGGCAAAGGCCTATGCGGACTTCATCGTGATCGCCGGGAATACGGGTGGGACGGGAGCGGCGGCGCTTTCGAGCATCAAGTACGCGGGCAATCCGTGGGAGCTGGGGCTGGCCGAAGCGCAGCAGGTGCTGATTGCCAATGGCATGCGCGGACGGGTGCGGCTGCGGACCGATGGCGGCTTGGCGACGGCGCAGGATGTGCTGATCGCAGCGCTGCTGGGGGCAGATGAGTATGCGTTTGGGACGTCGGTGCTGGTGGCGATTGGCTGCGATATGGCGCGGCAGTGTCACTTGAATACGTGTCCGACGGGGATTGCGACGCAGCGGCCGGAGCTGCGGGCCAAGTTCCGGGGCAAGCCGGAGCATATCGTGCGGCTGTTTGAGGAGCTTTCGGCGGACCTGCGGAGGCTGCTGGCGCAGTATGGACTGGGGTCGATTGAAGAGGCGATTGGGCGGACGGACCTGCTGGCGCAGGTGCGCTTCGACGGCGGACTGGACCTGACGCCGATGCTGGCGGCTCCGACGACCGGGGTGCGGAGCTGGCAGGGGATTCGGAATACGCAGCCGACGGAGCATCCGGCGCTCGATGAGACCTGGACGGCGGAGGCGCTTGAGGCGGTGAAGGCGGGCGAGCCGTTTGCGGTGCGCACAAAGATTACAAACGCGGATCGGGCGGTGGGCGCGCGGCTGGCCGGAGAGTTGTCTCTCTTGCGGGCGCAGGAGCCAGTCGCGGCGGCGATTTCGCTGACCTTTGATGGGACGGCGGGGCAGTCGTTTGGGGCATTTGCGGCCGACGGAATGACGCTGG
>CAXSDM010000206.1:0-3131 GCA_964235575.1 uncultured Acidobacteriaceae bacterium | reverse complement strand
GAGAAGGATCCGGACGCCGAGCGCTTCATCGAGCAGCAACTCGGCCGCAACCCCGACGCGCTCTACATCCTGGCGCAGACCGTTCTGGTGCAACAGTACGCCCTCGACCAGGCCAAGACGCAGCTCGATCAGTTGAAACAGCAGGCACAGCAGCCCAAGCACAGCACCAGCTTTCTTGGCAACCTGCTCGGGCACCGCGACGAAGAGCCTGCACCACCGCCACCACAGGCGCAGTATCAGCAAGTTCCCAGCTACGCTCCGCCGCAACCAGGCTACGGCCAGCCTCAATATGCACAGCCCGGCTACGGCGCAGCGCCCGCCGGCGGAGGTTTCCTTCGCTCCGCTATGCAGACTGCAACGGGCGTTGCTGCCGGAGCCCTTGCATTCGAGGGTATAGAAAGCCTGATGCACGGCTTCGGCGAACATGCCGGCTATGGCTCCGGGTTCGGCGGCATGGGCGGCGAGATGGGACAGCCGCGCGAAGAGGTCGTCAATAACTACTATGGAGACAATGCTTCCGGTGACCGCGGTGGGCTTGCTGACCGTCTCGCCGCCAGCGGCGACCAGCCCTCCCCGGACATCGAAGACCGTCGCGATCAGGCAGATTTTGCCGATACCGGCTCGAGCGACGACCAGAGCTTCGACGATTCCTCCATTGACGACAACAGCAGCTTCGATGACAGCAGCAGCTTCGACTCCGGATCGAATGACGACAGCAGCATATAGAGTCCAGGGAATCTCAGACATCTACGGAAATGTCGCACTGCCAGAATGACGATTAGGAGCTGCATAGCAAGATAAATTTGCTTAGAAGGAGATTTATGACATTCCGCCTCGTTCTCGCCGCGCCCCTGCTCTTGTGCTCTTCCACGCTCTTTGCGCAGCAGGGTCCACCCCAAGACCAATCTTCCAGCCAAAACAGGATGCATCGTACCGAGCCCGAACGTGGGGACGGGCCACGCAACTTCGAGGAACGCGAACAGGTGCGTGATGAAATGCAGGACCTGGATGAACTGGGCTTGCCGCCTGGACAGTTCTGGTTGAACCCGGACATCGTCGGGATGGTGGGGCTCACACCCGATCAGGTCCACCGCCTGGCGGAAACCTACCTGCAGGGACGGCTGAAGCTCATCCAGCTCGACGCAGCCGTGCAGACGGAAGAGGCGAAGCTGGAGCCGATGCTTGCCGCGCCCGTCATCGACAATGAGCGCGCGCTCGCCCAGACCGACCGCATCGCGGAGGCCCGAGCCGCGCTCGACAAAGCGGACACTCACATGGCGTTCGCGCTTCGCGCCCTCCTGACCGCGGATCAATTGACTCGCTTGAGGACTGGAGTGCGCGGCCAGCAAACTGCCGGAGCCGGTCCACGGCAGTAGCACCGCCTCGCTTCTACCGCGACGGTAGTTCGAGGCTGTACAGATTTCCCGTCCCAACACGAGGCTGCACCATCGGTTCATCGGCCGGAGTCAATCCTCCGAAGAAATAGTTCGCGGTTTCGCGATCGCGTAGATCACCCAGGTCAGCCACCACCTTCATGGCGCCGTCCGGCACGTTGATCTTCAGGATTGGTTCTCGGTCAGCCTGGAACGCATGCACGTAGAGCTCCTTGCTGTCGGCGCTCCAGACCGGATCGGCCGCGCTGGTGGAGGCAAGCAGACGCCAGCGTTGCTGCGCGACGTTGTAGAGCATAAGGCTGCGCTGGTCGAGCGTAAGCGCGGCAATCCACGCGCCATCGGGCGACCAGCGCGGGCTGAACAAGCCCTCCGAATTCGGAATCTCCTCGGTCTGGTGTGTCACCAGATCCATGATCTGGAGGGTGCGCGGACCGCTCTCCTTGCCCATCAGCTCCGGCTGCCTGCCGTAGACGAGACGGCGTGCATCGGCGGACCAGCTTGGATCGGCGGAGTTGCGTGTCTCCCGCAAGAGCGCCTCCGGCTTTCCCCCGACCGCATCCACAAGATACGTCTGCCACAAGCCATCATGCTCGCGAGCCATCATGGCCAGGCGCTTGCCATCCGGGGACCAGTGCGCCATAAAGACCTCGAGCGCGTTGGACGAGAGCCGAATTTTGTCGGAGCCGTCCGCGCGGGCGCGCCAAAGCACCTCGTTGGCATCCGTCCATGCCACCCAGGCCCGGTCGCGCGAGTATTCAATGCGATTCGCGTCGGCCAAAAACGCAGGCGCCGACTCAAACCGGTGGGTCTTGTCGACAAACTGCTGCAGCCCGGAGTGTGCCTCCAGCCCGACGAAAAAGATGCGCGACCCCGTTGGCGCGGCAGTCGGTGAAAGATACCGCAACGGCCCATTGGTAAGCTGCAGCAAGTGCTGCTGACGACCACGCCCCTGCAACTCCCAGATGTTATCGTCCGCCTGGAAGACAAAGGCGTTGCCATCGGCTGTCCAAACCCCGCAGCAGGCGGGAAGGTGAGCTGCCTGCACGTTTGCGATCGGTCCCTGAACGTGGGTGGATGGATTCATTTCCCACAGGCTTGTCGCATGCGTGACCGGGTTCATTAATGTAAAGCGCAGCAACTTGCCGTCCGGAGACCAGCGCAGCCAGAATGCCCGTCCCGGAAGCCGCGCGTAGGGTGTGGAGGTTCCGTCGTCCTGGTGAAAGAGTGTAAGGTCATTGTCGTTTGCGTAGAGAATTCCCGAGCCATCCGGCATCCACGTTGCATCGTGGGCCAGCACGCTGCCGACACGCTGACCGCTGCCGCCGCTCGACGGCGCCGTCCAGAGCGGCTGCTCAGAGACCGAGGAGAGATGACTGCGCAGCAGCAGGCGCGAGCCGTCCGGCGAGATATCGGCCAGCGTGCCTGAGGCGATGTCGTCCGGCATGGAGATGGGCTGCGTCTCGCCCGTGCTGGCGAAGATTGCAAACAGCCGGGAGCGCCCATTCACCAGCACCGGCGCCAGGATTCGATCGCCATCCTGCGCCAGCGTCAGAAAGCTCTCGGCATTGGGCGGCCCGCCGGAGATCGGTACAAAATGCGATACCTGCGTCAAGCGCGGCGGAGCGGTGACCCTGGCGACCGACTTCTGCCCGACCCAATAAGCCACCAGGGCCGCAATCGCCACAGCGAGCCCAAGGGCGAACAGCGTCTCGCGCAGAGGCCATCCCTGCCTCCGGC
>CAXSDM010000205.1:0-3171 GCA_964235575.1 uncultured Acidobacteriaceae bacterium | reverse complement strand
TGCCGATCACCGAGCCGGGCGGCAACATGGTGGTCGATATCGGCGGCGGGACGACCGATATCGCGGTGATCTCGCTGGCGGGCATTGTGTACTCGCGCTCGGTGCGCATGGCCGGTAACCAGATGGATGAGTCGATCATCACGTACATTAAGCGCAAGTACAACCTGCTGATCGGCGAGCGGACGGCGGAGCAGATCAAGATGGAGCTGGGCTCGGCGTACGTGCTCGACCAGCCGCTGACTAAAACGATCACCGGGCGCAACCTGATCGAGGGCGTGCCGAAGACGATTACGATCGACGATACGGAGATCCGCGAAGCGCTGGCGGAGTCGATTGCGACGATCATCAATGGCATCCGGGTCGCGCTCGAGCGGACGCCGCCGGAGCTTTCCGCCGACATTTCAGACCGCGGCATTGTGCTGACCGGCGGTGGAGCGCTGATCAAGAATCTCGACAAGCGGATACGCGAGGAGACGGGTTTGCCGGTCTCGATCGCCGATGATCCTCTGGCCTCAGTGGTGCTGGGGACGGGGCAGATGCTCTCGAACTTCAAGCTGCTGCGGAAGATTTCAATCGACTGAGCCTGTCTCTGCGTCTCTCTCAACGGCAGCGGAGACATCCTTGCCAGGACCTTGTAAGCTACCCAAAGCGCCACCCATGCAGTCGCTCGCAAGTCTCGGAGGAGCCAGTATGATCGTCCATCGCACTACGCCGGCAACCCTTTTCCTGCTTACAGGAGTGCTGCTCGCCTCCGGATGCAAGCAGCATCCGGCACCCGCACCAGGCGCTCCCAGCAACACTGCTGCCCCTGCCCAAGCAGCCGGCGTGCGCAACTCCGATGGGTCCATCACCAATCCCGACGGCTCGGTCACCTATCCGGCGGGCAGCTCCGTGGCGCGGAACGCCGACGGTTCTGCCGCGGCTTCGGCCCCGGCTTCGGCCGCACCCATGAACTCACCCGCGCCCGCGCCCGCCCCCCAGGCAGCAGCCCCGGCCTCTTCTGCACCAGCGCCAGCGCCGGCTCCTCTGGTGGTGCCGGTGCATACCGCGGTCGCGGTTCGCCTTACGACCGGGCTTGCCGCCAGCCGCAACGAAGTGGGCGACCGCTGGACCGGCGTGCTGGAAGCGCCGATTCGTGTACGTGGGACCGAGGTCTTCCGTGCCGGAACCCCGGTTTCCGGTGAAGTCGTCTCCTCGAAGGGCAAAGGACGCTTCAAGGGCGCCGGCGATTTAGGCATCTCCGTAACCGCGATCGGCCGCGACCACGTCGAAACCAGCGTTTACGAGAAGGATGCCAAGGGTCGCGGCAAACGCACCGCCGGCTTCATCGGCGGAGGCGCAGGCCTCGGAGCGCTCATCGGCGGTCTCGCCGGGGGTGGCAAAGGTGCGCTCATCGGCAGCCTCGCCGGCGCGGGCGGAGGCACTGCGGCGGGAGCCTACACCGGCAACCGCGATGTCACGATTCCATCCGAATCGGTCATTACCTTCCACCTCACTGAGGCGCTGCGGCGCTAGCTTCCCTCGAAGTGAGGATCGCGAGCGCCGCTTGCGGTCTCCACCGTACACTGAGCGGATGCGCCTGACCCCCACGTTTCTGCTGTCGGCTACCGACCCGGCTCACTTCCCCACCCCGGCAAAGACCGCCGACGCGCCCGAGGTCGCCTTCCTTGGCCGGTCGAATGTCGGCAAGAGCTCGCTGCTGAACGCGCTGCTCGGGTCCAAGCAAGCTCACACCTCGTCCACGCCGGGGCGCACTCGCGCCATCAACTTCTTCGCCTTGCATGAAGGCACAGGCGAGCGCCGCAAGCCGCGCCCGACCCTCATCTTCGCCGACCTGCCCGGTTACGGCTACGCGAAGATTTCAAAGTCCATTTCCGCCGAGTGGCCCAGGTTTATCGAACCCTACCTCGCCGAACGCGAGACCCTGGCGCTCGCGCTCTGCCTGGTCGACACCAACATCCCTCCACAGGCCAGCGATACCACGCTGATCCACTTCTTCAAGCAGATCCAGCGGCCGTACCTGGTCGTCGGAACCAAGGCCGACCGCGTAGGCCAAAGCCAGCTCCAGAAGTCTCTTGCTGCCCTGCGAGAGGCGCACGAGATCGCCGAGGTGCTTCCGGTCAGCGCCGAAAAAGGGACCGGCATCCAGGAGCTCTGGAAGCGGATTGAGGCTGTTGGCGCCGACGACTAAAGAACAAGCACAGAGGACACCGAGAGATCATCGAGGAACTCTCCGTCCTTCACTGTGTTCCCTCTGTGATCTCTGTGCTCGTCTCTCCCTCAATCCCCGTAGTAATCCAGCCCCAGGTGCGTGATTAAATCCTGGCCCATAATGTGTCGCAGCGTGTTTTTGAGCTTCATCGACTGAATGAACAGGTCGTGCTCCGGATACACTCCGGGAGCCGTATCCGGATCCTTGAAGTAGAAACTCAGCCATTCCTGAATGCCCAGTCCGCAGAGCGTCGACGTGCGTGCCGCCAGATCCATGAACAGCACCAGATCAAGCGCCAGCGGAGCGGCAAGAATCGAGTCACGGCAGAGAAAATCGACCTTCAGCTGCATTGGATACCCGAGCCAGCCGAAAATGTCGATGTTGTCCCAACCCTCTTTGTTATCCCCGCGCGGCGGGTAATAGTTGATCCGCACTTTGTGGTAAAGATCCTTGTACAGATCCGGGTGCAGCTCCGGCTGAAAGATGTACTCGAGCACGCCCAGCTTCGACACTTCCTTGGTCTTGAACGACTCCGGGTCATCGAGAACTTCGCCGTCTCGGTTACCCAGAATGTTGGTCGAGTACCAGCCCGCCACGCCCAACATGCGCGTCTTGAACGCCGGCGCCAGCACCGTCTTGATGAACGTCTGGCCGGTCTTGAAGTCCTTGCCGCAGATGGGCGCGTTCATCTGCTTCGAAAGCTCGTTCAGCGCTGGAATATCGACCGTTAGGTTCGGCGCGCCGTTGGCAAATGGAATCCCTTCCTTGAGCGCCGCCCACGCGTACAGCATGGAAGGCGTGATGCTCGGATCGTCGTCGACCAGCCCCTTCTCAAACGCCGCCAGCGTTTGATGGACGGCCGTCTGCTCCATGAAAATCTCGGTCGATCCGCACCAGATCATCACCTGCCGGTCGGTCTTGGTCTTGAACTCGGCGATGTCGTTCCGAATCTGGTTCGC
>CAXSDM010000204.1:0-3182 GCA_964235575.1 uncultured Acidobacteriaceae bacterium | reverse complement strand
CACCTGCCCACCAACACCGTCGTTAGCTGCCAGGATGAAAAGTCGCAGATCAAGAATCGCGAAAAAGCCATGCGCGTCCTCCGCTCCCGCCTCTACGAGGTCGAGGAAGAGCGCCTCCACCAGTTACAAGCCAAGGACCGCAAGCAGCAGATCGGCTCAGGCGACCGCTCGGAGAAAATCCGTACCTACAACTTCCCCCAGAACCGCATGACCGACCACCGCATCGGCTTCACCAGCCACAACTTAGCCATGGTCATGGAAGGCCAGCTCCAGCCCACCATCGACGCCCTCATCGCCCACGACATCGCCGAGAAGATGAAAGGCGAACCGGTCGCCGCCTAACAGAGCACCGGAAGCGCCTCCTTGCTCGCGATCCTCTCCCGATCTGCGGCTCGTGGTGCAACCGAACCGATCTCCTGGGACACAGGGTCGCCGGCATACTTTCCTTCACGCTTCCACAGGTCCGGCAGGGTCACGGCGGGCAGCGCCTCAAACGCGGGCCTCGCCAGCAGATAACCCTGCATCAGCCGAACCCCGCACTCCCGCAGCGCCTCATACTCCTCTCGGGTCTCGACTCCTTCGGCAATCAGGGACGTTGAGAGCCGCTCGCACAGCTGCACCATCGCTTCCACGATCGCCATCGCCTTCGGACGCCCACTGATATTCCGGATCAAATCCATGTCGAGCTTCACCAGGTCCGCCCCAATCTCCGCCAGCAGATTCAGCCCGGAGTATCCCGCCCCGAAATCGTCGATAGCCATCTGAAAGCCGTGCCGCCGATACTCCCGTGCGATCGCAGCCAGGTGTCCGCGATCTGCTACCTCTTCGCCTTCCGTAATCTCGAAGATCAGCTTGTCCAGCGGAAACGACAGCCTCCGCGCCGTCTCGAGCGTCAACTGGAGGCACGCGGCCGGGCTGTACACTGCACCCGGCATAAAGTTGATCGCCAGCCGGGCGCCCGTCTCCGCCAGCCCCAGCCTCGCCGCCGCCCCGATCGCCGTCACCCGGCAGCGCTGGTCGAACGCATACCGCTGCTCTACCGTCACCTGTTCCAGCACCCACCCCGCCGGTTGATTCTCCGGACCTCGGACCAGCGCCTCATACGCGTACACCTTCCCCGTCTGCACGTCCACAATCGGCTGAAACGCCATACTGAACCCAAACGGAAAACCGAGACCATCCCGGCAAGCCTGGCACTTCCGCGGGGTCGACCCGCCACTTTCTGTTTGCACAAATACCCCCCAAATCCGTCGCGGCTGACGGTCCTGCGCGCCCCACCAAACGGCGTGGATGCAATCCGCACGCGGGTGTTCGATCAGCCTTCTGGAGTATCGATTGCTAAGTTCGCGCCGGCAATCACACCGACGCATCACCCTCCTACAACCGACGCTTCACCCGCTCCCCCACCGTCGCTATAGTGAAGACACATCCATGCGCCGCAGCTGCCATCCCGTCTGCATCTTCGCCGCCGTCCTCGCCCTCTTTCCCGGCCTGCCCGCTCAATCCACCGCCCCGCCTCTCGCCGGCATCGCAAACGTCGCCCTCCGTGTCAAAGACCTCGCCGCCTCCCGCGCCTTCTACGAGAGCCTCGGCTTCGAGCAGGCCTTCGACCTCCAGCGCAACGGCGTCCCCTATCAGTCTTTCATCAAAATCAACGACCACCAGTTCCTCGAGCTCTACCCCGCCTCCCCCAAAGAGCCCTCCCCCGCCTTCCTCCACCTCTGCTTCGAAGGCGAAGACCTCCAGGCCATCCACGACGACTACCTCGCCCACGGCCTCAAGCCCACCGACATTCACACCTCCGCCGCCGGCAATCTCCTCTTCACCCTCGCCGGCCCGCTTCAGCCCATCAGCCGCGACGGCAAGGCCCTCCCCCAAACCATCGAGTACACCCAGTACCTCCCGAACTCGCTCCACACCAACGACCTCGGCCAGCACCTCGGCCCCCACTCAGGCTCGGATCGCATCGCCGACCGCCTCCTCGGCGTCGCCCTCGCCATGGTCGACCCCGCCACCGCCAAGGACTTCTACCTCAACGACCTCTCCTTCAAGCCGCTCCCCGGCCGGCAGAACGTCATGCACCTGCCCGGCAACTCCGGCGAAGAGATCGAAATCACCTCCGCCGCCCTCGGCCCCAACGCCCGCATCACCCTGCAAACAAATAATCTTAGCCGCGCCACCCGCCACCTCAACCACGAACACATCAAGCTCCAGAAGGTCGAAGAAGCTGTCGTCTTCGATGACCCGGACGGCAACCAGCTCGTCCTCGAGCAGCACTAGCCATGATCACCGTCCGCGAAGCCCTCACCCGCGCCACCGGCCAGCTCTCCGCCCATCCCGCGCTCCAGCCCACCGCCCTCGCCGACGCCGTCCTGCTCCTCGGCCACGCCCTCACCCTCACCCGCGCCGGCCTCATCGCCCACCCCGAGCGCCCCCTCGACCGCCAGCAGCAGGCCCGCTACCAGCGCCTCCTCGAGCAGCGCCTCCGCTTCGAACCCCTCCAGTACATCCTCGGCACCCAGGAGTTCTTCGGCCTCACCCTCCGCGTCACCCCCGCCGTCCTCATCCCGCGCCCCGAAACCGAGCTCCTCGTCGAAGCCGTCCTCGCCCGCCTCCCGCCTGCCACCCCCCTCCGCATCGCGGACATCGGCACCGGCTCCGGAGCCATCGCCCTCGCTCTCGCCCACGCGCTCCCCCACGCCCTGGTCACCGCCGTTGACCTCTCTCCCGAAGCCCTTACCCTCGCCCGCGAAAACGCCGCCACCCACCACCTCACCGCCCGCATCCACTTCCTTGAGTCCGACCTCCTCGAGCAACTCGCCGCCGAGCCCCCCTTTGACGCCATCGTCTCGAACCCCCCGTACATCCCCGACGCCGACGCCTCCACGCTCCACCCCCAGGTCCGCGACTACGAACCCCCGCAAGCCCTCTTCGCCGGCCCCTCCGGCCTCGAGCTCTACGCCCGCCTCCTCCCCCAGGCCCACGCCCTGCTCAAGCCCGCCGGCCTCCTCGCCCTCGAGTTCGGCTTCGGCCAGCGCGACGCCCTCGCCTCCCTCCTCACCCCCTGGCACCTCGTCGAGTTCCTCCCCGACCTCCAGGGCATCCCCCGCATCGCCCTCGCCCGCAAGCCCAGGGTCTAACCTCGCACCAGCCGCCGAGCCCGAATGCCCGCATCTCGATCC
>CAXSDM010000203.1:0-3244 GCA_964235575.1 uncultured Acidobacteriaceae bacterium | reverse complement strand
CCGAGACGCCGCAAAAGATCTTCGCTCACCTCATGAAGTACCGTCCCTCGACCCAAGATTTAGTTGCATGGATGTCCAACCCGGATGAGATCGACCGCCGCGTGAAGGGGACAGAACTTGAGTCGATCATCTCGAAAGACGCCCCGGATCAGCGCAACGGCGTACTCGGTTCCTTGGGTTTGATTGCCGACAGCCTGCGGCTTCTGCCGACCAAAGAGCAGGCCAAGGGTAAGGAATGGAGTGCTACGGCATGGGCCGAGAAACGGGAGGGATGGATATTCCTCACCGGCACCGAAGCCGAGCAGGAGACCCTTCGGCCTCTCCACTCCCTGTGGATCGACTTGCTCATCCTCCGCTTGCTGACGCTCCCCAAGCCAGGACAGAAACGCGCATGGTTCGTCCTTGACGAGCTGGCAACTCTGCAGCGTCTCCCGCAGTTCCATAGTGCTTTGACCAAGGGCCGCAAGAGCGACAACCCCATCATCTTCGGCTACCAGGGCAAGGCCCAGCTAGAAGTGATCTACGGCCATCTGGCCGAAGTCATGTTGTCCCAACCGGCAACCAAGTTCGTCCTCAAGACCGCCGAACCGAAGGCCGCAAAGTGGGCTTCCGAGCTAATCGGAGACATCGAGATTGAGCGCGTGCGGGAGACGGTTGCGGACGGCAAGCGTGCAGGCAAGAGCTTCACCATGGACCGGCAGGTTGAGCCTCTGGTGATGGCTTCGGAGATACAGGGGCTTGAAGACCTCCACTCGTTCCTGAAGCTGGGAAACAACGTAACGCGCTTCAGCTTTCCCCACATGGACAGAGACCTTATCGCCCCGCCGTTCGTCGCCCGAGACATTCCCGAGGGCGATATGTGGCTAAATCCTCTTGCGCCTGCGAAGCTTGGACCGGCACCGTCGCCCGTGCCGGCCTCCGCTGCCCAACCGGCTGCCACGCCCGCCGCAGCCCTGCAAACAGCACCCACGCCCCCCGCTGCGCAAACGGCAACAGCACCCGTTCCAACCCCGCCAGTTGTGAAGGAGAAGGCTCCGATAGTGACGCCTGCGCCGATCGTCATACCGCCCCCGCCACCGGCAAACGTGCCAGTCTTTGGACCGGTACTGTTGCTCCCGGCTTCCCACCCCAGCAGCGATTTATAGACCAGGAAGATCAGGAAGGAGGACTTCATGCTCAGTATTTCAAAAGCGCTCAATTCAGGCCAGGCACAGACCTACCACCAGATGGAGTTCACCTCCAGCACCCAGAGCTACTACAAACAAGACGGTGCGGTAGCGGGCGAGTGGCAAGGCCAGCTCGCATCAGAAATCGGCCTCTCCGGTGCCGTCAGTCCCCAGCATTTCACGCGTCTGACGGACGGCCAACACCCCGAGACGGGTGAGCAAATGGTGAAGCACCGGACGGCCCAGGAGTACAAGAATCCGGGCGGAACGACGACCAGCGCGGTAGAGCATCGCGCCGGTTGGGATGCCACCTTTTCAGCGCCTAAATCTGTGTCAGTCACAGCTTTGGTGGGAGGCGATGACCGGGTGCGAGAGGCACACGCCGCCGCCGTCACCGCCGCTGTGGCCGAGCTGGAGCGCTACACCCAGGCCAGGATCGGCGGCAACAACCCAGCCGAAACGACAGGCAAACTCATCGCGGCCAAGTTCGAGCACGACACCGCCCGCCCGGTCGAAGGCTACGCCGCGCCGCAGCTACATACCCACGTCTTCCTGATGAACGTGACCGAACGGGCAGACGGCACAACCCGCGCCCTTCAGGAACGGGGCATGTTCGATACCCAGAACTATGCGACCGCCGTGTATCAATCGGTGCTCACGTACAAGCTGCGCGATCTAGGGTATGAAATCGAGGCGGGAAAGAGCGGAGCGCCGGAAATCAAGGGCTACTCGCAAGACTATTTAGACGCTTCCAGCCCCCGGTCTCAGCAGATCAAGGAGCATCTTGCGAAGACCGGTTACAGCGGCGCGGAAGCGTCCGAGATTGCCGCCCACGTCACCCGCGACAAGAAGGTAATTCTCTCCCCGGAACAGGTGTTAGAGGCCCACCGGACTATGGCTGCATCGTTCGGGAGCCAGCCAGAAAACGTCGTCTCCCAGGCTCGCCAACGAGCCAAAACGCAGGACCGGACACCCGACCAGGAAGCCAGGGCGAGGGAAGCCGTCACCTACGCACGAACCAGCAACTTCGAGCGCGAGGCCGTCATAGACGAGCGGACCTTGATGCGGGATGCGCTTCGCCGGGGGATGGGCGAGACTACCTTTGCCCACGTCAGGGCCGAGTTCGACAGCCGCCACAAAGAGGGCGATTTCCGCCAGCTCAAGGGCGAGAAACACGCCACAGGCCGCAGCTTCACAACAGGGGAAACCATCGCCAACGAGCGGGCGAATGTGCGGCATGTGATGGCCGGACAAAATACCGTCGAGCCGATGATGAACCAGCAGCAGGCCGCCGCTCAGGCCGCGACCCGGAAGTTTCTAAACGAGGCCCAACGGGGCGTCATCACCGATGTGCTCACGTCCCGCGACCGCGTCCACGGCGTTCAGGGCCTTGCCGGAACCGGCAAGACAACCGTGCTTGCCAGCATCCGCGAAGGAGCGGAAACCAACGGCTACAAGGTCGAGGGTTTCGCCCCCACGTCTCGCGCAGCCGGTCAGCTTCGGGAGGAAGGAATCGAAGCCACGACGCTGCAAAGTTTCCTAGCGCGAGGCAAGAACCACCCGAGCGCCACGACTACCAGCCCACATCTCTACATGCTCGACGAGTCCAGCCTTGCGAGCACCAAGCAGATGCGGGCCTTCCTTGAAAAGATCAAGCCCGAGGATCGGGTGCTGGTGATCGGAGACACCGCCCAACACCAGGGCGTCGATGCAGGCCGACCGTTCCAGCAGATGCAGGACGCCGGGATGCGAACCTCACAACTGGACCAGATTGTGCGCCAGCGCAAGAACCCCGAGCTACTAGAAGCCGTCAACTATCTCGCTAAAGGCGAGACGGCCAAGGGCATCGAAAAGCTCGCTCAGCAGGGCCGGATTACACAGGTTGCAGACCCCGTCGAGCGCATCGCGGCCATTGCCAAGGACTACGCCGCCAACCCGGAGCGGACCATCATTGTCTCCCCCGACAACCGCAGCCGCCAGCTCATCAATCAGGCTGTGCGGGTCGAATTGCAGGAGGCCGGGAGACTTGGAGCGGAGCAAAAGACGTTCTCCGTTCTGGCCCACCGTTCCGATATGAC
>CAXSDM010000202.1:0-3250 GCA_964235575.1 uncultured Acidobacteriaceae bacterium | reverse complement strand
TCGCGGCGGCGATCTTCTGCGAGCGCACGGGGCAGAAGGCGATCCTGATCGGCAAGCAGGGGAGCATGTTGAAGGAGATCGGCTCGGCGGCGCGCAAGGAGATCGAGTCGCTGCTGGGGACGCGGGTGTTCCTGGAGCTGTTTGTGAAGGTGCAGGAGGACTGGCGGTCGAAGCCGAACTTCATTGAGGATCTAGACTGGCGGCGGCAGCTGGAGCAGATTGCGGCGAAGCAGGCTGAGATTGCAGAGAAGCGGGCTGGGGAAGAGTGACGGCTGTCTACTTTTGAGGCGCTTCAAACCGCAACTAGTGGCTTCGCCAACGGGTTATATCGAGTGCATGGTCTTCATCGCAAAGACCAAAGGAGATAGGCTGATGATTCGACTTACCGTTCCTTCTTTTCTGTTTGCCGCCACACTGATTGTGGGCACGTCTGCCGTCGCGCAGACGGCGACTCCGCCTCCCGCTCCTGGCGACGGGACGTACACGCACACGACGCGGAACGACTCGACCGTGACCACGACCAAGTCAGGCGTGGCGGGTGATAGAACCTTGGATCGCACGGACACGCGCGCCAATGGCCAGACTTCCTCGACCGACCGCACCTACACCAATCAGAACGGCACGCGCACTTATGACGCGACGCACACCGGCGTAAACGGCAAGACCTCCTCGGTGAACGCGACCGCAGGGCGAAATGCGCAGGGCGGCTACACGAATGACGTGACGCGGACAGGGCGCAATGGCGGGACGTCCACGCACGATACGACGACCACGAATCAGAACGGCGTGCACACGCGCACGACAGACAACTCCGGCACCGGGCGCAATGGCGCGACTGCTAGCCGCGACACGACGGTGCAGCATGGCAATGGCTCCTACAGTCGGCAAACCAACGCGAGCCGAACGAATACCGCTGGGCAGACCGTGAGCCGAAATGCAAGCGTCAATCGCGCCAACGGCGTGACCAACGTGGACCGGAGCCGCACTGGAACGCAGGGCCGGACAGCTTCCGAGGACACGACGCGTACTCCGACATCCGTGAGCCGCACCTACACCGGCCGGAACGGGAACTCGAGAACCGCGACGCGGCCCCGGCGCTAGGGAAACGCTGCTTGAGGGCGTGAGTGTGAAGGGGCTAATTACTCCTTCACACTCACGCCGAGAGTCTTCATCTTGCGATAGAGGTGGCTGCGTTCCAGGCCAAGGCCTTCAGCGGCGCGGCTGATGTTGCCGTGGCACTCGTCGATTTTCTTGAGGATGTAGTCGCGCTCGTAGGCTTCGCGCGCTTCCAGGAGCGTGGCGAACTCCTCTCCGCGAGCCGGTTTCGCCGTGTCGCGTGCGTCTCGGGTATCCCGATAGACCAGCATGGGCAGGTGTTTGCGCTCGATGCGTCCGGTTTTGGGATTGAGGATCAGGACGCGCTCGACTAGATTGCGCAGCTCGCGCACGTTGCCGGGCCAGTGATATTGCCTGAGCGCGGCGAGCGCTTCCTCGTTCAACTCGACGCGGGGACGGCCGTATTGGGCGCCGAACTCGGCGAGAAACTCCTTCACGAGGAGCGGGATGTCTTCCTTGCGGTCGCGCAGCGGCGGCACGAAGAAGGGGATGACGTTGAGGCGGTAGAAGAGGTCTTCGCGGAAGTTGCCGCGCGCGATCTCCTCTTCGAGGTCCTTGTTGGTGGCGGCGATGACACGGACGTCGACGTGCACGGCGTGGCTGGCGCCGACGGGGAGGAAGCGTTGTTCGTCGAGGGCGCGCAGGACCTTGGCCTGGGTCTTGAGGCTCATGTCGCCGACTTCGTCGAGGAAGAGGGTGCCTCCGTCGGCGCGCTCGAAGGTGCCGCGTTTTTCGGCGGGGACGCCGGAGCCTCCGCCGCCCGGGGCCGCTCCGTGGCGATAGCCGAAGAGCTCGGTTTCGATGTAGTCCTCGGGGATGGCGGCGCAGTTGAGCTCGACAAAGACGCGGTCCTTGCGCAGACTTTCGGCGTGCATGGAGCGCGCGATGAGCTCCTTGCCGGTGCCGCTTTCGCCGAAGATGAGCACGCGGCCGTTGGTGGGGGCCATGAGCTTGATCTGCTGGCGCAGCGCTTTCATGGGGACGCTGGTGCCGCTCAAGGGGCCCTTGACGGCGAGCTGCCGCGCGAACTCCTGGTTGTCCTCGCGCATCTGGCGGGCCTGCATGGCGTTCTTGAGGACGATGAGGGTGCGGGCGAGCGAGAGCGGCTTTTCGAGGAAGTCGTAGGCGCCCAGCTTGGTGGCGCGTACGGCGGATTCGATGGTGCCGTGGCCGCTGATGATGACGACCTCCGGCACGCTGGCGGAGTCCATGCGCCGGATCTCACCGAGAGCTTCGAGGCCGTCACGGTCGGGCAGCCAGATGTCGAGCAGGACGACGTCGTAGGCCGCGTCGCGCAGCAGGGTGAGGGCCTCGGCGGCGGTTCCGGTAGAGGTGACGAGGTAGCCCTCTTCCGTGAGGATGCTTTCGAGCGACTCGCGGATCTCGGCTTCGTCGTCGACGATGAGGACGTGATTCATAGAGACAGGAGTAAGGGTTAAGGGGTAAGGGTTAGGTTGGGGGTTAGGAGTTGGGGTTCGGCTATGGGTTGCTGGTTTGGGTCGGATGGGTTGGCGATGCGGAGTTCGAGGATGAATTTTGCTCCGGCGGGTTCGTTCTTTTCCGCGCGGATGGTGCCTCCGTGCTCCTGGATGATCTTGGCGGCGATCGCCAGCCCTAGACCCGTCCCGCGCTGCTTGGTGGAGAAGTAGGGCAGGAAGAGGCGCTCCTTCATCTCGTCGGTGAGGCCGCTGCCGGTGTCGGCGACGGTGAGCTCGACGAGGCCGGACTCGAGCAGCGTGGTGGAGATGCGGAGCTCGCGCAGGAGGCTGCCCTGCATGGCCTCGACGGCGTTGTCGATGAGGTTGCCGAGGGCGCGCTTCATGGCTTCGGGGTCGGCGAGCACCAGGGGGAGGTCGCGGCCGAGGCGGCGGACCAGGCGGATTTTCTGGGTGCGTCCGGCGAACATGGCGAGCGAGTTTTCGACGATGGTGTTGAGGTCCGCGGGCCTGGGGGCGGAGGTGGGGAACTGGGCGAGGGAGGCGAACTGGTCGACCAGGCTGCGCATGCTTTCGACCGAGGTGGAGATGACCTCGCTGCAGCGGCGGATGACGGCGACGGAAGGCGACTGCGCGTTGGCATTGGTGAGGGTGGAGTCGAGCCGGTCGATGTGGCGGGCGATCTGCTCGGCGGAGAG
>CAXSDM010000201.1:0-3286 GCA_964235575.1 uncultured Acidobacteriaceae bacterium | reverse complement strand
TTGAACACATCCAGCGGCAACGCTACCGGCACCAGCAGCCCCGGCCGGTACGCATTGATCTCCGTCCCAAACTCGTTCAGGTACGGCGACACCCAGTGCACCCCCGGCGCATCAAGCGTCACCGCGCCGCCCTTCACCGTGTAGTTCGACTGCTCGTCGATCCCCGAAGTGGCGACCGGCATGCCAACCTCCACCATGTTGTTGATCACCCGTAGCGCCCCGCCCTGTGCGGTTTTCGGCAGCAGCTGCGCAGGCACCGCCGAAAGCTTCGGATCGGACGCCGACCCCGCCACCGGATACGCCCGCCGAATCAGCGCCGTCGCCGGCACCACCAGCAGCAGCACCGCTACCAGCAAAGGAGTCCCCAACAGCAAGCCTCGCGTCACCGGAGTCCGCCGAGTCGCATATTGGTACACCAGCGCCGCCAGCGGCAGCACCACAACCAACGTAAGCACCAGGTACTCGAAGCCCGGAGGCGGCATCCTTCGGAAGATCAGGTACAGCAGCCCCAATCCCACGATCAGCAGGTAGATCACTGCCCCGATCGTCGACAGCAGCATCCGCGCAAACGTCGCTGTCACTGCCGCGATCGCCGCCAGCGGAACCACGATGATCGCCGTCAGCAGCAGCAGATTGTGCAGCAGCGCCGGGATCACCGTCGTCGGATACAGCCCGGCCCGCTTCAGCAGAAAAACCTGCATTAGCAGAAACGGCAGGTACAGAAACACGCCCAGGTAGATTGCCTTCGCGGCCAGCAGCTTCGCCCAGTGATACGGCCGCGAGGTCCAAAACTGCCGGTCGCCCACCAGCGGCTCATCGTGGATCAGCCGCGAGATCACCACCAGCCACGAGATCGGCATCAGGAAGTATTTCAGAAACGCAGCCAGCAGCGTAGCTACGCCAACATACTGGCTGCCCGACCAGCCCGAAGGCGCGGCCCAGCAAAACGCGGCAAACAGCAGCAGCACCACCAGGGTCTCGGGCCAAAGATGGAGCAGGTCTTTACGAAAAATGTGCAGCGGCTGAGGCAGGGGCATAGCTAGAGGGTATCGCAGATCCCCGAAGCCATCGTCTTAAGCACTCGGAGCAGCCGGAGCCCGCCCCGACTTCGCCAGCGCCAGAAAGATCCCCCGCAGCGTCATCGGCATCACCTGTACCGAAGGCGTGTCGGTCGCCGTAAACACGGTCGCCAACTGCTCCGTCAGCGGCTGGGAATCCGCATGCGTATGCACAAACCGCGCCGCCGTCGGCGTCTGTTCGAGCAGCAGCCATGACTCCGGCACCGCCGCCGACGTCCGCGTCAACGTCGCCCCCGCAACCCCCGCAGCCGGCGGTGGAAGCGTCAGCGTCACCTCGCGGAACCGCGCCGTCAGCTTGCCCAGCTCTTCTGCAAACAGCAGCTTACCCTGGTGCAGAAACCCGATGTGCGTCGCAAACGACTCTACCTCGGCCAGATCATGCGAGGAGATCAGGATCGTCGGCCGCGAAGCCGGATCGAACGTCGCCTGGTCGGCCAGCGAGCGCGGCTTGACCCGCGACATCAACGCCTCAATCAACTCATCCCGCACCAGCGGATCAAGCCCGGAAAACGGCTCGTCCAGCAGGATCACCTCCGGGGAAAACGCCAGGATCGACGCCAGCGCCGCCTTCATCAGCATCCCGCGCGAGAGGTGCTTCAGCTTGCGATTCAGCGGCAGCTCCAGCTGCTCCACCAGCGCCGCATGGTTCCACCGCGGATAGAACCCACGCAGGTAATCCAGAAACTGCTCTACCGTCATCCAGTCCGGCAGCTCCTGGTTTTCGCTCGCATACGCAATCCGGGTGAAATCCTCGCCGGTCAGGTGCGTCACATCCCGCCCCAGCAGCGTCGCAGAGCCGCTCGACGGATGAATCATGTTCATCAGCAGCTTGATCAGCGTTGTCTTACCCGCGCCATTGTGCCCCACGAGCGCAAACACCGCCCCCCGAGGCACGTTCAGCGTCAATGGAGCCAGTGCCTCCGTATGCCGGTAACACTTCGTCAGGCCGTGCGTTTCGATCGCGTACTCAGTTCCAGTCATGCAGTACCTCAACCCAGGAGACAGTTCGAGGCTAGCATGGCCAATCCCCACAATCGTTATTCCGGCGCAGCCAGGATCTCCGTAGTCGCCTTTCCGGCTCACCCCTACCGCGTAACCGTATTCAGCGAGAACTCCCCGCACCGGTGCTGCGCCTGTGCCTGCTCGAGCGTCTGCGCCGTGGAGTCCGGCCGAACGATCTGGCAGCAGGTAGAACAGATCGACTCCTGTTTGGAGCCGAGACGAGAGATGAATTCCTTGAGAGCTGGCATGGCAAACGTGCCTCCCGAGAAGATGTGGCTCGGTCGCGCCGAGCCCTGCTTGGTCAGAAGTACAGCCAGACGATCCGGTTGTCTCCCGCGGGAGCACCATCGCATCCTCTGAACCGCCGTTTTGATCCAACGGGAAAGCACCGCGCACTCTCACCAGCGGGTAGCATGGAGAAGGACTGGGAGGCTGGAGAGCATCGATGACGGAAGAGCGGCAAAGGCGAAACGGAACCTACTTGTATCTTTTCTTGGCGGCAGCCGCCTTGCTGCTTGCGTCTCCCGCAGCCTCCGCGCAGGGAACCGCCACCGCGATCCCGCAGCTCGACCCAAAACAGTTCGTCGGCTCCTGGTTCGAGCTCGCCCACCTACCCGACAAAAAAGAAAAGGCCTGCATCGCCGACGCCCTCACCCTCTTCACTCTCGTCGACAAACCCTTCCACTTCGCCCAGGTCGACTCCTGCCGCCTCAAGGACGGCACCACGGACGCCCGCAACTACACCGGCACCACCAAGGTGAAGAAAACCTGGACCGGCCAGCTCAAAATCTGGACCATTTGGCCGCTCTCGCGCAAGTTCTGGGTCCTCGCCGTAGGACCCGACTACCAGTGGCTGCTCATCGGCGCGCCCAACCACAAAACCCTCGCCGTCCTCTCGCGCACCACCAAAGTCGATCCCGAAGTCACCGCGCAGATAACTTCTCAGGCCGCATCCCAGGGCTTCGCCGTCGCCAAACTCGTCACGGTTCCGCAGACCTCGCGGACTGTCCCCGCTCCGGCGCCGCCCGCAATCGCACCCGCAGCTCCCGAGTAGCCTCCCGGTGGCACGGCAGACAAAGTGTGCGCAAATTATCGAGATCACATTGCCCGCCGCCCTCCGCCACCGGCAGGATATGGTCCGCGTCCCACAACGACCGCCGCGCCGCAATCGACGCCATCCCGTACAGCGACAGTCCCGCCGCCCG
>CAXSDM010000200.1:0-3335 GCA_964235575.1 uncultured Acidobacteriaceae bacterium | reverse complement strand
CTTCGCCATCCTCCTAGCCCAAGTCGACACCACCTTCGAGGACCTCCCCGGCGCCGTCCAGGCCTACAACGCCGCCATCCTCATCCGCAAAGATCGCGCCGACCTCTACCAGGCCCGCGCCGACCTCGAGCTCCGCCTCGGCCTCACCGACCCCGCCCAGCTCGAAGCCGCCGCCCAGGACTTCACCCGGCTCTTCACCCTCTCCTACCAGGACCCCGCCTGGATGGTCCGTCTCGCCGAGCTGCGCGCCCGCCAGAACCGCCCCGCCGACGCCGTCCGCGCGCTCCAGGCCGCCTACCTCACCGGCCACCCCACCACCGCCGCCAATCTCTTCGCCCTCGCCTCGCGCCTTGAACAGTGGAAGCTGCTTCCGGAAGCCCGCACCTTCGCCGACCAGGCAGTCACCCTCGCCGGCACACACCTGCTCCTGCCCACTGACCTCCGTTACGGCGAACCCTCCGGAGCCGTGACCTACGCCCGTATTCTCACCCGCCTCGGCCACCCCGAGCAGGCCCTCGCCACCCTTACCCAGGCCCGCGCCGCTCTCGACACCGCCCCGCTCCCCACCTCCTCCGGCGAAGACGCATCCTCTCAGGAAGCTGCGCAGTTCCGCCAGAACGCCCTCGCGGACCGCCGCATGCTCGCCGACAATGTGCTGCGCCAAGCCATCACCGCCGCCGGTGCCACCATCCAGACCTTCTACACGCCTGAGCAAAAGCTCGCCTACGCCCAGACCCTCGATCGCCTCCACGCCTCGAACCCCCAGCTCGCGCTGACCGGAGCCTCCTCCGCCGGCCTCACCGACCGCGAAACCGAGTGGCGCAAACAGATCCTCCTCACCGGCCCGCTCAACTCCAGACACACCGCACTGACCGACCCCGGAAACCTCACCGCCTACACCGACCTCGAACGCCGTCGCCTCAACTTCGCTCCCCTCGCCCAAACCCTCGAAGCCTTCGCCGCGCGTCTCGCCCCCGAAGGCCGCCCCGCCATCCTCCGCCAAGCCGCCGACGCCTTTCGCGACGCCGGCGACGACTCCGACGAGCTTCGCCTCACCCGCCAGCTCGCCCTCGCCAACGACCCCGGCCTGCGCAACCGCTTCTTCGACCTCCTGCTCCGCCGCGATCCCGCCGCCCTCAACGCCCTCGCCGCCAGTCCGGACGCTTCGCTCGCCGATGCCGCAGTGAATTACGCCCTGGCCCACACCAATCTGCAGCAAACCTCCGCCGCCCTCAGCGCCCGAACACTCTCTCCGCTGTGGCATGACGCCAGCTACAGCCTCGCCGCCGTCTACTTCGCCCCGCGTGACTCGAGCGGCCTGCTCTCGCCTATCCCTGAGCCCACCCACACCAGGTTCACCCGCGTTCTGCGTGCCGATGATCCCATCGCCGACCGCCTCGCGCACCCCTCTGACCCCGCCCAATTCCTCACCGGCGATCTGTGGTTCTTCTACGCCACCCGCTTCGGCATCGCGCTCTCCGCCACCCCTCCCAGCCCCGATCCCACCACGCTCAGCCTCGAGGACTACCTCCCCGCCGAGCTCGAACACGCTCCCACCCTCCCCGCGCCCTATCTGCACCTCGCCCGCACCTACGCCGAGGCCGACTACCTGCTCCCCGCCCTCACCGAATACAACCACGCCCTCGAAGTCGCGCCCGCCGGCCCCGCCTCCGTCGCCATCCACGACGAGATCGCCCTTCTGCTCTTCCGCTCCAGCCGCCGCGACGAAGCCCTCACCCAGTGGCGCACCGCCCTCGCCCAACTGCTCACCATGCAGCAGCACGCGCAGTATCCCGAGGCGTTCTTCACCAGCCTCGCCACCATCGAGCGGCACCTCGGCGAGCAGAGCCTCTTTGCCTCTCTCCAACCCGAAATCGAACCCATTCTGCGCGGCTATTTCGCCCGAAACGGCAGTTACCGTTCCAACGAGCTGCTCCATGCCGTCTACACCGCCTCCACCACGCCGGCGGCCGGTACCGCGCTCATCCTCTCGCTCAGCAACGCCGCCCCCGACCCCAATGATCTGCTTGAAGGTCTTCGCCGCGTCCCTTGGACAACTCCTGAGAGCCGCGAAGCCATCCTCCAGCGCCAGATCACGCTCGCACGCAACCGCTTTGCGGACGGACCCGACAGCCGGTTGACCGCTTATCAGCGTGAGCTCATCCATTTGTATCTCGATCGCAATCAGCTCAACCAGGCCCAGGCCGTGCTCGACTCCATCACCACGCAGCCCGTCCCGCCCTCCCAGGAAGAAGACCGCATCCTCATCGCCACCCGCACCGCTCACCTTGAGCGCCTGCTCGACACCTGGCGCGCCAATCCCGACTCGGTCCCCACCGAAGCCACCCTCAACTCCACCCTATCCTCTCTCCGCCGTCCCACCCCCGGCTACACCCCCAACCCCGCCCAGATCCGCCCCTTGCAAGAGTTCGTCTTCGACCGCAAGCAACTCGCCCATACCCTCGTCCCCACCGACTTTCTCGCCCTCGCCCAGGCCCGCATCGACACCGGCGACCTACCCGGCGCGCTCGATCTCCTCCGCCGTCTTACCCTCCAGCCCACCTCCACCTACGAAACCGGAAAGCTCGACTTTCCCAGTCCGGACGCCGACCCCAACACCCTCGCCTCCGATCCGTCCCTGCTCGGCCAGCCCCCGACCATCGCTTACGGCGGCCCCGCCGTCGACCCCAACCCCTCCACCAACATCGACTACGCCGCCACCCTGCTGGAGCGCACTCACCACCCCGCCGAAGCCCTCCCGTTCCTCACCATGCTCGTCCAGTCCACACCCTGGAACGCGGCCTTCCGTCTTCGCCTTGCTGAAGCTCAGCTCCAAGCCAATCACCGACAGCAAGCTCTCCC
This sequence comes from uncultured Acidobacteriaceae bacterium, assembly GCA_964235575.1. GTDB lineage: Bacteria > Acidobacteriota > Terriglobia > Terriglobales > Acidobacteriaceae > Edaphobacter. Next base: position 473 of record CAXSDM010000200.1, on the reverse strand, counting down.
GCTGTTGCACCAGGTGCTCACCGACGCCTTCGCCCCGTACGCCACCCGCGTCTCCGCCGCTGCCGATCTTCGTACCCTTGGCGCAGCTCCCCCGTCAGCCGGGAGCGGAGAACTTACCCTCCTCGCCAGTCCCTTTCCAGGCGCCGCCTCCGCCCGCCAGCCCTACTTCGACCGCGCCCGCATCGCCCTCGCCGGCCAACCCGGCACCCCGGCCCCAGACCAAAACACCCTCCTCCGCGAAGCCATCGCCATCACTCCAGCCGGCTCCCTGGCCGATCAGGCCCGCCTCCAGCTCCTGCTGCTCGCCGGCGACAACGACCCTCCAGCCTCCATCATCACCCTCCTGGCCGATGTCCAGAGCGCGCAACCATCCGCACAAGCCACGCCGGTCGCCAACGCAGCGGACACTCCCGACTCAGGCGACCAGCCCGCCACCGACCAGCCCGCCACCGAAGAGACTGCAGACCAACCAG
>CAXSDM010000199.1:1498-3352 GCA_964235575.1 uncultured Acidobacteriaceae bacterium | reverse complement strand
CCCACGCCGCCGGTCGCGCCCACGCCGTCGCCCTGGGTGTAGATTCCCCACCACTTGAAGTAGAGCGCGGACCACTCCGGAGCCACCGATTGCCGGCCTAGTTTCGCGTACCCGCGCACCTCGTCCCAGGCGTCCCAGGGGTTCTTTTCGAGCTTCAGTCGCTCGGAGCGCTGGGCCTTGGTCTCTTTGATTTCTTTGGCGACAGGGGTGTCGGGCAGGGCGGCGAGTGTCTCGTCTGGCATCAGGATTCCTTTAGGCTTTGGATGCTTTGGGGCAAAAGAAAGGCCCACGGAGGTCGTGGGCGGCTGGGCTTTGCTCGCGGTCAACGTCCGTGACGTGAAGGCGGCAAAGCAGAGCGCGCAACATCGCCACAACAACTCGTATCAATCGTCTTTGCGCACAGTTGCATCCATTACGAGGGTAGACGCGTCGCGAACGCGGGTCAAGCTGCTCTCCCGGCCAGCTCTATACTGGCAGCGTCCGCTCCTCGTGCGCCGGCAGCATGGAAAACTTGTGCCGCACGTCGTTTCCCCGCACCCAGAAGATGACATCCTCAGCGATGTTGGTCGCATGGTCGGCGGCCCGCTCCAGGTTGCGGCTGATGATGATCGCGTTGAGGCACTGCTCGGCCACATGCGGGTGCTGCATCATCACCTCCACCAGCTCCGCCTGGATACTGCGGTTCATCTCGTCGATCTCGTCGTCCATGTCGAGCACGGTATCCGCCAGCTTGCAGTCGCCTTCGAGCAGCGCCTGGATCGCGCGGCGAATCATCACGCCCACCTTGTAGCCCATCGTCTCGAGGTCGACCGGCAGAGAGATGCTGGGCTGGTCGCCAAGCGCGATCACCCGCGAAGCGATATTGGTCGACTGATCGCCGATCCGCTCGAGATCACCATTGATCTTAATAACGGACAAAATAAATCGCAGGTCGATCGCCATCGGCTGCTCCTTGGCGAGCAGATCGTAGGCCATCTCGTCCACCGACGTTTCGGCCGCATTGATGGCGGCTTCGATCTCCTGGACCAGCGCGGAGAGGCCCACATCGCGGTTCAGGTACGCCTCGACCGAAAACTCGAGCGCCTGCTGGGAGAGCGCGGCCATGGCCAGAAGCTTGTCTTTCAGGGCGACCAGCTGCTGCTGGAAGTGGATGCGCGGCATGGGCGGGCTCCTGGACGAGAGTGGCTGGGTTGCTGGCCTGATTGTAGACATTGGCCGACGTACGTCTACCAAATGTGCATGAAATTTTAGCGTGAACCAGCCTTGCCAGTCACCAGGGGTTCAACGGGGCGGAGCCACCGAAGCAGGGAAGTAGACCGGCCAGCCGGCGGCCGCGCTCTCTGCCAGCAGTGCTGGGGTCGGATTTACCGGGAACGCCCGGCGCGCAATGCCCAGCATCGCGGCGTCATGCACGGAGTTGCCGAAGACCGCATCCGGGCTGGGCAGCCCCACGCGCCGAAGCGCAGCCACCTTGCCCTCGTCCGTGGGAACGTCGATCAGGCGATCGGTAATTAACCCATCGACCACATGCACCCGCGCCGAGAGAACCCGGTTCGGCGCGATGCCGAAACGCTGGACGCCCTCTTCAATCACCCAGTCGTTGGTCGAGCTGACCGCCCAGATGTCGGTACCCGCGTCCTGCAGCGCCCCGATCAGCTGCCGCAACTCCGGAAAGATATTCGCCTCAATCTGCGTCTGAAAAAACGTTGCCGCGGCCGTGCGCAGATCCCGCTCCCGCAGCCCGGCGTAGACCTGCACCATCTCGCCGCAGATCGCCAGCTCAGACACCCGGCCGCCAAGGTAGCCTTCGTACCGGCCGTTCAGCCACGCGACCCGCTCCGGCGAAAGCAGCCC
>CAXSDM010000199.1:0-1398 GCA_964235575.1 uncultured Acidobacteriaceae bacterium | reverse complement strand
GGGGACGAAGGCCGGAAGAAGATCGGCGAACTGATCAAGGACATTCACATCTGCATGATGACCACGGCAGGCGCAGACGGCTCGTTTGACAGCCGGCCGATGGCGACCCAGCAAACCGAGTTCGACGGCACGGTCTGGTTTTTGACCCACGGCCAATCCGGCAAGGTGCATGAAGTAGAGAATGACGCGCACGTGACCCTGCTTTACTCGGACACGAGCGACTCCAAGTACGTCGTGGCCAAGGGACGCGCCACCGTAAGCAAAGACAAGGCCAAAATCCAGGACCTGTGGAATCCCATGTTCAAGGCCTGGTTCCCTGGCGGCGAAGACGATCCGGCTATCTCCGTGATGCGCGTCGATGTGACCGAAGCCCAGTTCTGGCAGGCTTCCTCCTCAAAGATCGTCATGGGCGTCAAGTACCTGGCCGCCGCGGTCACCGGCGACCACACCAAAATCGGCGAGCACGGAACCGTAAAACTCTGAAGAGAATCGTCATTCTGGCGAAGCCAGAATCTCTGTAGTTGTTCTTCACCTATCTACATCAGCAAGCCCACCTAGTTCTCGGTGGGCTTTTCTTCTATCTGGTCAATCACCAGCACCGGCATCGGCCGCCTTTCTTTCTTGAGCTTCAGACCAAGCTGCCGATTCACCGCGTCGAACACCGAAAGCGCTCCGTTCGGGTCAGACACCGTACCCTCAGGTCCAGCCGCCGCGGCATTCGCAATCCGGTTGACCGAGCTGAAGCTCAGAGTAAAGTCATACCGGCCGTCCAGTTTTGTGCCGTTCAGCACCTTGTTATAGATGAACCCCGACGCAAGCAGCCGAAGCTCGTCCCCTACCTCGTCCATGCTCATATTCGTGCAGGAGACCAGCCGGTTCAGGATGGGAGTTGCGACACGCGGATCTTTGCCGTCCGCTCCCGGCCCTTCCTTGCACACCGTCCTGCTGTTCGGGTCGGCTTTCTGGAGCTTCGGGGCTATCGCCAGCAGCGTATACGCCGTTACCGGGCGATCCTCCATGTGGCTCTTGATCTCGAACCGTTCAACCAGCAGCGCCCGCATCATCTCCTGCAGCTCGCTCGGGTCGATCATGCCGTTCGGCGAGTCGAATCCCTGCACCGGCGCACCCGCCTTCGCCAGAATGTCGAAGCGATCCGTATCCAGCCACTTCGGCCCGGCAAGTGACTCACTGTCGTTCTGGTTTAGATCCCACGCATAGCTCATCATGAAGCGCAGGGTCGCTCCCGTGAGCGTGGCCTGGCCGCCGTTGATTCTTCCGTCAAACTCCGCTCCGGGCTTATTCGGCTTAATTGTCGCCACCTCAAACCGCGCCGGCGGAGGCGGCGGCAGCACCTTTTCCGTACCCGCATGGTTCGGCGTGGGAACGCGATTCACCCGC
>CAXSDM010000198.1:0-3400 GCA_964235575.1 uncultured Acidobacteriaceae bacterium | reverse complement strand
CGATCGCCGACGAAGCGGATGAACTTGACCGGCTGCGGCTGGTGGCCGTAGATCCATTCCTCATAGCGGCCCTCGGTGGCGCCTTCGCGCAGCTTGGCCTCGGGCTGACCCAGCGCGGCGAGCACCATGCGATGGTTCATGCCGACCAAGACCTCGTGCGAGTCGATGGCGCTCTTAATGGGGGCGGGTAGGGTTTCCGAGTAGGCGATCTCCCCGGTCTTGGCTCCGAAGTCGACCACGGGCTGAAGCAGCGCCTTGACCTCCGGGGCGGAGACCTCAGGCAGACGGCCCTCAAAGACCAGCATGATGCGGCAGCCGGTGGCCTGCTCGCTGAGGTCGGGCGGCGCGGTGGTCGCAGCGCCAACGCCAATCTGGATGTGACGCAAAAACCTGTGCCGGACGTAAGGGCCGCCGTTCAGGTCAACGATGATGCGGTCGGGCTTAATTTCGAGCGCGGTGACCATGACGCGGTCGCCGGGCGCGGCGGACTGGCCTTTTTTGTAGACGACCTCCTTATACTGCTCAGCGCGCGGCGTGAGATTGCCGTTGGCTTCAAGCGTCAGGATGGTTCCGAGCGGGAGCACACGATGGGCAAAGCCCTGCTCGGCTTCGAGGTCGCGGATCAGTTCGCGGCGGCCGCGCTCGGTCATGGGTTTGTCTGGCAACTCGACATGGGTCGGCGTGAAATCGGTCCTGATGCCGGCGGTGGCCGTCTTCTCGCCCACGGTAAACACCTGCGCCGAGGCTGGCGCGACTAGAAAGCCTCCAAGGGCAAAGAAGAAGGTGGCTGGCAGGAGGCCCGAACCCTTGATGGCGAGATGAGCGTGCCTGGCGAGTCTCATAGACGCATCCTTAGATGCTCACAGAGTGCGCTCTTAGCAGCCGCTTTTGCAAGTGGACTTTGGTGTTAGCACACGGAAAGCGTGATTGCCTCAAAACGGCTGCCCGGTCAGGCGAATTTTGGGGGTTCAGAGCTCCGGGAGGCGACCCTCTGAACTCCTTGGAGTCGAGGGCAGGATCTGAACGAGGGGTGGCGGAGGTGCGGCCTTCTCCATGGCTGCGTGCGCGGGAGGAGGGGCTACGGTGACCTCGTATCCCCCGGGTTGCAGCTGGGGGAAGGTGTACTCCCAGGCGTACTGGCGCGTGGCGCGGTAGAGCGCGACCATGCCGGCGAGGAGGACGAAGGCGGTGAGCAGGGCCGCGTCGAGGCCGAAGGCACCGCCCGTCAACCAGCGCGGGCCGGTGGCGAAGGTGTCGGTCAGGGAGCCGAAGACGCCGCGGCCGGCTATGGGCAGGCCGAAGACGATCGCAGCGAGGACGCGATAGGCGAAGTGGAGGCCCCAGCCGGTCCAGAGCGCGTGTGTCCGGAGCCAGGCCATGGCGAGCACCACGCCGAAGAGGGTTTCGTCGACCAGCGCGATGGCCAGGCTGCGTGGCGGGTCGGCCAGGACCAGCACGAGCGCAAACAGGAGCGAAAGCAATAGCGTCGCCCAGGTGGGTCCAACGGCCTCAATGAGGCGGCGGAACGGGAAACCGCGGAAGATGGCTTCTTCGGCCAGCGAAGCGACCAGCAACGTTGCCAAGGCGATCAGGATGGTGACGAGGCCGCTGGCCTGGAGGTTCAGGCGCGCGTGCATATGGCCGCTGAGCAGGAGCGGCAGCACGGCGACCAAGGCGGTTCCCCAGCCGACGGCGGTGCCTACGCCCCACTCGGCTGCGGCGGTGGCGCGCCTGGGCAGCGGGAGGATCTCTTGCTCAAAGCGTCCGCGGGTGGCGATCCAGTCCAGCATGTGGAAGCCGACCACGACGAGGAAGAGCAAGAACAGGGCGGAAAGCAAAGAATCAAGGCTGCCCAGATGAAAGCGTACGGAGAGTCCCTGGGCCGACTTTGAGGCGAGTATGTCGGCGGCTCCGGCCCAGGCGAGGGCCACCACGCACAAGGCCAGTTGCATGCCCTTCGAGAGCGGAGCGTTCGCGAAACTGCCGGCAGCCACCGGTCAGGCCTCCGCGTAGAACTGGGCTATGTTGCGGAACTTTTCGTAGCGCCGCGCGAGCAGGTCGTCGACCGGCAGGGCCTTGAGCTCGGTGAAGTGCTTGTGCAGGCACTGGGAGGCCAAGTTGAAGGCGGCGGGGAGGTCGGCCTGGGTCCCGCCCTTGGGTTCGGCGATCACGTCGTCCACGCAGCCGAGCGCCTTGACCTCGGCGGCGGTGTACTTGAGCGCGGCGGCTGCCTGCTGCTTTTTGCCGGCATCTTTCCACATGATGGACGCGCAGGACTCGGGCGAGATGACCGAGTACATGGCATTTTCAAGCATCAGCACGCGATCCGAGACCGCGAGCGCGAGCGCTCCGCCGGAGCCTCCTTCGCCGGTGATGGTGGCGATGGTGGGGACGCGCAGGGTCGACATGACGAAGAGGTTGCGGGCGATTGCTTCGCCCTGGCCGCGCTCTTCGGCGCTCATGCCCGGGTAGGCTCCGGTGAGATCGATAAAGGTGAAGATGGGGCGGCCGAACTTTTCGGCGATCTTCATGGCGCGGAGGGCTTTGCGGTAGCCCTCGGGGTCCGGCATGCCGAACTTGCGGGCCATGCGCTCCCGGGTGGTGCGGCCCTTGAGATTGCCGATGACCATGACTGGCTCGCCGGCGAACCAGGCCATGCCGCAGGTCATGGCGCTGTCGTCTCCGAAGGCGCGGTCGCCGTGGATCTCGGTGAAATCCGTGAAGAGCGCGTCGATGTAGTCCTTGGGGTACGGCCGCGCTTGATCGCGTGCCTTTTCCGTCCGTAGCCATGCGTCGGGAACGAGCGCGGGTCCCGCCTGCGTCTGCGCCAGTTTGCCTGTTTCCTGCTCATCCATCGATGTCTATTGTATCCGGCCCGCTCTGGGGAGCGATTGTCGTTGCGGGAAGTCTCCCCTCCTCCCATGAAAAGTCCTAAAGTCTTCAGAACAAAGGGGTAAGGTCCGGACTTCTACGGCAAAGTCTTCAGAACAAAAGACTTACGGCTAAAGTCTTCAAAACAAAGGACGTACAGGCCATGCGAGACGATCTTAGGCTCATTCGTTCTGTGCGGATGCTGATGCTGTGCAGTTGTGACCAAGACGAATACGGAGATTCTGGCTTCGCCAGAATGACGGCTTGCTACGGGAGATGCACGGCCAGATGCAATGGCTCGAACGACTACTGCGTATTTTCTAACTGCTCTGTTAACAGTATAGAGGTTTGCGCAGGGGTGTTGTGCCACGCCTATCTCTAGCATTCGATTGGGTTTAGGTGCTATGGGGACTTGACAGGAAATGCAACGGCAACGCCAGAAGCAGATCGCTGCGGGATGACAAACGACGCGTTACTGGATGACGCGCACGCCGCCGCGGCCCACGAGTTCTTCGACGCGGTCGATGAA
>CAXSDM010000197.1:0-3538 GCA_964235575.1 uncultured Acidobacteriaceae bacterium | reverse complement strand
GGCGGGAAGAGGGAGAGCTTGGAGCCGGTGGCTCCTCCGATCTGCGAGACCTGGCCGGAGAACTTGCGGCCGCCGAGGGCGTCGACCTTCATCTGGACCTGTTCGCAGCGGTGCATCTTGGCGAGCTGCGTTTCCTTGAAGTTGGCGGTGACCCAAAGGCCCTGGAGCGGGACGATGCTCATCAGGTCCTGGCCGACGGAGAGGTTGGCGCCGATGTCGACGTTCTTCTTGTTGACGATGCCGGTGGTGGGCGCCATGACGCGGGTGTAGGAGAGGTTGAGCAGAGCCTGATCGACCTGGGCCTGGGCCTGCTTGACGGAGGCGAGGGCGGCGCTGGCGCGGGCGCGCTGAATCTCAACCTGCTGCGGACCGGTCTTGGCGGCCTGCGCGGCCTGATTGCGCGAAGCTTCAAGCCGCTGCTGGGCCTGGGTAATGGAGGACTGCGCGGCGACGAGCGAGTTTTCGGCCTCGATGACGCTGGCGTTGGCGGAGGTGGCCGAGGCGATGGCGGCGTCATACTGCTGGCGGCTGATGACGTCCTTTTCGACCAGCGGCGTGTAGCGCTCGACGTCCTTGGTGGCCTTGATGGCGTTGGCCTTGGCCTCATCGACGCGGGCGGCGGCGGCAGCGGCCTGCTGCTGGGCCTGGGTAACGCTCGATCCGGAGGTGCGGACATCGACACCGGAGTTCTGGAGCGTGGTGGAGGTGTTGACGGAGGTTACGGGCACGTTGACGTTCGCCTGGGTGTACTGGGCCTGGGCGTTGGCGAGGGCGGCCTGCGCCTGTTCGAGCGCGACCTGGGAGTCCTTGGGATCGATTTCAACGAGCAGATCGCCTTGTTTGACCTGGGTGTTGTCCTCGACGTAAACGTGGGTGACGTGGCCGGTGACGCGGGAGCTGACGGAGTAGATGTCTCCGTCGACCTGGGCGTCGTCGGTGTCTTCAGAGAAGGTGGAGCGCCAGTACCAGAAGCCGGCCCCGACGAGCAGCAACAGAACGACGGCGATGATGAGCAGGCGGCGGCCGGTTTTCTTGGCGGGGGGCTCGGGCTTTTCTTCCGGTTTGCCGTCGTTGGGCGGCGGACCGCCGGCTTGGGCGCCAGGCTCATTGCCGGTCTGGCCGCCTGCGGGAGCGGCTCCCTGGGGCTGAATCTGAACGGTTCCGGTGATCTGTGCGGTCTGGGTTGCGGTTCCGCCTTGATTCTGATCGTTATCTGGCATGGTTACTTGCCTCCGAGGTAGTCTTTGTAGTTCGTCTGGGCGACGCCGAGGGCACGAGCCAGGGAGAGCTTGGCCACATTGTGCTGGTAGAGCGCGCTGATGTATTGATCGTTGGCCTGCTCAAAGGTGGTTTGAGCCTGCGAGACGGGAAGGTTGTCCGCGACGCCGGCGCGAAAGCGCTGTTGGGCCTCGCTGAGAGCCTCGGTGGCGAGGTCGACGTTGGAGCGGGCGGCGTCGACGAGTTTGGCGGCGGACTGGATATCGAGGATGTTGGAGCGGATGTCGGCGTTGACCTGCTGGGCGGCGTCGGAGAGGCGCGCCTGCGACTGGGCGAGGGAGGCGGCGGCGACCTGCTGCTCTCCACGGAAGCGGTAAATCTGCAGGATGGGGATGGAGATCTGGCCGGTGGCGGTGAAGGTGCCGTGAGAGTGGCCGGGGGTCTCGCCGATGTCGCCGAAGTCGCCGTTGGTGCTGATGACGGGGTACTGGTCGGCGCGGGCGGCTTTCTGCTGCGACTGTGCAGCCTCAACCTGTTCCTGGTCGGCCTGGAGATCCTTGCGGGTCTTGAGCGCGGCGGCGAAGGCGGCGTCGGGGTCGAGATTGTCGAGCGGCTTGTAGGGCTCGGTATCAGTGGTCTGGAACTTCTGGTCGAGCGGCAGGCCGATGGCGCGGGCGAGGGTGATCTTGTCCTTGGCGAGCTGGTTGGCGGTGGAGATGAGGGTCTGCTGCTCGCTTTGGTAGTCGACCTGGGCGCGGAGAACGTCGAGCCGGGGGCTGGTCCCGGCCTCGTGGGCGGCGACGGCCTGGTCGAAGGTTAATTTGGCGGTCTTCAGAGCGGCGTTGACGGCCTCGATGCGGGAGCCGTCGGCCACGCAGACCAGGTAGGCGTTGCCGACGGTGAGGACGACGAGGTTACGGGCGTCTTCAGCGGAGAGTCCGGCGGCGGTGAAGTTGTGGCGGGAGGCGATGTAGGACTGGAGGGCGTTGACGTTGAGCAGGTTCTGAGTGAGGTAGGCGCGGAAGTCGACGACCTGGAAGGGACCGATGGTGGCGGGGATGCCGGCGATTTTGAGGCCGAAGGCGGCAAGATCGATCTTTTCGACCTCGATGGTGGACCCGGCGGTGATGGTGGGGAGCAGGCTTTGAAGCTGCTGGAGGCGCTGCCCGTTGGCGCTCTGGACGGAGCTGCTTTGGAGGATGAGACCTAGATTTTGGCGCAGGCCGCGAGCGATAGCGTCCTCGAGGGTGAGATCGAGGACCGTGCCGGTGTTGGTTCCGGAGACGATGGAGCCCTGGAAGGACTGCTGGGTGGCTTGCGCACCGTTCGAGCCGGTGGCGTTATAGAGGTTGTTCTGACCGCTGCCGATGGCGTTGGCATTGACGACGGAGGGATCGCTGCTGCTGTTGGTGGAGCCGGTGCTTTGGGCGGAGGATCCGGTTTGTGAGCTTTGGGTCGTCGTCTGGGCAGGTGTGCGAGAGGCGGGGAGGCAGGAGAAGACGGCGGCCACGGTGGCGGCTGTGCGAAGTCGGCTTAGCCTGAAACGACTCGCCCTGGGACGGCTGGCGAGCTTCTGTGCGTGCGCTCCCTGATTTTGACCCATAGTGCTAATGGTAAACGTACCTGCTTGAAAGGAGATAGAGACTTGCGTGTGATGGACACGCGGGTTGGACGCAAGGTCTGGGTCCGGATCCCGCACGCGAGTCGGTGTTGCTGGGATTCTGATGCATGGAATCTGCGAGGATGTTCATTTCTTTCCCACCTTTTGCGAGGAAGGCCGGCTGGCTGAGGGCCGGACGAACGGCTGTAGGTTAGCGATACACTGCTCCAAGAACGGCGCGGACGCGTGGGAGCAAAGGAGCGGTATGGCAGACGAGATTGGGGTGGGGATCATCGGCTTCGGGCTGGCGGCGCGGGTGTTTCATGCGCCGTTTGTGTGCGCGGTGCCGGGGCTGAAGCTGGAATCGATCGTGCAGCGGACGGGGGAGGAGGCGGCCAAGGCGTATCCGGCGGCGAAGATTGTGCGGTCGGTGGAGGAGCTGCTGGGCGATGCGGCGATTCGGCTGGTGGTGGTCGCGACGCCGAACGAGACGCACTTTGCGCTGGCGAAACAGGCGCTCGAGGTGGGCAAGCATGTGGTGATCGACAAGCCGTTTGCGGGGACGAGCGCGGAGGCGGGCGAGCTGGTGGAGCTGGCGAAGCAGAAGGGGGTGCGGGTGTGTCCGTTCCACAACCGGCGGTGGGATGGGGATTTTCTGACGGTGAAGAAGATCCTGGGGGAGGGGTCGCTGGGGCGGCTGGTGACGTTTGAGTCGCACTT
>CAXSDM010000196.1:1728-3541 GCA_964235575.1 uncultured Acidobacteriaceae bacterium | reverse complement strand
CCACCACCACGAGGTCATCTCGACCGAAGCGAAGCGACCCCGTATTTCGCTCCAAGCCCCCCACCCCAGCTCAAAACCTCACACCACTTCCCTTCCCTCCGGACCTCGCAGCAATGCCTTGTCAAGCCCCACGCACCTCTCCCAAAGCTGCAACTGACTTAGTTGCAACCACTTAGCCAACCAACAAAGTTGGCATACTTACCCCCTTCCACCACGTATCATAGAAATAGATCAACCAAGCCAGCCGAAATTGCCCTGCCCGGACTTCACCCGGGGGTCCAGACCGGAAGTCCGGACTTAACTCGTTTGGATGGAAGACTTTAGGTACTTTCAAGGGGGGAGGTGGGTACTTCTCCCATCAACGACAAACGGCGCAGAATCCGTCCGGACCCTGCGCCTGCCTGTCATCGAACATGCTTCGCCAGAGCGCCTAGCTCGGCATCGGCGGTGTCTGGATCCCGCCCATATGTGCGATGTTGTCGATCATCTCCGCATGGCCGCGAATCACCGTCTCACCTTTCTCCACCGTAGCCTTAACATCCTGCAACTGTGTGTCATTCGCTTCCTTGATGAAGTCCTTCAGGTCGTTGTCGTGATCCTTCACCATGGCCTCAACATAGGCCCGGTCGAAGTCCGAACCCGACTTCACCTTCAGCTCCTCATAGATTGCCCGATCCTTCACCGAGGGACCCGTCGCCGGCTTCACATGGTACTTCACCACCAGCGGCTTCATCTGCTGAATCAGCATCTCGTGGTCGTGGATCATCTTCGTCGCAAAGTCCCGAATATTCTTATCCTGGCTCTTCGCGAGCGCCAGCTTGGCAAAGTTGATCTCCGCCAGGCTGCCCTGCGAGGCATCCTCCATGAAGCTCTTGTCCGCCGATGTCGGGTCCTGCGCCTGCATCACGCTGCACACGGAACACGCTGCCAAGCTCACCGTTGCCAATCGCAATATCGCCTTCATCGTCGTTCTCCTCGAACTTCCAGCCACATCACATCCGACTGCCGTAGCCTTAACCGAGTTGCCCCAAACCGCCAACGGACACGCTAGAGTAAGAGGCGCACCGCCAATCCGCATGCCCACACTCACCGCCCGCACCCTCATCACCGCCATCGGCACCATCGCCTACCCCGCGATCACCATCGACTCCGCCGGCCTCATCACCGACGTCTCCTCCGACGCCACCATTCGCTCCGAGTCCATCCTCACCCCCACCTTCCTCGACATCCACATCCACGGCGCCGCCGGCCACGACGTCATGCACGCCTCCCAGGCGGAACTCGGCACGATCCAGCGCTTCCTCGCCAGCCACGGCACCGCGCACTACCTCCCCACCACCGTCACCGCCCCCATCGACGACACCCTCCACGCCCTCGAAGCCCTCGCCAACGCCATCGAGCGCCCAACGCCCGCCAACGAAGCCACACCCCTCGGCATCCACCTCGAAGGCCCGTTCCTCTCCCACGCCAAACGCGGCGTCCACCCCAGCGACCTCCTGCAACCACCCTCAACCGCCCTCTTCGACCGCCTCCAGCAAGCCGCCCGCGGACACATCCGCCTTCTCACCCTCGCGCCCGAGCTCCCCGGCGCAACCGACCTCATCCACCACGCCACCCGATCCGGCGTCCGCGTCAGCATGGGCCACACCAACGCCTCCGCCGCCGAGGCCGAAGCCGCAGTCACCGCCGGAGCCACCTCCGCCACCCACACCTTCAACGCCATGCGCCCGCTCGACCACCGCGAGCCCGGCGTACTCGGCGTGGTGCTCGACCAGCCCGTCTACTCCGAGCTCATCTGCGACGGCATCCACGT
>CAXSDM010000196.1:0-1628 GCA_964235575.1 uncultured Acidobacteriaceae bacterium | reverse complement strand
GTCTTCGCCATCTCCATCGTCGTCGGCCTGGCCATCGGCACCGGGGACGTCCTGTCGATTGGCATCATCAGCGCCCTCACCCTGCTCTACACCTTTGAGGGAGGCATGGCCGCCGTCATCTGGACCGACGTCGTCCAGATGGCCCTCTACGTCGCCGGAACCCTCGTCGCCCTCTGGTCCATCGGCCACCAGACCCCCGGCGGCTGGTTGCACATCCACGCCGTCGCCGCGCCGCTCGGCAAGTTCCACATGCTCAACTTCGCCTTCAACCTCACCCAGTCCTACACCTTCTGGGCCGGCCTCCTCGGCGGAACGTTCCTCACCATGGCCTCGCACGGCACCGACCAACTCATGGTCCAGCGCATGCTCGCCGCCCGCAACCTGCGTGAGTCGCGGCTCGCGCTGCTCAGCTCTGGTGCCGTCATCTTCCTCCAGTTCACCCTGTTCCTGCTGATCGGCGTCGGCCTCTTCGTTTTCTATGGCAGCCACCCGACGCACTTCAAGACCAACGACCACATCTTCCCGACCTTCATCGTCCAGCAGATGCCCCACGGCGTTGCCGGCCTGCTGGTCGCGGCCATCCTTGCTGCCGCCATGTCCAACCTCTCCGCAGCCTTGAACTCGCTCGCCAGCACGTCGGTAATTGACTTCATCGTCCCCTGGCGCGCACGGCGCTTGGAAAAAAGCTCGGGTGCCCCATTCAGCGCGTCCTCTGCGATAAGTGGGAACGTACCTTCTCAAGCCGCCACGTCCGACCAGCAAACCACTTTCCTCTCCCGAGCCGCCACCGTCTTCTGGGCCATCATCCTCTTCGCCATCGCCGTCTACGCCGTCCAGCACGGAGGCAAAGGTCACGTCGTCGAAACCGGGCTGAGTATCGCCTCGGTCGCGTATGGCTGCCTCCTGGGCGTCTTCTTGCTCGGCACCCTCACCCGCTACGCCACCCAAACCGGAGCCATCCTCGGCATGATCTGCGGCCTTGCCCTCAACCTCACCCTCTGGCTCATCCCGAACTCCAGCAACTCGGGCTGGACCTACACCACGCCCACCGCCACCCGCTACATCGCCTGGTCCACCTTTCACATCGCCTTCACCTGGTACGTCCTCATCGGCTCCCTCGTCACCTTCCTCATCGGCTCCATCTTTTCGCTCGTACGCCCCCGCAAACGCACCAGTCTCGCCGCCCTCCTGATCCTCGCGACCGCCGCAGGTTTGGGGACGGGCGCCCCATCCTTTGCGCAGTCGGCAAAGGGTGGGGTATCGAGCGAAGCTCGATCGTCTTCCGCACCCCAGCCCGTAGATTTCACGCTCGCGTCCACCCTCATCACGGACGCCATCGCCCAGCACAAACTACCCGGGGCCGTCCTCCTCGTCGGCCACAACGGCCACGTCGTCTTCGAGCACGCTTACGGCAACCGAGCCCTCGAACCCACGGTAGAACCCATGACCGAGGACACCCTCTTTGACATGGCCTCCCTCACCAAAGTCCTGGCCACCACCACCGCCATCCTGCAGCTCTACGAGCAGGGCAAGCTCGACCTCGACGCTCCCGGCGCCAGATACCTCCCCGACTTTGCCGCCAACGGCAAAGACAAGATCACCATCCGCCAGCTCCTCACCCACTACTC
>CAXSDM010000195.1:0-3584 GCA_964235575.1 uncultured Acidobacteriaceae bacterium | reverse complement strand
ATGGAAGTCCTCGCGATGGGCCAGAACAAGCGCTCGCGCATCGGCCTCGCCTGGGGCAACATCTCGCACGACAACGAGCAGTACGCCGAGCTCTCGACCTATCTACGGCTCAAGAACCTCGTCCCGCCCACCGCCGAGAAATAGCGCCATCACTTAAGCGAACTCATCCGGCTGGTCTGCCCACGGACCACGCCGGATGAGTTCGCCGTGGCAGAAGGCCGCGGCGCCGGAAGCGTTCCCGCAGCCGCCTCGCGACCGATCTCGTCCGCCACCAGCGTCGCCAGCGTTCGGGCACCGACATCCGTAAAGTGCACAAATTCCACAAAATTTACACGCCCTGGCGGGATCAGGTTTGCGCCGTCCACCACCGGCACCCCCGTTCGCGTGCCCACCTCCCGCACCACTCCGGACATCTTTGCCTCCATGTCCAGCAATCCACCCTCGTCGATTGTCGGGTAAAACTTGCGCCAAGCCGTTAGCACCGGCGCTTCTTCCGGCGCAACCGTTTTGCCGAAGCGATTGGCATGCGTCACCAGCACCACATGAATTCCCCGGCTCTCAAGCTCGGTCAGCAGCCGCGTCAAATCCGTCTGAAAGGCCATCACGTTCTGCTCCGGCAGCCGTTGCATGACCTTCGTCTGCTGCGACATGCGACGCACCTGGAGCCCACGAATCCAGTCCTGCACCCCGTCCGGGACCGACGCCTTCATGAAGGTCTCGGTCCGCGCCGCGAGCCTCCACTCGAAGTGTTTGTGCTCCGGCTTCGGCTCCGGATGTGCCGTCGTCCTCAGCGGCCAGGGCTGCGCCTGGTCGTTCTCGATGTAACTCGTATAGCTTGGATAGATCACCACCATCTCCGGATGCACCGCATTCAGCAGCTGCGGCAGCCGGAGCAGGCTGGTCCCGATCGAAAGCCCCGGGTACGCCGCGTCGATCACCTCGTAGCCTCGTGTGCCGGAGCGCTGATTCAAGATCCGCTCCAGCTGCCGCGGCCACTCGTTCTCCGCCGTCTCATACAGTCCAAAGGTCTCGGACGAGCCAATGCAGGCGATCCGGAACGTACCCTGCCGCAGCCCCGGCCCACGATACCCCGCCTCGTTCAGGTGCCATTTCAGGTAGCGCGCAAACGGACGCCCATACTTACCCAGCTCGTCGTAGCGATAGAGCGAGTCCAGCGAATAATTCCCGAAGAACGCCGCACCATAGCGCAGCTTGTCTTCCGTGCGCGCCGACACCTCGAGCGTCACCACAGCGAGAATTAGCCAGAGGAACAGGCGCGCGGCAAACTGAAGATGGCGGATCATGAAGCGTCAGAAAACCTCGACCTCAGAACTGAAAATAAATGAAGCTCATCGGCTGGCCGCCCAGAAAAAAAACGAAGTAGGCGGCCACCGCGTAGAGCACCACGCGCCCCTCCGCGGGAAACCAGCGAAAATCCAGGAAATTCAGCTTGCCGGAGGCCTTCTGCACCACCTGTACCACCAGCAGCGGCGCTGTGTAGGCCAGCACCTTTAGCGCCAGCTGCGGGTCCCAGCCACTCAGCGGATGCGCCAGCGCGGCCGTCATCCGGCCGATCTGCCCAAAGCTCTCCGCCCGGAACAGCATCCACCCATAACAGGTGAAGACGAACATAATCGCCACCCGCGCGAGGAACGACACGCTCCTGCCCACAGCGGTGACCGCTCCGAAGATGCGGAACGCCAGGTCGCGCGACTGGCGATGCACGACCAGCAGCGCGCCATGATAGAAGCCCCACAGCACGAAGTTCCACGCCGCCCCATGCCACAGCCCACCGATCACCATGGTCAGCATCAGGTTGCGCTTGATCTTCCACTCCTTGCAGCGGCTGCCACCCAGCGGGATATACAGGTAGTCGCGCAGCCAGGTTGACAACGAGATGTGCCAGCGGCTCCAGAAGTCCGACGGGTTCACCGCGAAGTAGGGCAGGTTGAAGTTCAGCATGAATTCAAAACCCATCAGCTTCGCCACTCCGCGCGCGATATCGGTGTAGCCGGAAAAGTCGCAGTAGATCTGGATCGCAAACGCCACCACGCCGGCCACCACGTCGAACCCCGCCGGATGCGCGGACGAGAAGACCCGGTTTGCAATCGGCGCAAGATTATCCGCGATGAAGACCTTCTTCAGATAGCCACACACCATCAGGTGCAGCCCTTCGGCGATCTTCTGCTTCGTGATCTGTCGCGGCCGGATCACCTGCGGCAAGAGGCTGTGTGCACGCTGGATCGGTCCCGCGACCAAGTGCGGAAAATACAGGATCGCCAGCAGAAAATCGAAGAAGTTGCGGGTTGAGTGCAGCTCGCCACGATAGACGTCGATGGTGTAACTCAAAGCCTGGAATGTGTAGAAGCTGATGCCAACCGGCAGGATAAGACGCAGCGTCCACGGATCCACGTGCAGCCCGGCATGGCGCAGCATCTGCTCAAACGAGAGCGTAAAAAAGTTGAAGTACTTGAAGAAGCCCAGCAGCGCCAGGTTGGTAATGACCGAGATTAGCAGGTACGTCTTGCGCCCGCGGTGGTCAGCCCTCGACTCCGAAATCTCCTGCATCTTCATCGCGCACAGATAATCGATGGTCGTCGAAAAGAGCAGAGGAAAGAGAAAACGCCAGTTCCAGCTGGCATAAAAGACGCAGCTCGCAATCAGCAAAAATATGTTTTGCGCCTTGTGCGGTAGCGGGTAGTACACGCACAGCACTAACATCAGAAAGACGACGAACGGAAACGAGTTGAAGAGCATCGGCCTGGTTCCGTTTCCTTTGGTCTCCACTATAAAAGATCAGAGGCAAAATTGAGCCCTTACGAAAGTGGCATGAAGTTCCCGGAAGTGCCATACGCTCGTTGCCAGCCAAGGTCTACGCCGCCTCACCCGATTCAAAATACAAGTACCGCCGCCAGCTCGGATCGGCCGACCCGATCATCCGCATGATATGTCGGCTGGTATGCAGCGAGAAAGGCCGCGGCTCGCGCAGTAACTTCATCTCCGTCAACTCATGCAGCAGCTGGTTGCCCTTGCGGCGATTGCAGTCATGGCAGCAGGCCACCAGATTCTCCCATGTCGAAAGGCCGCCGCGGCTGCGTGGTATGACATGGTCCAGCGTCAACTCGCCCGCCGTCAGCACCACCTGGCAGTACTGGCACATGTTGCGGTCGCGCAGCAGGATGTTCTTGCGAGAGAGCGCGCGCGTCTGGTGCGGAATGCGCCGGTACTCCAGCAGCCGGATCACCGACGGCATCGCCACCTGCATCCGCGCCGCATGCAGCACCGCGCCCTGCTGCTCCTCCGTCCGCGCCACGCCCTTCAGCACCAGCACCAGCGCCCGCCGCGCTCCGCAAATGTTAATCGGCTCATAGCTCGCGTTCAAGACCAGCACCGGCGTCTGCATCGCCGGCTGCCGGAACAAGCCCGTGCGTACGTCCAGCTCAGTCGTCGCTCTGCGCGCACCCGGCGCTCCGGAGCCCTTGTACCCCGCATGCCGTCCATTGCCCGCCCTTACCTTACGCATCTTCCCAGTTTGCATCTGCACGCATCTCCCGTCATTGCTCGATCGTGATCGCTGGCTGGCT
>CAXSDM010000194.1:0-3613 GCA_964235575.1 uncultured Acidobacteriaceae bacterium | reverse complement strand
GGTGACGACCCGGTTAAATGGCGAGCTGAAGCAGACTGGCTCGACCGCGGACTTTATCTTTGGTATTCCGAAGCTCCTGCGCTACGTCACTGCCTTCATGACGCTGATGCCGGGCGACCTGATCCCCACCGGCACACCCGCCGGCGTGGGCCCCATGCAGGCCGGAGACACGGTCGAAGTGGCGATTGACGGACTCGGAATTCTACGCAACCGGCTCGCCGCGGAGTAGGATATGCGTGCGCGGCATCGAGACTTGCTGGAATCGCATCTTATTTACGAGGAGTTTTTATGGCATCGCTTCTGGAGCAACTTCGCAACATGACCACGGTCGTCGCAGACTCAGGCGACATCAACTCCATCAAGAAGTTCAAGCCGCAGGATTCCACCACCAATCCCTCGCTGATCGCCACGGCGGCGCAGATGCCGGAGTACAGCTCGATCGTCGATGACGTCTTGAAGACGGCGCGGCAAGAGGCGGGAGATCGCGCCAGCGACAAGGAGGTTGCCGCCTACGCCTTCAAGACGCTGGCCGTCGCCTTCGGCCGCAAGATCCTGGACATCGTGCCGGGCCGCGTGTCGACCGAAGTAGACGCGCGCATGTCTTTCGATAGCCAAAAGACGATGGATCAGGCCCACGACATCATCGCGCAATATGACAAGGCCGGTATCTCCCGTGACCGCGTGCTGATCAAGATCGCCAGCACGTGGGAAGGCATCAAGGCGGCTGAGCAACTGGAGAAGGAAGGCATCCACTGCAATCTGACGCTGCTGTTCGGTCTGCACCAGGCGATTGCCTGCGCTGAAGCGAAGGTGACGCTGGTTTCGCCGTTCGTTGGCCGCATTCTTGATTGGTACAAGAAGGACACTGGAAAGGATTACAAGGGCGCCGAGGATCCAGGCGTGAAGTCCGTCACGACGATCTACAACTACTACAAAAAGTTCGATTACAAGACGGTGGTGATGGGAGCGAGCTTCCGGAACATCGGCGAGATCACCGAACTTGCCGGCTGCGACCTGCTCACGATCGCGCCCAAGCTGCTTGAGGAGTTGGATTCAACTCAGGCGGACCTGCCCCGTAAGCTCGATCCAGGCAAGTCCAAGCAGATGGACATTCAGAAAATCTCAATGGATCAGCAGACATTCGAGAAGATGCACGCCGAAGATCGCATGGCTCACGACAAGCTTAAGGAAGGCATCGAGGGCTTCTCGAAGGCGCTTGAGGAACTGGAGCAGTTGCTGGAAAAGCGGCTGGCCGAGATAAGTCAACCCGCGTAAACTCAAAGGGAAAGGCGGGAAGCAATTTGCTTCCCGCCTTTTTCGTTCGCTTGCTACGATTCAGGCTCGCCGACCTGTAATCAGGCGCAACAAGAAGGTGAGAATCACCGCTCCGAGCACGGCCACGAGGATCGTGTAAATCAGCCCGCCCTGTCCGGCAAAGCCCAAGTGCGACATGATGAAACCGCCAACGATCGCGCCGATAATACCCACGATGATGTCGACCAAAGCCCCGAAGCCGCTGCCTTTCATGATTTTGCCGGTTAAGAAGCCCGCGATAAGACCGACGATGATCCACCAGATAATGCCATGACCCATGAAGCCCCCTGTAATTTTTCGACGTATGGAACGATTGACGCGAGACTGCCTGGAGAGTGAAAGCCTAGAAGACCTTACGTTTGAGGAGCGCCGTTGCTATGCGGTTGGCTGGCGTGGGAATTTGGTAGAGTTCCCCCAGACGCACGATGACCCCGTTGCGCGCATCGACCTCCGTGTTAAGGCCGGCCCTCCGGTCGGCGAGCAATGAGTTGACCGAGTCTGGCGATCCAGCGCGCGCACTCGCCAACACCCGCTCCGGAATGCCGTCCTCGAGCTTTGCTCCCGCTGCCCGGCCCACCGCAACGCACTCCGCGACCAAGTCAAGCGCCACCCGCCCCATTTCCGCCTCGCGCAGCACCCCCGCTGGCTGCAGCGTCAACGCGGACACCGCGCCCGCGGCGTTGATGCAAAGCTTGCGCCACGCCGCGGTCAGGAAGTCCGGCGTAACCTCCACCTCGGCGCCGCTGCCGGCGAACAAGTCCGCGAAGGCTGACCCTGCCTGGCCTGCTTCGACCCGCATCACGGCTCCCGACCGCTGCAGCACTCTGCCCTCCGCAACGCGTTCCGCCGGGACATCGATCACCACGGGCAGCACGGTCCAGCCGGGGAAGTGTTCGCGGTGCTCGACGCCGTTTTGCACGATGGCGATGTTGGTCTGCGAGTCGCACAAGCGTTTCAGCCAAAGCTTTGCGCCCTCGGCGTCATAGGTCTTGGTCGCTACGAGGACCCAGTCGACGCGCGACGCCTGGGCTGGATCGGTCCAGTTTCGTGCCCGGACGGTGACGGGACCATCCGGCGTATCCACCGTGAGAGACGCGAGCGGCCGCCGGGTGCAAAGCGCGATCTCATGCCGTCCTGTGCGCTCCAGCAATCCCGCCAGAACGCCGCCGATCGCCCCTACTCCCACCACCGCGACGCTCGCCATCGTCTGCCCTCCTGCACCAAGCTACACCGCCGCGCCGGGCAGCATCCGAGAGTTTGCAGAGAATGTTGCCACGGAGCAGAACACCATGGAGTTCGTTCAACCTACGGGAGTTATCGGATCCAGCCCTGTACGCATCGACGGGTTGGCAAAAGTAACGGGCCAGGCCCGCTACGGCGCGGACCATGGGGTTCCAAATGCTGCCCATGCTTACCTGGTCACAGCGCCCATCGCGCGCGGACGCATTCTGTCGATCGACCAAGCCGCGGCACGCCATCTGCCTGGCGTCTGCGAGATTTTGACCTACGAGAACGTCGGCAAGAAGGTCAAAGCGGGTAAGCCCCTGCTCGAAGGCGGTTATATGGCCCACGCCGTGGCTCCGCTCGCCTCGCCTCGTATCTATTTCGCCGGGCAGATCACCGCCGTGGTGATTGCGGATACCTTTGAGCAGGCGCAGGCCGCCGCGGAGGTGATCACATTCCGCTTCAAGGCCGACAAAAGTTCCGCTTCCCTCAGCAGCTTCGGTGCCAAAGAGGTCAAGGCCAAGGCGCTTGGCGAGACCGAACTGAAGGCCGGCGACCTCGACAAGGGTTTTGCCGAGGCCTCAGCGACGGTCGACGCCTGGTACGAGACTCCCGCCCAACACCACAACCCGATGGAACTGTTTCAGTGCACGTGCGCCTGGCAGGCGGGCAAGAATGGCGATGAGCTTACCGTGTGGGAGTCCACTCAAAGTGTTCGCGGCACGCAAGCCGGCCTTGCCAAGCAGCTCGGCATCAAGCCTTCGCAGATCCACATCGTCTCGCCCTTCATTGGCGGCGCATTTGGCTCTCGCGGCGAACTCGGCCAGTTCACAGCGCTGATCGCTTTCGCCGCCCGGCACATTGGACGTCCAGTAAAGCTGGTCACGACGCGCGCCCAGGGCTTCACCTTGCGCACCTTCCGCGCGGAGACCCGGCATCGCGTTCGCCTTGGCGCCAACGCTGAAGGGCAGCTCACCGCTCTTGACCACTCATCCTGGGAGCTGACCGGGCGCAAGGACACATTCGCCGTGGCCGGGTCGGATTCGACGGCGCGCCTCTACGCCTGCCCCAACGT
>CAXSDM010000193.1:0-3661 GCA_964235575.1 uncultured Acidobacteriaceae bacterium | reverse complement strand
TCCTTGCAATGCTGTTTGCCCGCCCCACGCCTGCCATCGTCGCCGCCGGTTCCTCCCCCGTCTTGGAACTAAGGCGCCAACCGCTCCTGTGCCTGGCCCTCACGCTGCCGATGGCCGCGCTCGCCTCTGCAAGCCTGTCCGCGCAAATCGCTCCGGCAACCTCGACAGACACGCAGACGCACGACGTGCGCGGTCAGGTCGTCAACGCTCTCGATGGATCCCCCCTGTCGCGTGCCCTGGTCACCATCAACACGCGCAGTGCGCTTACCGACTACCAAGGACGATTCGAGTTTGCGGGCTTCACCGGCGCAAACGCCTTCGCAACGGTCCGCAAACCGGGATTCAGCGCCAGCCCCAACGCCTCCACCCCGAATACTACCCAGCGCCTGACAGACCTGGACGCCCCAGTGCTGATCAAGCTTTATCCCGATGCTCTCATCACCGGAACCCTGACCAGCCGTGACGGCGCGCCGCTCTCCCACGTTTCGGTCCGGCTGCTTCGATCGCAGTACGACGGAGTCGCCCTCCGCTGGATATCGGCAGGCTTCGCCCAAACCAACTCCAGAGGCGAATACCGGATCAGCACTCCGGCAGGTCGATTCCGGATTTTCACCAGCTTCGTTCCGCGATCCTCTGAGACGGGAGAAGCCGTTCTACCTGTATCGTTTCCAGAAAATACTCAAAGCAATTCATCCCTGTTGATTGAAGTCCGTAGTGGCGAGGAGAGGCATGTCGACCTCAGCGCAAAAGTCGGTCCGGTCTACCCTGTCGCGCTGCATGTAGAGCCGGCCAGCTCGCAGCGGATGAACTTCCTGGTTGGCGTTACCACGTCTGCCGGAGACGAGTTCTTAACCGGTTTCTCCTCCGACCAACATCTGAAGCTTCCCACCGGCACCTATGCGCTCAGGGTGAGGGCTAATAATCGCGATGATTCGATGAGCGGCACCTCCAGGGTGACTGTCACAGGCCATGATCCTGCGTCCGCGACAGTCCACCTTACCCCGGACACGCAGATTTCCGTCGAGCTTTTCGCAGGAACCCTAGTTACTTCCACTCAAAGCTCTAACCCAAGCAGCAGCAATAGTTTGCCGCAGCTTCCTAATGTACAGATGTTCAACCTTTCGTTGCAGAATCAGCTCGCAACGACTGAAAATCAAGAGCAGGAGATTCGCCCTCTCCCGGAAGCCGACAAGACCACCAGCTTCCGGGTACCGCCGGGACGATACCGCCTGGCGGCATCCGCGGGCGGCCAGTGGTACGTTCAGTCTGCCACCCTGGGCGCTACCGATCTGCTCCTGGACGACCTCGTCGTCGGCCCCGGCAGTGCCGGCGGCACTGTTCGCCTCGTGGTCAGCAACCAGACCGGCACCGTGCACGCCCGCACCAATCTCGCCGCTGGCGCCTCGGCGTGGATGTACCTCATCCCCCGAGGCCCTAGCCTCATCCCGGCCCGCCCCATTTCCGTCACCAGCAACGGCTCCGCAGACCCCATCGCCACCGCCTTGGTCCCGCCCGGAGCGTACACCGCTCTCCTTCTAGATACACAGCTTCAGACCGATCCCCGCGACCCGGCATTTCTGGCTTCGCTCGCCTCCGGCCTCACCGAAATTGACGTGCAACCGAACGCAGACACCTCCTTCAGCCTCGACCTGGCCAAGCGGAAGGCGGCGGACCAATGAGTCGCGCCGCGCTGCCGCTCGTCGTGCTCCTTGGCGCGTCGTCTCTCTGGGCCGCCGCCCCGCCCAGGTACGAGATTCAGGGCGTCGTCGTCAGCAGCCGCGATGGCGCTCCAGTTCCCTTCTGCCGGCTGTCCATCGAAGCGGCCACCAGCAGCACGCCTGCCCAGTCCGTAGAAAGCCTCCGGCCAAATTTAAACGGACGCTTCGGCGGCGCGCCCCGGCCTGGCCAGCGTTCGGGCCCACCCGGAGGCCGCTCCACCCAGAACGTGCCGCAGACCGGCAAAATCGAGACCGTCGCCGACTCCTCCGGACGCTTCACCCTGGAACTCCCGCAAGCCGGCAGCTGGCGTCTCCTGGGCATCGCGCGCGGCTTCCACAGCCAGGCCTTCGACGAGCACCAGGGCTTCTACTCCTCCATCGTCCTCACGCCCGACGCCCCCGTCTTCCACACCACCTTCCGCATGGCGCCCGACGCAACCATCACCGGCGTCATCCTCGACGAAGCCGGAGAGCCCGTGCGCACCGCCCAGGTCTTCGCCGAGCGCATCGCTCCGGAGCTTCCCGGAGAGTCGACCGCGGCCACCAGAGGCCTGATCCGCCAAATCGAAGCCGCCACTACCGACGACCGCGGCCGCTACGAGCTCGCCGGGCTTTCCCCCGGCAACTACCTGGTCCGCGTCCAGGCCCAGCCCTGGTACGCCTCCGCGCCGGGCATCCAGCGCATCGCGGGAGCGGCCGCCCCCGCCGCCAGTCCCACCACCGACCCCTCGCTCGACGTCGCCTACCCCGCCACCTGGTTTCCTGCCGCCACTGCCGAAGCTCAGGCCCAGCCACTCGTCCTGGCTGGAGGCGAGGAGCGCCAGGCCGACTTCCACCTCAGTCCCATTCCTGCCGTGCATCTGCAGCTTCCGCGTCACGCCGTACCTCCATCAGAACCCGGACGGCCCAGGCAAATACGCCAGGCAACCATCAACCGTGTCTCCGCGGACGGCTCAGGTTCGTCCTTTGGCATGAGCTTTATCAACGACATCAACAACGGCACTGACCTGGAGTTCGGCGGGCTCGCCCCCGGCCTCTACGAGATCCATCTTCCGGGGCCGGACGGTCAGCAAGACGGCGAAACCCGCCAGATCGAAATCCGTCCTGGCGCCTCCGGGCTCATCACACTCGAGGGCTCGACGCCGCTCACGCGGGTCACCGTCCAGGTCGACGGCGTCCCCGACAACGACATCTCGGCCGTGGAGTTTGTCGACACCGAAACCGGCCGGCGAATCTCGTCCATGCCTTCCCCGAACCGCCGCGGCCGCCGTCGCGCCAACGGAGAGGACGACGAAGGGGACGAGGAGCCCGGCGCCGGACGCATTGCCCTGCTTCCGCCGCACACCTACGATCTTGTCATCACCCCACGCTCGGACGCCTACCTCTCCGGGCTGGACGCGACCGGCGCCAAGAGTACGGGAACCAGGATCACCATCGCCGGCGGCTCCCCGCTCCTTCGCCTGCATATTGCTCGTGGCCGCGGCACCCTCTCCGGCTTTGCCCTGCTGCCGGACCGCCCCGCCGAGGGAGCTTTGGTGCTTCTCGTACCCATCACCCTCGGCGCACCCGGAAATACCCTGCCCGTGCTCCGCGACCAGGCCAACTCCGACGGCAGCTTCCTGCTCACCGCCGTCACCCCCGGCAAGTACATTCTGCTCGCCATCGATCACGGCTGGGACCTCCCCTGGCGCGATCCTCAGAGCCTCGAGCGCTTTCTCCTCAAGGGCACGGCCATTGACCTCCGCCCCTCCGGCAAGCTCACCGAGACGATCCCGGCCCAGACGCCCTGACGCTCTTGCCCTCCCTCCCGGCCCGGTATGGTAGAGTCAGAAGTCGGAGCCGCGCACCGCGGAGAGATGGCCGAGTGGCTGAAGGCGCACGCTTGGAAAGCGTGTATACCGCAAGGTATCCAGGGTTCGAATCCCTGTCTCTCCGCCATACAC
>CAXSDM010000192.1:0-3674 GCA_964235575.1 uncultured Acidobacteriaceae bacterium | reverse complement strand
GAGGTGAACCGCGAGAAGCGCAGTTCGTGCTCATGCTGGAGGTGTGGGGGGAGGCGTTTGCGGCGCTGCTTGGCGGCTGGGCGAAGAAGCTTCCCGCGATGGCTCTCGGCGTGTTGTTTTGGGCCTTGGAGCTGGCCATGGTGGGGGTGGTGGTTGAGCTGATCATGGTGCTGCCGATGGCGACCTACTTTCATCGCGCGGCAATCTTCGGCTTGCCGGCGAACATGGTGGCTTTGCCGGTAGTGGGGCTGCTCGCCGGGAGCGCCGTCACGACGTTCGCGTGCTCGCTGGTGAGCTCGTGGCTGGCGGTGGTCCCGGGCGTGCTGACGGCGGGACTGCTGCATGGAGTGACGTGGGTGATTGGCCGCATCAGCCACCTGGCCGCCGCGGACGTGCGCGTGCCGGGGCCGGTGTGGTGGGTGGCGGCGCTGGCACTCGTGGGTTGGGCCGGATGCTGCTGGGCGGTGCGGCGGTCAAGCTGGGGTGCGGTCGCGGCGGGTCTGGCCTTGCCGGCGCTGGCCGCGCTCGTACTGTGGCCGGAGCCAATGGTGCGGACGCCAGGGACGCTCGAGGTTTCGGCGATCGATGTAGGCCAGGGAGATAGTGTGCTGGTCGTCAACCCCGACGGGCGAGCGATGCTGGTCGATGCGGGCGGGCCGATCGGGCACCATGGCGCGGGGATCTACGGATCGGGCGAGGTGGTGGCGAACTTCGATGTGGGCGAGGAAGTGGTGGCGCCGTACCTGTGGTCGCGGCGGGCGCGGCGGCTGGACGTGGTCGTCCTGACCCACGCGCACACAGACCATATGGGCGGCATGCCGGCGGTGCTGGCCGATCTGCGTCCGCGCGAGCTTTGGGTAAGCATTGATCCCCGCTCGCCGCTCTACAGCCAGCTGCTTGAGCAGGCGCATCGGCTTGGCATCACGGTGCGGCATGTGCACGCGGGCGACGAGATGCCGTGGGGACCGGTGCGGATCTCGGTACTCTCGCCGGCCGCGGGATACCGCAATCCGGGTACGCCGAAGAACGACGATTCGGTGGTGCTGCGGATGGACTACGGCAAGGCGTCAGCGCTGCTCGAAGGCGATGCGGAAAAGCCGAGCGAGGCGACCATGCTGGCCGATGGCCGGGTGCATCCGGTGACGCTGCTGAAGGTGGGCCACCACGGCAGCCGAACGTCCTCGACGGAGGAGTTCCTGGCGGCGGCTGCACCCCAGGTCGCGCTGGTGAGCGTCGGCCTCAATAATACGTTTGGCCATCCGCGGCGCGAGGTTCTCGACCGGCTGGCGGCGCGCGGGACCAGGCTGGCCCGTACGGATGAGTTCGGCCTCTCGACCTATTTGCTGAGCCCGGATGGAAGCGTCGCGAACGGCATTCAGCCAGGAGCTCTCGGCGCTCCTGACTGATACGATGAGCGCAGAAACCCATGCAAATCGTCCAAGCCGTCCTGGGTGTGTTTCACCACTTCGAGTTGGCGCACCAGCTCAATCGCCGGGGGCATCTGCGCAGGATCTACTCGACCTGGCCCTGGGCGCGGCTGAAGCGGGAGGGACTGTCTCGCGCGCTGGTAGGAACCTTTCCTTGGGTTCATCTGCCGGACTACCTGCTGGATCTCAGGGGCTTCTACCCGCCGGCAGTCTCGCGTGCGATGAAGCGGATCAATCCGTTGGCCTTTGACCAGTGGACGCGGCTGGTGATCCCGCGGTGCGACGCGTTCATCGGCATCTCGGGTGCGGGTCTGCTGACCGGGCAAAAGGTGCAGCGAAACGGCGGCAAATACGTCTGCGACCGGGGCTCGACGCACCAGCGGTTTATGGACCGGGTGCTGCGACAGGAGTTCGCCCGCTGGAGCTTGCCACAGCCGGTGCAGCCGCCGCATGTGACGGAGCGCGAGGAGGCCTGCTATGCGGCAGCCGACCGGATCACGGTTCCGTCAAGCGTGGCGCGGCGCTCGTTTCTAGAGATGGGCGTGGCGCCGGAAAAGGTCGTGATGATCCCCTACGGGGTGCGGCTCGATCACTTCCGCAGGCTCGCTGAGCCCGCGCCGGACACGTTCGAGGTGCTGTTTGCGGGGCAGGTCAGCCTGCGCAAAGGCGTCCCGTACCTGCTGGAGGCGTTCGCGCGCGTGCGCCATCCGCGCAAACACCTGACTGTGGCCGGCTCTATGCAGGCGCATATGAAGGAGCTGCTGCCGCGTCTCCCGACCGGGCAGGTGACGTTTACCGGAGCCATCTCGCGGGCGAAGCTGGTCGAGCAAATGAGCCGCAGCCACTGCCTGGTGCTGCCGTCCGTCGAGGAAGGCCTGGCGCTGGTGCAGGCGCAGGCGATGGCCTGTGAGTGCCCGGTCATCGCGACCGTGGCGACCGGCGCGGAGGATTTGTTTACCGATGGCGTGGAAGGATTCATCGTGGGCGACCGCGATGTCGAGGCGCTCACCCTGCGCATGCAGCAGCTGGCGGACGACACCGAGTTGCGCGCGCGCATGGCGGCAGCCGCGCGGGTGCGGGTCGGGTCGGTCGGGGGATGGGATGAATATGGACGCCGCTGGGACGACCTGCTGCATGAGCTTACAGGCGCTGCGAAGTCAGTGGAAGAACTGCCCATGTGAACCGGGCGTGAATCGCGCTTTCCTTTTCCCAAATCAAACTACGATAATCAGGTTTATTCCCTGGAGGAGCGCATGGCAGAGACGACCGGCACGAACCTATCGGAGACGAATGCACACGATGCTGTCGACGAACAGAAGCTGATCCGGCGGATGCAGATGATGATGAACATGGTCATGCAGGTGATCGCGCAGGACGGATCGCTGACGATCGACGAGGCGTCGCAGATGATTGCGGACGCGAAAAAAGCCGCGCTGACAATGTTTCCGGACAAGGAACTGGCCTACGAGATCATCTGGCGGCCGCGGTTTCAGCGCATGCTGCGGGAACGCTTCCGCATCATGTAAAAGACTTGGCCGCGAAGCGAACCGCCCTTGCTGCCTTTGCATCCTACCCGCTCGTAACCCAATTCCATTGAACTCCGAGAGCGGAGCGTAGCGCAGAGGCAGCATGGCAATCAAAACGGCACAGGACTTCTTTGTCGACGAATTGAAGGACATCTATTCCGCGGAAAAGCAGGCCATCCGCGCGTATCCCAAGCTTGCCAAGGCGGTCTCGTCCCCGCAGCTGAAAGAGGCGCTTCAGACGCATCTCGAAGAGACCAAGGGCCAGGTCGAGCGGCTGGACCAGGTATTTGAAATTCTCGAGAAGCGCGCCTCCGGTAAGACGTGCGAGGCAATGAAGGGCCTGGTCGAGGAAACCTCCGAGGCTTTGGAAGAGATCGAGAAGGGGCCGATTTTGGACGCGGCGCTGATCGCCTGCGGGCAGCGGATGGAGCACTACGAGATCGCGGCCTACGGTACGGTAGTTGCGTTGGCAACGGCCATGGGCCATGACGACATTGCGCAATTGCTCGGCCAGACGCTCGAAGAGGAGAAGGCGACAGACCAGAAGCTGACCGAGGTATCCGAAAGCGTCAATAAGGAAGCAATCGGGGACGACGAAGAGGAGGAAGACGAAGAAGAAGCGCCTCCCGTGAAGTCCGCCAAGAAGAGCACAAGCAAGCCGGCCGGAAAAGGCAAGAAGTAGTTAAGTCTGGGCAGGCGCACATGAGGTGCGTCTGCCCTT
>CAXSDM010000191.1:0-3775 GCA_964235575.1 uncultured Acidobacteriaceae bacterium | reverse complement strand
CAGGCGTTTGGATCATCCATTCCTTTCTACCTCGGCGAGCAGGTTGGCTTGGTGGACGGGCGGTCGACGTCGCTGCTGTTCGGCGCGAGTTTCGCGGATACGCCGAAGGTCTTCATCACAGCGGCGGAGCTGGCGACGGGCTGGGGCAAAGGCGAACGCAAGATTTTGTTTGTTCCGGCGGAACGACGCGGAGAGATGACTGGGCTGCTGGGCTCGCGGGCGCTGGTGATCGACGAGATGAGCGGGAAGCTGCTGGTGACGGACCGGGCTCTCGGTGAGGGTTCAGGACGGTGACGGCGGAAAGAGGCTGGAACGTGCGCTCCGTAGGCCTGATTCTGCTGGCCTGGCTGGTGCTGCAGATTGGTGGGCTTTGGACGCCGGGGCTGCTGGACGATGTGGATTCGGTCTACCTCGAAGCAGCGCGGGAGATGCTGCAGCGGCACGATTATGTGACGCCTTACGTGGATGGAATCCGGTTTTTCGATAAGCCTCCGCTGATGTACTGGCTGGCGGCGGGATCGATGCGGGTTTTCGGGGAGTATGACTGGGCGGGGCGGCTGCCGCTGGCGCTGGCGGTGCTGGCGCTGCTGCTGGCGGTGTATGGACTGGGGCTGCGGTGGTTCGGGGAGCGCGGAGCGTTCTACTCGGCGCTGGCGCTGGGGACGGCGATTGGGCCGTACCTGTATACGCGATTTTTCATTCCGGACATTCTGATTTGTCTGTGGATGACGCTGGGGGTGTGGTGGTTTCTGGTGGGGGTTTCGCGGCTGACGTCAGGGAAGCGGACGTGGGGGCCGGCGGCGGCGTTTGGAGCGGTGCTGGGGCTGAATTTGCTGACGAAGGGGTTGATCGGGCTGGTGTTTCCCCTGGGGTTCGTGGTGGGCTACCTGGCGTGGACGC
Organism: uncultured Acidobacteriaceae bacterium; assembly: GCA_964235575.1. Lineage (GTDB taxonomy): Bacteria > Acidobacteriota > Terriglobia > Terriglobales > Acidobacteriaceae > Edaphobacter. The sequence continues at coordinate 2,875 of CAXSDM010000191.1, read as the reverse complement.
GAAGGCTGCGGGTATTGGCGCGAGTGGAAATCCTGGCGGCGGCGGGGACATTTGTGGCGGTGGGACTGCCGTGGCATGTGCTGGCGGCGCTGCGGAATCCGGCGATTGCGGTGCCGGGTGGTTTAGGCTTGCCGGCGCGGGCGGGGTGGGTGTGGTTCTACCTGTATAACGAGCACTTTGCGCGTTTCTTGGGGAAGCGGATTCCGCATGATTATGGGAACACGCCGGTGTGGCTGTTCTGGGTCTATGCGCTGATCTGGATGATGCCCTGGGGGGTGTTTCTGCCGGGGGCGGTGGTGGGATTGCGCGAACGGATGCGCAGGATCAGGATTCACGGGTCGTCGCGGGTCGGCACGGAAGACGAGATGCAGGCAAAGCGGATGGAGGTGGCCGCAAGGTTCGGCCGGGAGCGGGAGGCGGCGCTGGCGGGAGCGATCTGGGCGGGGTTGGTCCTGGTGTTTTTTTCCGTGTCGAGCCGGCAGGAGTATTATTCTCTGCCCGCGTTGCCGGCTCTGGCCCTGGCGGTGGGTGGATTTCTGGGTCGGGCGGACGGGGAGCAGGAAGCGTCCCGATGGTCGGTGGGATGTCATCGATGGCTGTTGCTGCCGGTTTCGTGCCTGGTGGCGGCGGTGTGTGGGTTCTTTGCGGTCGAGGCTCCGAGGCCCGGGCCGGGGGTGGACCTGTCGAGCTTACTAGCCAGCAATCCGGCGCTGTACAACCTGTCGCTGGGGCACATCTTTGACCTGACGGGCGCGGCGATGGGACTGTTCCGGGGACCCTTGGTGGTCGTCGTTGTGGGAATGGTTCTGCTGGGGGTGGTGAGTTACGTGCTGCGCCGGCGAGCGAGGACGTATGCGGCAAACCTGACGCTTGCGGGTGGAATGATCGTGGTGCTCCTGGCGGCGCATGCGGGACTGGTGCGGTTCAACCCGATCCTGGGGTCGAAAGGCTTGGCGGAGGCGATCCTGACGGAGCAGCGGAAGCAGCCGGAACGTGGCGATCTGATCGTGCTGGATGGAGAGCTGACCTCCGGGTCGACGCTGTTGTTCTACACGCGGCAACCGGTGCACCTGGTGAACGGGCGCGTGAATGGGCCGTGGTTTGGAAGCTTCTGGCCGGATGCTCCAAAGGTGTTCGAGAATGAGGCTTCGCTGCGGGAGCTATGGGGCGGGCCGAAGCGGGTGTTTCTGATGACCTATGTGCCGGCGAGCCGGAGGACGGAGCTGCAGCTGTTTGGGGTGGTGCGGTATGTGGCGAGCGCGGGGGGCAAGACGGTGCTGGTGAATCGGTGAGGAGTCGGTAGGTGGGCGGGTGCGCTCAGTCACTCAGGATTCACTCTGGAGCTTCTACCCTGCCGCCGGATTTCAGAGTATAGATTTTGCCGCGATAGTAAAACTTGTCGCCACCATAGCTGCCGAGCCAGAGGAGGCTGCCGAGCAGGTCGCGCAGCGGATAGATGGCGAGGTTGCGCAGCAGGTCCGGGTCGCCCAGAACGGACAGGATGGCCGCAGCCTGGCCCCAGCGGTTGAGAACCATGGCGGCGAGCCAGACCAGGCCCACGGCAGGGCGGTGGGCAAGCAGGCCCCACAACAAACCGAGCAAACCGAACGGCATTGCGAAGGTAAGCCCGCTGCCGAGGTGTCCCCAGGGACGGGAGCGGCGCGTGGACTGCATCCAGCGGAGCTGGTTGCGGAAGGAGATCCAGAAAGGCGTGTCCTGCACCATGAGCTTGATGATGTGGGTGGCCATTTTAACGCCCGCGCCCTGTTTGGCGAGACGGTTGCCGAGCTCGAAGTCATCGGCGTAAAACTGCCCGAGTTCGGCGAAGCCGCCGACGCGCTCGAAGCTCTGGCGGCGCGTGGCCATAGTGGCGCCGAGCGCGAATTTTGTGCCTTCGATCATCGTCGCAACCAGGACGCCGGAGGTCATCTCGACGGACTTGCCGACCGCGTCGAGCTTGGCGGCGAAGCTGGCTTTGGCGCCTCCGTAAGCGGTGCCGACATAGACGCAAGAAGCGATGCCAAGCGCGGGGTCGCGCAGGTTCTGGACCATGCGGAGCAGGTAGTCGGGGGCGACGCGAACATCGGCGTCGGAGGTAATGTAAAGGTCGTACTGGGCGACCGAATCAAGTTTTTCGAGCGAGTAGACCTTGGCATTATGGAACTTGGGCATGGGCTCGCCGCAGGTCAGGTACTGGGCGCGGACGTGAGGGTAGCGGGCACCGACCTGCTGCGCGAGTTGCAGTCCAAGGTCTGTCGCGTGGCGGGCGCAGAAGAGCAGTTCAAACGGCGCGGGGTAGACCTGCTCGAAGAAGGTTTCGAGGTTGCGCTCCATGCCGGGCTCGGTGCCGTGGAGGGGCTTGAGGACGCTAAGCGCGGGGGTGAAGTTGGGCGGGGTACGTTCGTCGCGGCGCTTGCGCAGGCCGAAGCGAACCGCCGCCGCGATGACCATGAGGCAGTAGATGGACGAGGTAGCGGAGCCGACGAGCGCCACGGAAAACAGCAAGCGCAAGAAGAGATGCATTCGAGCGGAGACCTCAGGGCAAGTTTACCGGAGGCGGGTCGGATCGCAGCTCTTTCGTCTTGAGCACGATGAGGTACTCGTAGAAGCTTTGCAGCGTCGCATAGGCGATGCCGGCGGGGCCGTCGAGCAGCGCGCCGCGAACAAACATCATATAGCCCCACTTGATCAGAGGGCGGCCAGGCAGCTGATAGAACAGGGCCTTCTGGTGGAGGCGGCGGGTGTGGAAGTCGGGATCGCCCGGGCCTAGACCCAGCGCGGTGCGGAGCGAAGGATTCTGCAGGCCGGACTGGGAGTGGATCAGCTCGGCCTCCATCGTCGAGTAGCGGTTGTGCTTATCAACCCAGTGGGCGAT
>CAXSDM010000190.1:2283-3784 GCA_964235575.1 uncultured Acidobacteriaceae bacterium | reverse complement strand
GATTCACTGCTCGGAAGTCCAGCGGAGGGAGGCTAGCCAGAGGTCGTGGGCGCGATGCATGAGGCGGCTGACGGTCTGTGGGTCCTTGCGGTCGTTGGGACCGATGCCGGTCTCTTCGGTGGTGACTCGACAGTTGGCGGCTTCGGGGATCAGGTGCCAGGCGTGATAGTGGGCCGGTGTGGTCTCGTCGAGACCCTGCGGAATCCAGCTGAGGCGGGCGTCGGGGACGAACTCGTCGATGCGCGAGGTGATGGGGGAGCCGAAGATTTTGAGGTGGAGCAGGGTGCCGTGCTCGATGGGCTGACCGGGGCGGTCACTGTTGACGTCCCTGGTGAGGAGGAACCAGTCCGGCCAGTGCGGGGCGTCGGTGAGCTGGGTCCAAACGCGGTGGCAGTCGGCGTGGAGGAGAAGCTCGTTGTGCGAGAAGACGGGCGCGGTGGCTGGGTCGAAGGCTTTGGGCCAGTGGATGGCTGGGTCGCGGTGGGCGCGATCGTCAGCGATCGTGCTGCTTTGAGCGAGTGCGGAGACGGTGAAGGCAACGCAGGCGATCACCGAAGCGAGCGGGCAGTTCATGGCGTTCTCTCTCCGATCTACTGTGGCTGCAAGACTGCTAATGCTCGTTGATGAGGCGGATGAGTTCGAGGAAGAGGTCGCCGGAGGTCTGGAGCGATTGCGGGCTGATCTTGTCGATCGTGTCCTGGGCGGTGTGGTGGTAGCCGTCGGGGAGCGCGTTATCATGCGGGCCGTAATCGTAGTCGATGACGTCGAGGACGGGGACGCCGCGGGTGTGGAAGGGCAGGGTGTCGTCCTCGATGGGGGTGGTGTCTTTCGAGATCGCGTTGGCGTGGCCGGTGTTTTTGGCGGCGGTCTGGAGCAGGGCGAGGAGGTTTTTGTCGGAGTTGCCGTCGAGATCGATGTCCAGCTTCTTGTCGCCGATCATGTCGGCGTTCAGCAGGGCTTTGATGCGCGGGAGGGTGCCGTCCTGGGACCATTTGGCGGCGAGGTGGCGAGAGCCGTAGGTGGAGTCCTGCGCGGACCAGGCTTTTACGGCTTCTTCGCCGTCGAAGAAGACGAGCCAGACCGAATAGCCAGAGGGCGGATGGGTGCGGAGGTACTCGCCAATTTCAATGAGCAGGGCGGTGGTGCAGGCGCCGTCGTTGGCTCCTACGAAGGCGATGTCTTTGAGGGGGTAGTTGGTCTCGTAATGATCGCCGAGGACGATGATGCCGTCCTTTTTCCCGGGAAATTTGACGATGAGGTTGTGCATGGACTGCAGACCGGCGGGGGTGGAGGCGGTGAAGCTGTCGACCTCGAAGCGGTGGTCCTTTTGTTCAGGAGCGAAGTGGGACTGGATGAAGTTTTCGGCGGCTAAATGGCCCGGAGAGCCGTTGAAGCGCTTTGGGGCTGCGGCCAGGAACTCCTTGGTAAGGGCGTAGGTGGCGGCTCCGGAGATCTTGTTGGCGGGTTTGGGGGTTTGGGCGGGGGCGATTCGAGGTAAGAG
>CAXSDM010000190.1:0-2183 GCA_964235575.1 uncultured Acidobacteriaceae bacterium | reverse complement strand
TTTAGCTCGGGCAGGCGGCGGCTGGGGTGAACGTACCAGGCGACACCGATGCCAAGGAGATAGAGGCCGAGCATGGGGCTGGCGAACATGCACATGCTGAAGGGGTCCTGCATGGGGCAGATGACGGAGGAGACGAGGAAGATAGCGAGGATCGCGTAGCGCCACTGCTTGAGGAAGAACTTGTGGTCAACGATGCCGAAGAGCGAGAGGAAGAACATGACGATGGGCAGTTCAAAGCAGACGCCGAGGCCGAGAATGACGGCGAGAAAGAAGCCGGTGTAGTCCTCAATGGTGATCATGTGGGAGAAATTTTTGCCGATGTCCTGGATGAGGAAGACCATGGCGCCGGGCAGGACCCAGCGATAGCCGAACCAGGCTCCGGCGAGGAAGAGGCCGACGGTGGCGCCCATGAAGGGGACGACGTAGCGCTTCTCGTGCGCGTACATGCCGGGGGAGATGAAGAGCCAGAGCTGGTAGAGGATGAAGGGGCTCGAAAAGATGGCGCCGAAGACGAAGGAGGTTTTGATGACCAGGTTGAGGGCGTCGGTGGGGTGGGTCATGGTCATCTTGAGGCCGATGTCGAGCAGCGGCCGCTGGATGAAGTTGAGCAGCTGGTTGTGGAACCAGTAGGCGATGGCCATGCCGAGGATGAGGTAGACCGTGGCGCTGATGAGGCGTTTGCGGAGCTCGTCGAGATGCTCCATGAGGGTCATGCCGGGGAGGTCGGCGCGGTCGGTTACGGCGGCGCGGGCCTTGTCGATGAGGTCAGGCATGGGTGGAGGGCTCGGGCTCGGCGGCGGGGGCTGGGGTGTGGGGGATGGAGTCGAAGGCGCTGCTTGCGCTCTTCGTGCGGGCTACAGGGAGGCCGGTGGCGGGGGGCATCATGCTGAGCTCGCCGGCGGTGGCGATGGGGAGCGGAGCGGGGGCAGGCTCGGGGGGGCGGGCGTCGATGTGGTGTTCGGGGGACGGTTCGGGTTCTACGGCGAGCTGGGCGGAGGGGAGGTGGGGGTGTTCGGGTTCGGGGATGTCGAGGAGCGGGGCGACGGGGGCGGCGGCTTCCATGGCGGCGATCTTCTTTTGCTGGTCGGCCTGTTCGGAGATGCGGAGCTCGTCTTCCATCTGCATGCGGAACTCGTTCGAGGCGCGGCGGAACTCGCCCATGAGCTTGCCGACGTAGCGCGCGAGCTCGGGCAGCTTCTTCGGTCCGAAGAGCAGGAGGGCGATGAAGAAGATGAACGCGGTGTCCTGAAAACTCATGTCGTCGGGTCCATGATACGGCCTAAGCGGGTCTGTTGTTGCGGAGAGAGGCGGATTCGGGCCGTCTATGGGGGACGTATGCGGGGCGGCGGTGGATTGTTGGCTGTGGCTTCGGCGCTGCGGTAGAGTGGGATTGAGTTGGGGGCCCGTGTGCGCAAGACATTCACGCTTGAGGAGGCGAGGACGCTGCTGCCGGTGCTGGGCGCGCTGCTGCGCCGGGCGCGGGAGGCGGCGCTGCGGGCCGGGGGGCTCGAAGGCGAGATGCAGGAGCTGAGCCAGCGGATCTTTCTGGCTGGCGGCTTGCATGTCGACGTGGCGGAGGCGGCGCGGCGGCGGGCGGAGCGGGAGAAGGCGGTGGCGGAGGCGCGGTCGACGATCGAAGAGATCGAAGAGATTGGGGCGCGGGTGGGCGAGATGGAGGAGGGGCGGCTGGACTTCCCGTGCGTGTACGAGGGCCGCGAGATTTTGCTGTGCTGGACGCTGGGCGAAGAGGAGGAGATCCGCGAGTGGCGCGAGGACCAGGAGAATGCGGAGATGCAGACGATCGTGGAGGGGATGTTTCGTCGGGACCGGGAGAAGCCGAATTAGGCAATGGGCGGACCGGACTGTGGGCTGGGGGAGCAGTACGGGTGGTGGAGGGAGCCGTTTCACGATGCCGTGCGTCGAACCGGAGAAGCTGGCGAAGTTGAGGAGCAAGGCTTGATGAAGAAGCGCGCAAGGGCGGCAGGTGGGGGAGCGATTTTGCTGGCTGCGCTGCTTTCAATGACGGGTTGTGCGGGGTTTTTCGACACGCCGGCTACGACGACGACTACCTCGTCTTCCGGCTCGACGTCGGGGGATTACGTGTATGTGGTGAACCAGACGACGGATACGTTGACGGGGTTTGCGGTGGGCTCGGGCGCGTTGACGGCGATCTCGACGTATAC
>CAXSDM010000189.1:0-3797 GCA_964235575.1 uncultured Acidobacteriaceae bacterium | reverse complement strand
TCCTTGTGCGCCAGAAACGAGTTGACCGACGTGAGGCCGTTGCTCATCCAGAACAAGAGCTGCGAAGACTCCCCAGCCGCCAGGTTGCCCCGTTGGGCGTGTGCGGGAAGGCTCGAGATTCCCGCCCAAAGCAGGACGAGGGCAGCAAAATTTTTCATGGATTTCTCATCTCTCGTCAGCGATCGTTCGGACCGGTCCGCCTTCCCGGTAGCTTTGCCGTAAACGCGAACGCGGTTGATTGGATACGCGCGCTAATCCATTGCGATACGGAACTTCCGTATCAACCAAGATTGGTCGGGGCGGAGGGATTCGAACCCCCGACCCTCTGGTCCCAAACCAGATGCGCTACCAGACTGCGCTACGCCCCGACATACTCTAGACTATCGCACTCCTGGCGGCCGATCGAGGCCTGATTCAACGCGTCCTGAGCAGGGACCACAGATGCGCCGCAATCCAGCCGAACAGGACCAGCGGCAGGAGGATGATGCCCAGCAAAGCCAGCAGAGCGGCGCTGAGAAGCAGCCAGTCGGTCCATGATCGCTGGGATGGCTGGGAACGCCGGCGCGTTTCGGCCAGGGACTGGGTCATGAGCGCGTAGTTGCGGCGGTTGGCGCGGAACCAGATGTCGAACATGTCCCCGACGACCGGCAGCGAGCCGACCGCGGTCTCGATGGCGACGTTCAGCATCATGCGTGCGACGGTGACCCGCGGGACTCCGCGGACGCAGGCGGCCAGAATGAGAAGGCAGGAGGCCAGCCCGCCGAGAAGGTCGCCGACGCCTGGCACCAGGCCCACGATACCGTCGAGACCGAAGCGGATCGAGGTGCCGGGGATCCGAAGAAAATCGTCCAGCAAATGCGAGAGCAGGTCGAGGTTCCGGTCCGAGAAGGCGCGGCTTTCTCGCCCGGAGCCCGGCGTGAGGATTTCGGGTTTTGCGGTGATCGCCATCCAGGCCTCTCAATATAGATGCGTTCTCCCGGAGGCCTGGGGTATACTAACCGTGATACGGCGGCTATAGTTCAGTGGCAGAACGCCGCTCTGTGGCAGCGGATGTCGTGGGTTCGAAACCCACTAGCCGCCCCAATCACCTCTAAGTTTCGTATCTCAAGGACGTTCATGCGGTCTTCCGGCTTCTGGTTGCGTTTGTTCACAGGAGCGGAGATTGCCGTCCTTTCTGCTGCACTCCTCCTCCTCGTAGGGTTCTCCGTTCAGAACCGAAGCCAGAGCAATTCGTAGGGTCTCGTGGCGGATAGGACTCGCCTGTTCATCGGCACCTCCGGTTGGGCGTACCCGACGTGGAAACCGGAGTTCTACCCGAAAGGCGTCTCCGCAAAGAAGTTTCTCAGCTTCTACGCGTCGATGCTCGGCTCAGTGGAAGTGAACTACACCTTCGGCTCCGTGCTGAAGCCTGGCCAGTTGCAGGGCTGGCTGGACGACACTCCGCCCCATTTCCGTTTTACCTTCAAGGCTCCGCAACGGATCACGCACTTCAACCGCCTGCGTGGGTGCGAAGACGCGCTGGCCACTTTCTTCGCTTCGCTTGCGCCTGCGCAGGAGGCTTGGAAGCTCGGCTACGTGCTCTTTCAGCTTCCGCCCAACTTTCAGGCCGACCTCCCGCGCCTGGCTACGTTTCTGGCAGCGCCAGTGATGCAAGGCCCGCAAGCTCCCCGGATCGCATTCGAGTTCCGCCATACGTCCTGGTTTAGCGAGGAGACGTACCAGCTTCTCCGCGAACACAAGGCCGCCTTGTGCCTGGCGGAGTCCGACGAGCTGCAGACCCCCGAAATGCACACGGCGCGAGCGTTCACCTGCTTCCGTCTGCGCTGGCCCGGCGGGTACAGCCCTGAGCAGATTGCCGGGTTCGCCGCGCGCTTCCGCCGGCTGGCCGAGAGCCGGGAGGTCTTCGTCTACTTCAAGCATGAAGACGCGCCCACCGGAGGTCTGAATGCTTTGGCCTTGCTGCGGAGCCTTGCGGAGTGAGTTCAGCTGCCCGCTTTGAGCCGACGCCTTTCGTTCCCCGCCTCGGCTTCCGCAACGGCCATGTGCAGACCATTGTCGGAAATTTCCTGCCGCGCCCGGACCGTCTGCCGCCGTTTACCTCGGAGCTCGTCGAGGTCGCGCCCGCAACGCACACCCAGGTCTCGAGCCAGGTGCTCTGCCACTGTCACTGGCAGCCGGAGAGCGTACGCGCGGAGCGGCTGACGGTAATCCTGCTGCATGGGCTGGAGGGCTCTTCGCGCTCGCAGTACGTGGTTGGCAACGCCAATAAGATGTGGCAGGCTGGCTGGAACGTCGTACGCATGAACATGCGCAACTGCGGCGGCACGGAGTCGCTCTCGCCCACGCTTTACCACTCCGGTCTCTCGGGCGACGTGTGGGCGGTGATGGCGACACTGACTCGGCGCTTCAGTTTGCGCCGGGTAGCCCTGGTCGGGTACTCGATGGGCGGCAATCTGGTGTTGAAGCTGGCCGGCGAGCTTGGGGCGGAGCGGCTCGCCAATCCGGCTCCAGAGCTGTGCGCGGTCGCGGCGGTCTCGCCTGCGGTCGATTTAGCCGAATCGGCCGACGCGCTGCACCTCTGGCGCAATCGCATCTACGAACGACGTTTCCTCAAGGCGCTGATCCAGCGCTTCCGCCGCAAAGTCACGCTGTTTCCGCACGTCTACGACCCCGCCCGCGCCGACGGTCTGCGCTCCCTGCGTGACTTCGACGAACGCGTCACGGCGTTCTATGCGGGCTTCGCCGGAGCCTCCGACTACTACTATCGCGCCTCGTCCGCGCGCGTGCTCGAGCACATCGCTGTACCGACGCTGGTCCTGCATGCGCTCGACGATCCATTCATCCGGCTCACCCCGCAGAGCCGCGCCAAGATCGCGGGGAACGCCTTCATCACGCTGATTGAGCCGGAACACGGCGGCCACTGCGCGTTTCTGGCCTCGCCGCGCCCGGCGCAGGGAGATGACGGTTACTGGGCGGAGTCGACCGTGCTCGCGTTCCTGCGCGCCCAGATCCTGTGCGCTAAGGCGCGGGAGCCGGAGCACGACCCGCTATGATGAAAGCTGATGCGTGGGGAATGGTCGGCACAATGCGGCGCGGACGATCCGGTGCTGGTCGTTCCGTGGTCGGACCCGGACGATCCCACTGGCGGTTGTCATTTCGTTGACCTTCGCGAAAATCCGTACGACCTCGATCTGATCCCGGAGGCGGAGTTGCATCCTGCGCTGATGCAGGCGCTGCGCGCGCTGAATGGGGGCCGCTCCCCGGTGTTCACTGCCAAGTGTGACGCCTGGAAGATGGATGCCGAAGAGCTCCTCGCGCTGCAGCTTGAGCTTGAACTGCCGCCCTCTGAGGCCCCGTGCGGATTTATGAGCTACCTGGACGTGCTCTGGCGGGAGCGCGCGCTGTTCGTCTCGCTGCACCACCAGCAGCAGCGGCTGGACCGGCTGATCCGCCTGCTTGAGCCGCTCCACCAACCGTACGCCGTGGCCGAGTGCGTTCTGCGGCCCGCGCTGGTCGACCTGGCCGGCCCGCAGGAGGGCTTCGCTGTCACCGTCTACGTGAAAGCTCTGGGAATGGACGTGGCGGAGGCGTACGCGCACTGGTCGGCTGCCTTGGAAGCGGTCGTCTCGACGGTGCGCGCCAAGGATCTCTCCTTCGCCTGAGCCGCGCGAAACGATACAATCGGGTATGCGGATGGGCGAGTAGCTCAATTGGATAGAGCACGAGCCTTCTAAGCTCGGGGTTGCAGGTTCGATCCCTGCCTCGCCTACCACACGGACTCGGTGCCATCGCGCTAG
>CAXSDM010000188.1:0-3830 GCA_964235575.1 uncultured Acidobacteriaceae bacterium | reverse complement strand
GGCGAGCTCGGCTGGATGTCGACCTACATCGTCGACGCCCTCATGGTCGGGCGTCTCCCGCACTCGGCCCTCTCGATCGCCGCATCCTCGCTCGGCAACACCATCTATTACGCCATCGTCTTCTGTGCCATCCGTTTCCTCACCGGCCTCGAGACCCTCGCCGCCCAGGCCTACGGCCGCGATTCACCGGAGGGCAACCAGGAAGCCGTCCACCTCTTCGCGCAGTCTCTCTGGTTTGTCCTGCTCGGCACCCCCGCCGTCATGCTGCTCACCCTCGGTTCCTTGCCGCTCTTGCGCCTCTTCGGCGTTTCCGCGGAGATCGTCTCTGAAACCAGTCACTACCTCCACGCCCTCATCTGGTCGACCGCGCCGCTGCTCCTCTACATGGCCACCCGCCGCTACCTCCAGTCGGTCAACCGCGTCGTCCTCATCGCTGTCTCGCTGCTCACCGCCAACCTCGTCAACTGGCTCGGCGACTATGCCTTCCTCTTCGGCCACTTCGGCGTCCACTCTCTGGGTCTTGCCGGCTCCGCCTGGGCCACCTGTCTCGTCCGCGTCTATATGCTCGCGCTGCTGGCCGTCGGCTTCCTGCTCACCACGCGCAAGCTTCAAAGCCCGCTCCGCCTTGCCCAGCTTCGTCCCGACCTCAAGCGCCTCCGCCTGCTTGCCCGCATCGGCTGGCCGGACGCTCTCGAAAACATCACCGACCTCGGCTTCTCCACGTACATGTCCGTCGTCTGCGCCCGGCTCGGCGCCACTTTGCTTGCTGCCCACCAGGTCGTGCTCGATCTCGATGCCCTCGTCTACATGGCACCGCTCGGCCTCTCCTACGCCACCATCATCCGCGTTGGGCAGTCCGCCGGCCAGGGCAGCGCCACCCGCGTCCGCCGCTCCGCCAACGCCTCTCTCGTCCTCGGCATGGGCTACATCTCCATCGCCTCACTGCTCTTCGCCGGCTTCCCGCGTCTTTGGGCATCGCTTTACACCACAGACCCCAACGTCATCGCCGCCGCCGCACCCATCTTCCTCATCTGCGGCTTCCTCCAGCTCGGCGATGCCGCCAACGTCCTCTTCTCCGCCGCCCTCACCGGTGTCGGCGACACCCGCACCCCCTTCCTTGCCAACACCGCCATTTATTGGCTCCTCGGCATGCCGCTCTCCTACTATCTCGCCTTCTACACACCGCTTTCGCTCGTCGGTCTCTGGCTTGGCCGCGGCGTCGCTGCTGTCGCAACCGGCTTAGCCATGGCCATTGCCTGGCGGGTCCGCATGCGCCAATCCACCGCCACGCGCCGTTCCTCCCCTTTCACCCTTCTCACACCCTTGCACGCCGACTAACTCTCCTCCACCCGCACCCAAGAGGCCCATATGCCCAAACCCATTCGCACCTTCCTCTTTCTGCTCTTCCTCTTCGGCGCCGGCACCCTCTCCGCCTCTTCGCAATCCACCCTCGCCTCCATCGCCGGCCAGGTCCAGGACGTAAGCCACGCCGCCCTTCCCAACGCTCAGATCACCCTTCACCGCCGCGAGTCCAACACCGACCGCACCTTCACCGCCGACCCCTCCGGCGCCTACACCGCCCTCAATCTCGACCCCGGCACCTACGACCTCACCGTCACCGAGCCCGGCTTCGCCTCCACCGTCCAGCGCGGCATCCCGCTTGAAGCCCGCCAGCAGCTCCGCCTCGACCTCACCCTGACCGTCGCCTCCACCTCCGACACTGTCCAGGTCGACGCCTCAAACGCCGGCACCATCAACAGCGACAACGCCCAGATCTCCGCCTCGCTCTCCGCCCGCGACGTGCTCGATCTCCCCGCCAACTACCGCGGCGCTGGCTCCACCTCCCCGCTCAACGTCATCCAGACCCTCCCCGGCGTTCAGCCCGACTCCGGAGCCTACCCGCCCCAGCCCTCCGCCTCCCCGGCGCCCGCCGTCAAGTTCTCCCTTCAGGGCGGCCTTCCCTCGCAATCCGAAACCACCATCGACGGCATCTCCGCCCAGAACCAGACCACCAACAACATCCTCGGTGACGCCTTCCCGTCCGCCGAGTCCATCGCCGAGATCCGCGTAGACGCCGTTAACAACAACGCCGAGTACGGCCAGCCCGGAGAGATCACCACCGTCACCAAGTCCGGAACCAACTCCCTCCACGGCTCCGCCTTCTGGTACTTCCAAAACTCCGCCTTTGACGCGACCCCCTTCGGCTCCCCCAAGCCCAAGAAAGTCGCCAATGACTTCGGCGGCTCGATCGGCGGCCCGGTCTACATCCCGCATCTCTACCACGGCCAGAACAAGACCTTCTTCTTCGCAACCTATGAAGGTCTCCGCTTCCCGCAATCCACTGGCCTCCAGGCCCTCGTGCCCACCGCGCTGATGAAGCAGGGAAATTTCTCCCAGGAAACCTCCACCCTCATCAATCCCTTCACCCACGGAGCCTACCCCAACCAGACCCTGCCCTCCATCAGCAAGAGCTCCGCCGCCTTCCTGCAGTTCTACCCCGACCCCAACATCAACCCCACCCAAAGCCTCGCTTCCGCCACCGGCCCCGGCGGCCTGGGCTACAACTACCTCAGCCTCCGCCGCCGCGACATCGACTCCAACCAGTACGACCTCCGCGTCGACCAGACCCTCGGCCAGAAGGGCACCGTCTTCGCCCGCTACACCTCCAAAAACATCACCCAGGTCCAACCCGTAGACCTCACCCTGCCCAACTCCGCCGCCATCGGCCAATACCGCATCTTCGCCACCGTCTTCAACTTCGCCTTAACCCCGCGCTTCGCCAACGAGTTCCGCTTCGGCTTCACCCTCGAGCAGGACGGCTCCACCAATCCCTTCAATGGCGCCGCCGCCACCAACGCCGCAGGCTTCGCCGGCATCGGCCCCGCCTACCCCTTCAACGGCATCAGCCACATCGGCTTCTCCGATAACGCCCTCACCTCCATCGGCTCCCGACTCAACTCCACCGAGCGCTCCCGCGTCTTCCAATATGTGGACAACGTCACCCTCCTGCGCGGCCCCCACACCCTCCGCGTCGGCGTAGACATCCGCCACCTCGCCGCCATCACCCCGCTCGACTTCTCCTCCTCCGACAACTTCGGCAACTTCTATTTCTCAAACGCCAACAGCTTCACCGGCCAGGAGTTCGCCGACTTCCTCCTCGGCGCTCCCTACCAGACCCAGATCGACAACGTCACCTCTGACAACAACGGCGCGTCAGACGCCTACGCCGCCTACGCCCAGGATAGCTGGAAGGCCACCTCCCGCCTCAACCTCACCTTCGGCCTCCGCTACGAGTTCCACCCCGCCTTCGCCGACTCCGGCGGCAACATCGGCAACTTCGACCCCTCCACCCCCAAATCCGGCACCCTCCTCTACCCCGCTGGCTTCGCTGCCAACCTCGCCCCCGCAGAGCTCGCCAACCTCAATGCCTGCTCCACCGCCGGCGTCCTCAACCCCTACGCGACCAACGCCGCCGTCAACGGCGCTCCCTGCACCCCAGTCCTCTCGAACACCCAGGCCAACCTCCCCGCCGGTCTCCGCACCAGCCCCAAGCTCCGCTTCGAGCCCCGCCTCGGCTTCGCCTTCCGCCCCTTCAACAACGAGCGCACCGCTCTCCGCGGAGGCGCCGGCTTCTACAACATCACCACCTCCGGCGCCCTCTTCTACGCCCTCACCGGCACCCTCCAGGCCAACGTCCAGACCTTCAACAACGTCCTTACCCCCACCGGCCCCGCCTTCACCTTCCCCGCCATCTCCACCGCCTCCACCAACTCCTTCGCCAGCGGCAACTTCGCCCCCGCTTACGGCTCCACCAGCTTCAACTCCGCCAT
>CAXSDM010000187.1:2609-3844 GCA_964235575.1 uncultured Acidobacteriaceae bacterium | reverse complement strand
AAACCGTTCTCGGCGAACACCTTCGCCAGGTTGTAGCCAATGCCGCTTGAGGCTCCCGTTACGATTGCAAGTTGTTGTGCCATCTTCAAATCTCCAAGAGTAGTCAGATCCCGCTAAAAGCCAGCCGCATCCATCAGACGAGCCCCAGGCTTGCCGAACGGCACTCCTTGAGAGCCACGCCTTCCCTGCGGGGTTGCCCCCTGTCCGCAGGCCTATTTGGAGCGCCCTTTTCCTCACCGCGCCAAGGCCGGTACCGGAGGAAGGGAAGCCCCGGAGTCATAAAATAGACCTATGGCCGCCGAGTTCACGCACCTCCATCTCCACACCGATTACTCGCTCCTCGACGGAGCCTGCGACGTCGACAAGCTGCTCACCCACGTCGACCACATCGGCCAGAAATCCGTCGCCATGACCGACCACGGGAACATCTTCGGCGCCGTGCACTTCTTCGACTCCGCCAAAAAGAAGGGCATCAAGCCCATCCTCGGCTGCGAGCTCTACATCTCCCAGGCCGCCGACCACCGCGCCAAGGGCGAAGGCGACAAGTACAACCACCTCCTCGTGCTCGCCGAAAACGAAGAAGGCTACAAAAATCTGGTCCGCCTCACCAGCGAGGCCGCCCTGCACGGCTTCTACCGCAAGCCCCGCGTCTCCAAGGCCTTCCTCGCCCGCCACACCCGCGGCCTCATCGGCTTCTCCGGCTGCCTCGCCGGCGAGGTTTCGCAGCACCTCATGGCCAACGACTACGACAAGGCCAAAGCCACCGCCGGCCACTTTGAAGAGATCTTCGGCCGCGGCAACTTCTTCCTCGAAGTCCAGGATCACCACCTCGGCCCGGACAAAGCCGTCGTCGAGGCCATGTTCCGCATGGAGCAGGACCTCAACATCCCGCTCATCGCCACCAACGACTCGCACTACATCGAGAGCGGCGACAGTCGCGCCCACGAAGTCCTGCTCTGCGTCCAGACCGCCGGCTCCATGAACGACCCCAAGCGCTTCAAGTTCGACACCGAAGAGTTCTACATCAAGACCGCCGACGAGATGGCGCGCATGTTCCCCGACCACCCGGAAGTCCTCAGCCGCACCATGCAGTTCCCCGAGCGCTGCAACCTCAAGCTCTCGAAAGTCGATAATCCCTTCCCCGAGTTCCCCGTCCCCGAAGGCATGACCCTCGACAGCTTCTTCGAGCAGGTCTGCCGCGAGGGCCTCCAGAAGCGCCTCGCCACCAACGTCGC
>CAXSDM010000187.1:0-2509 GCA_964235575.1 uncultured Acidobacteriaceae bacterium | reverse complement strand
ACCAGGTCGCGCAGATCATCACCTTCAACACCATGGCCGCCAAGGCCGCCATCAAAGACGTCGGCCGTGCGCTCGACATGCCCTACGGCGAAGTCGATCGCATCGCCAAGATGATCCAGGGCCGCATCGGCGTCACCATCTCCGAGGTGCTCAAGGACAACGGCCCGCTCTCGCAGGCCTACGATGCCGAGCCGAAGATCAAGGAGCTTATCGACACCGCGCTCCGACTCGAAGGCCTCGTCCGCGGCGCCGGAGTCCACGCCGCTGGCGTCGTCATTGCGCCCAGCCCGCTCACCGAGCTCGTCCCCGTCACCCGCACCAAGGACGAGGCCATCGTCACCAGCTACGACATGGGCGCCATCGAAAAAATGGGCCTGTTGAAGATGGACTTCCTCGGCCTCACCACCCTCACCGTCATCGACGATGCGCTGCAGCTGATCGAGCAGACCCGCGGCGAGCGCATCGACCTCGCCACCATCCCGCTAGACGACGCAAAAACCTACGAGCAGGTCTTCCACAAGGCGCTTACCAGCGGCGTCTTCCAGTTTGAATCGGGCGGCATGCGCGACATTCTCAGGCGCTACAAGCCCAACCGCGTCGAGGACCTCACCGCCTTGAACGCGCTCTACCGCCCCGGTCCCATGGGCATGATCGACGACTTCATCGAGCGCAAGTGGGGTCGCCGCGCGGTCGAGTACGAGCTGCCCGTCATGGAGCAGATCCTCAAAGAAACCCTAGGCGTCATGGTCTACCAGGAGCAGGTCATGCAGGTCGCCGCAGCCGTCGGCGGCTACGCGCTCGGCGAAGCCGACCTCCTCCGCCGGGCGATGGGCAAAAAAGATCACGCCGAAATGGCCAAGCAGCGCGAGCGCTTCATGTCCGGTGCCGCCGAACGCAAATACTCGAAAGAAAAAGCCGGCAAGATCTTCGACCTCATGGCCGAGTTCGCCGGCTATGGCTTCAACAAGTCGCACTCCGCCGCCTACTCCCTGCTCGCTTACCACACGGCCTACCTCAAAACGCACTACCCGGTCGAGTTCATGGCGGCGCTGCTTACCAGCGAAACCTCGAAGCCTGAAAACGTAGTCAAGTACATCTCCGAGTGCCGCGAGATCAACATCCCCGTCGTCCCACCGAACATCCAGGTCTCGGACGCCAACTTCACCCCCGTAAAAACGGCCTCCGGAGAAGCGATCGGCTTCGGTCTCGCCGCCATCAAAAACGTAGGCCACAACGCCATCATCTCCATCATCGAAGCCCGTACAATCTTGCGCGCCGAAGGCAAGTCAGGCTTCCAAAGCCTGTGGGAGTTCTGCGAGAAGGTCGACCTGCGTCTCCTGAACAAGCGCGTCCTCGAGTCGCTCATCAAGTCCGGAGCCATGGACTGCTTCGGCAAGCGAGCCGCCGTCATGGCCGCACTCGACAACGCCATGGAGCGCGCCCAGAAAGCCCAGAAAGACCGCGCCGCCGGCCAGCACGGACTCTTCGGCATCTTCGACTCCGATTTCACCCAGACCTCGAGCAACACCGTCGAAGCCCTGCCCAACGCCGCCGAGTGGGACGAACACACGCGCCTCCAAAACGAAAAAGAAGTCCTCGGCTTCTTCGTCAGCGGCCACCCCATGGACAAGTACCGCGAAAAGCTGCGCAACCTCAAGACCGTCGACACCGTCACCGCCTGCGAGATGAAGCCCGAGCCACAGGTCTTCCGCCGCGGCGGCAACGGGCCCGAGCCCAACGAGATCTCGATCGCCGGCGTCATCACCGGCCTCAAGGTAGCCAAGTCGAAGAAGTCGGGCGAGTTCTACGCCCAGGCGTGCCTCGAAGACACAGTCGGCAAGATTGAGCTGATCGCCTTCCCGCAAAACTACGAGAAGCTCGCCGAAAAGCTGAAGATCGACGTACCTGTCGTCATCCGCGGCTCGCTGCGCGGGGAAGAGGACTCCGCGCCCAAGCTGGCCATCTCCGCCATCCAGGCGCTCGAGGACGTAAAGCTCAAGCTTCCCGACGCACTCCGCATCAAGGTTCCCTTGCATTCGCCGGATGCCGCGCTGCTCGAGAAGCTGTCGCGCCTGTTCCTCGCCTCGCCCGGCAAGGGCAAGCTGCTGCTCGACTTCGAAGAGCCGGGCGAGTTCTGCGCCGTCCTCGAGCCGAGCGCGGTCATGGTCGCGGCCGACCGGCTCTTCATCGACCGCGTCGAAGAACTCGTGGGCCGCGGCGGCGTGCGCGTCATCCAGTGATCGGCATTTTCAGGGCTGAAACCTGTCAAGTGCCTCTATCTCCTAAGTGGTTTGAAATGTTCATTTTGCGCGTGGCATAACAAGTCGTCAGGGGAGCTATACTGGAAATACAGCTGCTTTACCCCGCAACGGCGAGTCCGTTCCGGCAAGGTCAGGACTTTCGCACTGGGAGTCCTGACCGAAGTCCTGACCTTAGTTCCGTGTTTTGAAGACTTTAGAACTTTTCGGGGGAGGGGGGGGAGGGTGCCACGAAGTCTGGACTGGAAGAG
>CAXSDM010000186.1:0-3878 GCA_964235575.1 uncultured Acidobacteriaceae bacterium | reverse complement strand
GCCCAGGGTCTAACCTCGCACCAGCCGCCGAGCCCGAATGCCCGCATCTCGATCCAGGGTGCGGGTGCGGGGTTGGGGAGTGCCGGGTGCCCCATCCTTTGCGGTCTCATCGCAAAGGGTGGGGTTATCGAGCGAAGCTCGACCGCCTTTGCCTCCCCGCACAGCACTCCCTATGCGGCGCACCCCTGCGCAAACGCCCAACACAACGCCAACCCCACCCCGAACCGTCTCACCTCCACATCGCCGTCCCTCGGCGCCGGGTGCCGCTATCTCGACCACTACCCCCCTCTCACCCACCACCCACATCTCCGCGCCAACCCTCCGGCCAGGCTGGGCGGAGAGCGCAAACACCTGGATCGAACAGCACTCCACCCTCGCCTTCACCCTCCTTTCCGCGCTTTACTTCCTCACCGTCGCCTGCCTCTCGTACATGAAGCTCCTCTGGCTCGACGAACTCATCACCCTCCACATCGCCCGTCTCAACAGCGCCTCCGCCATCTGGCACGCGCTCGCCAGCGGAGCCGACCCCAACCCTCCCTTCATCCATCTCGCCGTCATGCTCTGCCGCCGCCTCTTCGGCGAGCACGCCTTCGCCCTCCGCCTACCCGCCGCGCTCGGCTATTGGGTCGGCATGCTCGCGCTCTATCTCTTCCTCCACCGCCGCGTCCCCGCCACCTGGGCTCTCGCCGGAACTGTCCTCTCCATGGGAATGGGAGGCTTTGACTGGAGCTATGAAAGCCGTTCCTACGCCATCTTTTACGGGCTCGCCATGCTCGCGCTTTATGCGTGGAGCCGGGCCGCGGAACTAGGCGCAACCCGCTTAACCAGGCTCTGGTCGCTTCCTGTCTTGGCCCTCACCCTTGCCGGCGGCATCTGCACCAACTACTTCGCCGTCCTCGCCTTCCTCCCCATCGCGTTCGGAGAGCTCACCCGCGCCTTCGATCTTCCTTGCCGCTCTGCCTCTCGCGCCTTGCTCAAACGCATAGACTGGCCTGTGTGGATCGTCCTTGCAGCCTCCGCCACGCCCCTCCTGATCTTTCGCCCCTTGATCAAGACCTCCATCGCTCTCTACGCCCCCTACGCCTGGAACAAGGTCTCTCTCGATGGAGCCATCTACGGCTACCTCGATATCGTCGAGGCGGTCCTCAAGCCACTGGTCCTGCTCATGGCATTCATCATCGTCGTCGAGATTCTCGCCAAAGTTTGTACCCACTGCGAGACGGCCATCCATCCACGTTGGCTTGGCCGCCTAGTCTCCGCCCGCGCCAACGCCCGCCCCGAACCACTCCTCAGCCCCGCCGAAGCTGCTGCCGTCTCCGTCCTAGTCGCCTATCCCTTCCTCGGCTACTTCGTGGCGAGCTTCCGAGGCGGCATGCTCTCCCCGCGCTTCGTTCTTCCAGTCTGTTTCGGCGTCGCCATCACCGCAACTCTCCTGGCCTGCCGAACCTTCGGTCATCTTCGGACTGCGGCCTCTTTCGCCCTGCTCTCCACTCTGCTCTGGTTCGTCGTCCGTATGTCCTACATCGCCAATCAATATGAAGTGCAGAAAGAGTCGTTCTACCGTGTGCTGGCCAGCATCCCCTCAGCCGAGTATCCCGGCCAGCCGCTCGCCATCAGCGACAACCTTCTCATCCTGCCGGTACGCTTCTATGCTCCTCCTGAGGTCGCTTCACGCGTCATCGCCCCTATCGATTTCCCCGCCATTATGCGCAATCGAGGCGAGGCCGCCAGCGAAGTCAACCTCTGGACCGGGCGGGACGACACGTACGACTTGCCGATCGTTCCTCTAGCCACCGTGCAGCGCACCACCAGCACCTACATCGTGCTGACCAGCGGCCGAGAGTGGCTCGTCGACGATCTGCGCCGCCACTCCTATGACGCGCAACCACTCTTCATCGACTGCCATGCCCCCGGCCTCGAGCTGACCATCACCCCTCTCAGTCACAGCAGGCCCGTGTTCTTCCGCGCCACCGGAGACCTCTACCCGCACCCCTTTGCCACCCCCATCCCATTTCACGTCTCGGATAACATCCCCCAGCCGGATACCTCCACTGCGGAAACTCCTTAAGGAACCTCTGATCAAGGTAATCGGCCGTTGCTTTTTGTTCTTTGTTGTCATTCCCGCAGGGAATCTGCGGTTTGCTTGTTCGGCGGCCGTACTAAGAGACTTGATCAGACCTTGAGCGAGGATCCCGAGCGCAGCAGACCGCTTCCATCGTCCAAACAACCGACACGCCCCGGAGTACCGTCTACCTGCTATGCCGCCGACCGTCGTCACTCAAACCCGAACGGAGGATCGGGGCGCCGTTCCCGGACAAGACCGAAGCCCTCTCGCAAACCCCGTCCGCGGAGCCGGATGGCTGGAGTTCGTTGGCTCCTTCCTGGCCATCGCCGGGGTCATCGCAAGCGTCCTCTCCGGTTACCACGTACAAGAATGGCAGGCCTCGGCCTCCGATTTCAAAACCCTCTACGCCTCCGCGCAGTGCTTCCGCCAACACATCGACCCCTACAGCTTCCGCAACATCGCTGCCGTTTTTCAAGCCAATCACGTTGTCGCCCCTACCAGCTGGTACGCTCACGCCCCGGTTTATCCACCCTTCACACTGGCGATTGTCGCTCTCCTCACCGCGCTCCCCATGGTCCCAGCGGTCTATCTCTGGATGGCGCTCAACGGCGTCGGCCTCGCCCTTGCGATCTTCCTGCTCGCGTCCGCAGCAGGTGACCTCTTCCATCTCTCCCTTCCCTGGCGGCTGGCCCTGATCGCCCTCTTCGCCGCATCTCCTTCGCTCAGCTTCAGCCTGGAGATGGGAAACGTCTCGGCCATCGTCGCCGCCCTCTCCATCTCCGCGGTCGTCCTCGCTGCCACCCAACCTCGGCTCCGGACTCTCGCCATTCTCGCTCTCGTGGTCGCGCTCCTTCTGAAACCCCACCTCGCTCTCTGGGTCATCGTCGCTCTTCTGTTCCGACCCGAAAGCCGCAATGTGGCCATCGCTTCGCTCGGCTTCTTTGCTGCCGTTGTACTGTGCATCGGCCTGTGGATGGCAGCCCACCATCAACTCGCCCCGGAGCTTGCCTCCTATCGAACCATGGTGCAGCTCGAAGTCGCCGGCGGATCGATGGCTCCCACCAACCGCGAACTGATCGGGGTGGCCGCCCAGATTACGGCATTCGCATCGCTCGTCGGCTACTGGCTCACCGGATTTCCCCTAACGGGAGTGAACGCAGCCGTCCTCCTCATCCTCCTCGGCGCACTCCTCTACAGCTCCCTCCGCGCGCAGAAGTCGGTCAACAGCTTGCTCCTGGTGAGCGCCTGGTCCGCCTTTGGCCTGGTCGCCACTTACCATCGCGCGCACGACGGCTTCGTTCTGCTCCTCTTACTCCCTTGGCTGCTCGCGCGTCTCCGCACATCCTGGAAAGATCCCGTAGCGATCCTCCTCATCGGCCTGTCCTTCGCTCTGGGCATCGGACCTTCCTGGGAGACCTACGGCTGGCTGGCGACCAAGCACGGCTTAGCCCACATCGCCACCTTTCTGCTCTTCCGTCAGTCGGCCCTTGTAGCCGCCATCCTTGTACTGCTTCTAACCGCTACGACTCTTCGTGAAGTCACAGTAAGCAATCGTCAGTAAGCAATCGCCCGCAAGCAATCGTCATTCTGGCGAAGCCAGAATCTCCGTAGTTGTTTTTGGCTACTGCAGAGCAACAGGTAAGACGGCGGAAGAGCGGCGCTTAACGATCTAGCTACCTCTCAGCGACTGAGTTAAGCGATCGAAGGTCACTCCCGGCCTCCGCAGTCCGTCGCTGCACGTGCGCCTGCCTGTCAAGGGACAAATCTTGGCTCGCCGCTTCAACTCTCACATTGCAAAGCACTTCTAACGAAA
>CAXSDM010000185.1:0-3905 GCA_964235575.1 uncultured Acidobacteriaceae bacterium | reverse complement strand
GAGCTGCGGCCGTTGCCGAAGAGCTCGGAGGTGACGAGGAAGAGTTTGGTGGTGTCGAGCGCGCCGGCGGGGTAGGCGGGCGACTTGAGCAGGAAGCCGTAGCCGGTGAGGTTGGCCATGTAGTGCGAGGGGAGCAGGATGGCGTTCGAGCGGTCGGCGTTGAGCGTGCCGTAGGTGCCGTAGACGATGTGGGCCTCGGGCAGGATGGCGCCGGACTCGGTGTGGAAGTTGTGGAGGATGAACTCGTGGCGCTCGGGGGTGGGTGGGGTGGCAGGGGTTGCGGAGGATTGGCTCAGGGCTGCGGTGGTGGCGGCCAGGAGGGTGAGCGGCAGGAGGAGGCGGGGCATGATGTGAGGATACGCTTGGCTTTCGAAACTTCAGTTGTGGGCACGCCCAGGCTGAATTCCAGTGATTCGAGGCACGATCGTATTTCGAGCAGAAAGGCGCTTCCCTGCTCGCCTTCGCCTGCTCACGCTGTAGAGCCAAGCCGAAAACAGCTAGTTCGAGCCCGCCTTGAAGCTGCAGGTCGCCTCGGTAAGCTGGGTGGGCGTCAAGGTGAGTTGCTGCAGATGATTTGCGGCCAGCATCGCACTGAACGCGATCATTTGCTTCTGCACGGTCTTCCAGGCGTCCTCCGTGCGGTTCGAGTGGGAGCAATCGTTCTCCCAGGTGGCGATCTGGGTGGGGGTGGGGGTCATGTCGAGGCCGACCTGCATCATGCTCACCATGGTGTTGTAGTCGTTGTTCAGCGCAAGGAAGGATTGCAGTGCATTGGGCTCGGGAGGGGATGTGGAACGGCGGAAGGGAGCGCCGGGCAGCGGCACGACCCCGCCAATCTTCGTCAGGCTTTCATCGAGCGACTTGGCCTCTGCGGCGACCTCGGCGGGCAGGTTGCCCTGCATCAGGGACGCAAGCTGGCCCCTGACAGCATCGACTTCATCATGGCCCTTGAAGCTCTGTTCCATGCCGTGAACGGCGAGCAGCGTGAGTTGGTTCTGGGCGCGCAGGGCGGCCATCATCTCCGGGCTCTGGCCGACGCGCGGGTCGTTCATGACGGTGACGTCGCGGGTGTAGACCTGTCCGTCCACGGTGAGCTTGAGCGTATACACGCCCGGAATAACCTGTGGCCCGTGCGGCCCCGGGGTAGTGGCGCCGGGAACCATGTTCATCTCATTTTCGAGGTCGTGGCGCAGAGCGGGCGGGTTGTCGTAATATAGGTCCCAGTTGACGCGGTTCATCCCAGGCTGGGTGCTCAGGGCGCGCGACTCGGGCGAGGCCAGCCAGTAGCGCGGATATTCTTCGCCCTCGATGGGTGGCGGCAATGTGCTGGTCACGGTGTGCACCAGATTGCCCTTGGAGTCGAAGACCTGGAGCTGGATGGGTGCCTTGGGCTCGTGGCCGAGGTAATAATCCACGATCACACCGTAAGCCGGATTGGGAGCATGCGGCACCTCAATCGAGAAAGGCTGGTCCCAGTTGCTGTTGACGCGGGCGCGAATCCCCTCCTCGGGCTTGAAGAGATAAGCGGCGGAGGAGCTGATAGCCTGGGCGCCGGCGGCGATCTGGCGAAGCGGCGTGATGTCGTCGAGGACCCAGAAGCCGCGGCCGTAGGTGCCGATGACCAGGTCGTTCTGGTGGTTCCCGGTGTGCAGGGTGAGGTCGCGGATGGAGGTGGTGGGGAGGTTCTGGCGCAGTAGCTGCCAGTGATCGCCGTTGTCGAAGCTGACGTAGACGGTGCTCTCAGTACCGGCGAAGAGCAGACCGGGCTGCTCGGGATCGGCGCGCAGACTGTTGACCCAGCTTCCGGTGCGCTCGTCGCGGGGCAGGCCGTTGACGATGCTGGCCCAGGTCTTGCCTCCGTCGGTGGTGCGCCAGAGCAGCGGCACGTCGGTGTCCTCGGTGTCCGGCACGATGACGCCCCGTTCGCCGCCGATGCGGGCGGCGACGTAGGCGGTCTGGACGTCATCGCCGGCCACGATGGTGTTGAAGCTGGTATGGGGCGGCACGTCCGGCAGGTTGCTGACGTTGTTCCAGGTTTTGCCGTGATCGATCGTGTTGAAAATCTGGCCGTTGCTGCTCACGGTCCAGACGACGCCTGGCTTCGCGGTGGAGATAGAAAAGTCGCTGATCGTGGGGTCGGGCGGGGGCGGGGCGGCGCGCTCGGGGGCAGGGTGCGTTGGCGTCGCGGGCGTCGTCGGGGCTGGCTTCGGGTCGGGCTGGGAGGGCTGAGGCTGCACGGGCGGAGCCGGCGGGGCTGTGCCGCAGGCCACCTGGGGCGCACCCTTGGCCGTGGTCAGGTCAGGACTGAACGCCTTCCAGGAATGGGCGCCGTCGCGCGAGACCAGCAGGCACTGATAAGCAACGTAGAGGGCACCGGGATCGAAAGCGGTGTCGAACTGCTTCTGAAAGTCGCGGCCGGCGTGGTACTTGTTGGCATCGGAGCCAAAGTTGGCCGCGACGTTCTCCCACTGCCCGGTCGACATGTTGATCTTGATCAGGCCGCTACCGCCGCCACCGGGGCCGTAGCCGACGCCATAGATGATGTGAGGGTTCTTGGGATCGGGCCTGACGATGCCGAATTCTGAGGAGGGCAGCGGCGTCCAGTCGGTGAAGTTGACCTGGCCGAAGTTGCCGCGGCTGCTGATCATGACCGCGCCGGTGTCCTGCTGTGCAGCCATGATCCAGTAGGGATATTGGCTGTCGGTGGCGACGTGGTAGACCTGCGAGATGACCTCGGTGTACCAAAGGCTCCAGGTCTGGCCGTCGTCCAGACTAACGCTGGCGCCCTGGTCGGAGCCGACCAGCATGCGCTTGCCGTTGGTGGGATCAATCCAGAGCTTGTGGTAGTCCTCGCCGCCGGGCGCACCCTTGAAGGCCTGGAAGCTGACGCCACCGTCCGTGGAGCGGTACATGGCGGTGCTCATGGTGTAGACGATGTCGGGGTTTTGGGAATCGACAAAGACGCCGCTGCTGTAGTTGCCCTGGCCATTGCTGATGCGGGTGTCTTTGCCGGCCATGTGCCGCCAGGTGGCGCCGCCGTCGTCCGAGCGGAAGAGCCCGGAGCCGTTGTCGAGGTTGCTGCCGACGATGTAGAAGCGCTGGGCGTTGGTGTGCATGGCGACGGCCACGGCGACGCGGCCCTCGAAGGGTGGAATCTTGATTTGGGTCCAGGTCTGGCCTTCGTCAGTGGATTTGAAGACCTGTGCCGGCTTGCTTTTGGACCGGGGGCCGCCGCCCGCGCCACGCTCGCCGCCGGTGCCCTGGACGGCGGCCAGCATGACCTTGGAGTCGTCAAAGGCGTACTGGAGGTCGCGGGTGCCGTCGTAGCCGTCGGCCTTGAGGACGCTGGTCCAGGTCTGGCCGCCATCGGTGGAGCGGGAGACACCGCCGCCGTGGTGCGTGGCATCGCCCAGGGCGGAGACGACGACCAGGTTGGGATCGATGGGGTCGACCAGGATGCTTGTGATCTTGACGCTGTCTTCAAGGCCGATGTGCTGCCAGGTCTTGCCGGCATCGGTGGACTTCCACATGCCGTTGCCGAGGCTTCCGCCGATGGGGTCGCCGGCACCGGCGTAGACGATCTCGGGCTTGGACGGAGCGACCTGGATGGCGCCCACGCTATCGACGCTCGTCACCTGGTCGAAGACCGGATACCAGGTCACACCGGCGCTGGTGGTCTTCCAGATGCCTCCCTGGGGCATGCCGGCGTAGAACACTCCGGGCTGGCCGATGACACCGGTGACGGAGGAGATGCGGCCGCCGTGGAAGGGCCCGACGTTGCGCCACTTGAGGCCCGTGTAGAGGTTCGGACTCACCTGCGCCGACGCGCCCACGGCTACGGCCAGCATGCTGGAGAGAACAAGCCCACAATATGCAACCCGCCCGCTTCGCGTCATCGGAAATAC
>CAXSDM010000184.1:0-4033 GCA_964235575.1 uncultured Acidobacteriaceae bacterium | reverse complement strand
AGCAGAAAGCCTCCCTCGGCATCACCTTCGACGGCGACGCCGACCGCGTCCTCTTCGCTGACGGAACGGGCAAGGTCATCAATGGCGACGCCGTCTTGCTCCTCGCCGCCCGCGACCTCCACGCCCAGGGCAAGCTGGCCCATGCCACCGTGGTCGCCACCACCATGTCCAACATGGGCCTCGAAGCCGCCCTCGGCCGCTCCGGAATCAAGATGCTTCGCGCACCGGTCGGCGATAAGTACGTGTTGGAGCAGATGCTCGCGACCGGCGCCTCGCTCGGCGGCGAGCAGTCCGGCCACATCCTCTTCTCCGGCCGCTCCACCACCGGCGACGGCCTGCTCACCGCGCTGCTCGTCCTCGACATCGTCCACCGCACCGGCAAGTCCCTCGCCGAGCTCGTCGCCGACCTAAAAACCTTCCCGCAGGTCATCGTGAACGTAAAGGTGCGCGAGAAGAAGCCGCTCGACCAGATTCCGTCCGTAGCCGAAGCCATCGCCGCCGCCGAGCAGGACCTCGCCGGCACTGGCCGCGTCGTCATCCGCTACAGCGGCACCGAGGCCCTCGCCCGCGTCATGATCGAGGCCGAAGACCAGGCCCGCATGACCCACCACGCCCAGGCCATCGCCCAAGCCATCCGCACATCGTTAGGACAGTAACTAATCGAAGCCTGTTGTCATCCTTTGCCAGC
The DNA here is from genome assembly GCA_964235575.1 of uncultured Acidobacteriaceae bacterium. Taxonomy (GTDB): domain Bacteria; phylum Acidobacteriota; class Terriglobia; order Terriglobales; family Acidobacteriaceae; genus Edaphobacter. Next base: position 3,345 of record CAXSDM010000184.1, on the reverse strand, counting down.
GGCGGAGGATCTACTTGTCGCCTCGGGACAGCGACACCCGTTGGCGACTGCACAGCATCCGCTCATCTGCGGTAGACCAGCTTCGCTATTCATTCCTCAGGCGATTCCGCGTGCCGTCACTGCATCCCCTGCATGTGTCCGCAATCAGTCCCCGGCATGGAAACCCGCGTTACCAAAGCCTGCCGGGAAGCCCCACGCGAAACCCGAGCCTGTTTCTTGCCCGCTCCACTCGTGTTCGCCTTCAGCTCCTTCACTAGCCGCGCAAATGCTTCGTCGAACGCCTTCTTATCCCCCGGCTTCGCATCCGGAGTCTGCCCTGTGCGCATAAATCCATGCCCTGACCCGGCGTAGGTTACCGGCTCGAAAAACTTGCCGGCCGTCTTCATGTCCGCAGTCGCCTGCGGGATCGTCGCCCCAATCCGCGCATCGTTTTCGCCATAAAATCCGTATACCGGCGCATGAATAGATGCCATCGCAGCCTCCGGCGGAGGCGGCCCATAGAACACGAACGCCGCGCTCAGATCTCCGCGGTGCGTCGCAAACAGAAACGACTTGCCTCCGCCCCAGCAGAACCCCGCCACCGCCAGCTTGCCGTTAGCGCTCGGCAGCTTCTCGCCATAGTCTGCCACCGCATCCAGGTCCGCCGTCACCTGCACCGGGTCCAGGCTCGTCACCGCCTTCACCACCGGATCGGTCGAGTTGGTCGTAGCAAACAGCGCATCCGTTCCGCCCCCATTCGGGCCTACGCCCGAGACCAAATCCGGCGCCACCACAATATATCCCTTGGCCGCCAGCTCATCCGCCTGCAGCTTCATCCAGTCGCTCAGCCCGAAGATTTCGTGGATCAGCACCACCACCGGAGCCTTGCCGGAGCTCTCCGGATACACCACAAACGTGTTGATGGTCCGTCCATCGTGGGTCACCGGCACATATTCTCGATGCCGTGGGCTTTTATCCAGCGCCGCCTTCGCCCAGTCCTGAGCAGACGATGCACGAGAAAACAACAGAACGGACGCCACGCAGAGGAAGGAGCAAAGAGAGCGGACCATGTGAGCGAGTCTACGTTGCCCATCGCACTCTCGCAATGGGCAACGCTTTACGAAGCCCGTCCTTTACCGCAGCCGCACCACGCTGCCGACCGGATGACAGAACACCCGCCCATGATTCAGCGCGATCCGCCGCGGTGCCAGCGCCGCCATCTCTGGGTCATGCGTCACCATCACGATCGTGTGTCCCGCCGCATGCAGCCCTTGCAACAAGCCCGCCACAATTTTCTGGTTCGCCTGATCCAGATTCCCCGTCGGCTCGTCCGCCAGCAGAATCGGCGGGTGGTTGATCAGCGCCCGCGCAATGCACACCCGCTGCTGCTCCCCACCCGAGAGCTCGCTCGGCAGATGCCCCACCCGATCCCCCAACCCGACTTTTTCAAGCGCCGCCCGCGCCTCACTCTCATCCGTCATCGAGTGAAAGTACTGCGCAAGCATCACGTTTTCGACAGCCGAAAGATACGGGATGAGATGAAACTGCTGAAAGATAAACCCGATTTTGTCCGCGCGAAACCGGTCGAGCTCCTTGGCCGACATCGCCGCGACCTCCACTCCGTCGATCTTCAACGACCCACACGTCGGCCGGTCCAGGCAGCCCAGCAGGTTCACCAGCGTACTCTTGCCCGAGCCCGACGGCCCCGTAATCGCCACCCACTCGCCCGCCACAATCGAAAACGTTGCCGAATCGAGCGCCCGCACCACGCCCGTGCGCCCCGCGTACTCGCGCGAGACCTCCTCAAGCGCAATGACCGCGCACTCGTCCCGCGTCACCTTCGGCGCATCGCTGACCAGCCTCGTCACTACCTCAGCCATCTTTACTCCCCCTTCAGCAGCGCCGCCGGCTCCAGCGTTCGCAAACTCCGCACCGGAAACAACGCCGCACCTACCGCAATCGCCAGATTCAACGCTAGCACCATCGGCAGCACCGACAGCCGAGGCAGCGCCGCCGTCTGAAAGTTCACCTCGCTCATCCCCCACGCCGCCGCCGAGCCCAGCACATACCCCGCCACCACCCCGCCTGCTGCCAGCACCAGCGTCTCCAGCAGGAACAGGTTCATGAGCTGTCCTTGCCCGCCCCCCAGTGCCTTCATCAGCGCAAAATCTCGCCGCCGCTCGAGCACAGAAGCCGACAGCGTCGCCAGGACCGACACCGCCACCGTCAACGCAATCAACGTTACCGCCCCAAACATCAACGCGTGCGTCCGTTCCACAATCTGCGACTCGCCCTCCACCAGCTGCCGCACCGCCGCCACGTTGGCCCCCGGGAACGCCGCCTGCAACCGCGGTATCGCCGCCTCTACCTTTGCCGCACCCCCAGGCACCTGGATCTCCAGCACACTCGGGTCGACACCCGTCCACGCGGTGAACGCCGCCAGCGGCACGTAGATCCGGCTCTCCTCATCGCCGCCCGTCTTCAGCCGCCCCGCGCCCTCGAACGTCCGCGTCTTGCCTGCAAACGTCAGCGTCACTTCCCGCTCGTTGCCCACAAACTCCGCTGCCCGCCCGCCCAGCAACGCGTCGTTCCCGCCCGTCGGCCACCGCTCTACCTGCCACCACGAGTCCAGGCGGTGTACCGCAGGGAAGTCAACCCCGGCGACCACCACCGGCGTCCCCCGATCCGTATTTGCCACCGCATACGCAAACTCCGCCACCGCGGCACCCCCGCCCGCCGCCTGCTGCGCCCGCGCAACAGCATCGCCCGGCAACATCGGCGCGGTCAGGACCACGTTCGCCCCAAAACTCCGAAACTCTTTGTGCAGCTTCGCATCCAGGTCTGCAAACAGCGTCAGCAACGCCGTAGCCACCGCCGCCGAGACCGTCAGCGCTACGAGCGCCGATAAACTTCGCGCCCGCCGATGCACCAACGACCGGCGCAACAAGCTCGCCAGGCCAAACCCGGTCACGCGCCCGCCCGCAGCACACCTGAGGGATCCATCCTCAGCGCCGCGCGGATCGATGGCGTACTCCCGGCAATCGCCACCACCAGCGCCAGCCCAACCACCACCGGCAAAAGCGCGACATTCAGCAGAGGTTCCGCCGCCGTCCCTGGAAAAATTCTCGCTCCCAGCCAGAACGCCAGCGCCGAACCCGCCACAAACCCCACGGCCCCCGCCACCACCGCCAGCAGCCCGCTCTCGGCATAAAACAGCAGCGCAATCGCGCCCTTGCTCGCTCCCAGCGACCGCATCAGCCCAATCTCCCCCCGCCGCTCGAGCACCGCCGTGGCCATCGCCGCCGACACCGCAAAGCAGGCCGCCAGCAGCGCCGCCCCGCTTACCAGCCACATCAGCCCGCTGAT
>CAXSDM010000183.1:1394-4056 GCA_964235575.1 uncultured Acidobacteriaceae bacterium | reverse complement strand
CCCGAGCTGCGCGAGAACTGCGGCGAACTCGAAGCCGCCGCCACTCACACGCTTCCGCAACTCATTACCATCGCCGACCTCCACGGCGACGTGCATATGCACACCTTCGAAACCGACGGCACCATGAGCATCCGCGACATGGCCGAGGCCGCCCTCGCCCGCGGCCGCCGCTACATCGCCATCACCGATCACAGCAAGAATCTCGCCATGACCAACGGCATGGATGACGCGCGCGCCCTCGCCCACGCCGCCCGCGTGCGCGCCGTCAACCAGGAGATGGAGGGCCGCATCCACATCTTCACCGGGGTCGAGGTCGACATCCTCGCCGAAGGCCAGCTCGACCTCGAAGACGCCACCCTGGCTCAGCTCGACATCGTCGTCGCCAGCGTCCACTCCCGCTTCGACCAGCCCGCCGACGTGATGACTGCCCGCGTTCTCCGCGCAATCGGGAATCCGTATGTCCGCATCCTCGGCCATCCCACCGGCCGCAAGCTGCTCAAGCGCGACCCCTACGCGATCGACCTCGAAGTCATCTTCAAGCGCGCGGCCGAGCTCGGGGTTGCCGTGGAACACAACGCCGCGCCCGCCCGCACCGATCTCTCCGACGCCCACATGCGTCTGGCCAAGTCGCTTGGCTGCAAGATCACCATCAACACCGACGCCCATGCCATCGACGAGCTCGACTACATGGAACACGGCATCCTTCAGCTTCGCCGCGCATGGCTTACCGCCGCCGACGTCATCAACGCCGCCCCCACGCACGAAGCCTTCCTCGCCCAGCTTCGCACCCGGCCCATCTGTTGTAAATGAAGCTGCGTTGACCGCTTCTTTGGAAGCGCCTGAGACGAAGTCGGTCATGAAAGACGCTTGGACGGCTGACGAGATTCGCGAGTGGATGAGCGGAGATCTGTGTCGCTGCAGAGCTTATAGCTACAAGTTTTGGACTACTTGTAGACATTTCCTCAATGCAAACCTAGCTCGAGCATCTTTCTTGCACACTGCTCCGCTACAGCGACGACCCGTGTTTGCGGATGAGGCTTAGGAACTCGTTGCGGGTCTGGAGTTGAGTTTTGAAGACGCCCAGCATGGCGGAGGTGGTCGTCCAGGAGGATTGCTTTTCGACGCCGCGCATCATCATGCAGAGATGCTGGCCTTCAAGGATGACGGCGACGCCCTGGGGATGGATGGCTTCGTCGATGGACTCGGCTATCTGGCGGGTGAGGCGCTCCTGGACCTGGAGGCGGCGGGCGAAGACGTCGACCAGGCGGGCGATTTTAGAGAGGCCGATGACCTTGCCCTGGGGGACGTAGGCGACGTGGGCCTTGCCGAAAAAGGGCAGCAGATGGTGCTCGCAGAGGGAGTAGAACTCGATGTCCTTGACGATGACCATCTCGTCGTAGTCGACGTCAAAGAGCGCGTTGTGAAGGACCTCTTCGACCGTCTGGGCGTAGCCGCGGGTGAGGTAGGCCATGGATTTCTCCATGCGCTCGGGGGTGCGCAGGAGACCATCGCGGGAGGGATCTTCGCCGATGCGGCGGAGGAGCTCTCGGTGGAGCTCTTCGGTGGTGACGGTGTCGAGGGTAGTGGCAGAAGCAGTTTCGGTGGGCATGGTCATCTTTCGTTCGGGATCAGAGCCGGCCAAGCTGCGGCTGCGTGGGACCGGGGAAGTCAAAGGAGTTATTGCCGGTCTCTTCGACGTGGATGTGTTCGAGGCGCGCTTGGGGAAAAGCGGTGAAAAGGCGGTGGAGCTCGAGGGTGAGATTCTCAGTCGAGGGTACGCAAGCGACGAACTGCGGAAGCGTGTTGAGGTTGGTCTGGTCGAAGGGACCGAGCAGATGTTCTTGGGCAAATTGGTCGAGGTCGGCGAGATTGGCGATCATGCCGGTGATGGGGTCCACCGGGCCGGAGAGCGTGACGGTGACGGTGTAGTTGTGTCCGTGGCCGAAAGGATTGTTGCATTTGCCGAAGGTGGCCTGGTTGGCTTCAGCTGAGAGGGATTCCGCGTGGAGGCGGTGCGAGGCGGAGAAGTGATAGCGGCGGTTCAGGTAGGCCTTCATGCTCAGTTCCCTTCCCCGGGTTCAGTTCCGAACTCGCCATAAAAGTCGGCGAAGAGGTCGGCGGATTCGAAGACGCGGACGCGGTGGAGCTCGGCGTTTGGGATCTTGCCGGCAAGGCGTCGCCAGATGGCGATGGCGATGTTTTCCGTAGTGGGAATGGCGGTGCGGAACTCGGGGACCTCAAGGTTGAGGTGGCGGTGGTCATAGACGCTGACGACCTCGCGTTCCAAAATGTCCTTGAGCTGCTTGAGGTCGACGACGAAGCCGGTAGTGGGGTCGATCTCGCCGGCGACGGTGACCTCGAGCGTGTAGTTGTGCCCGTGGCCGTTGCGGTTGGCACACTTGCCGAAGATGCGCTGGTTTTCTTCAGGCGAAAGGGTTTCATTCCAGTAGAAGTGGGCGGAGGAGAACTCGGCTTTGCGTGTGAGCAGGATCATGGCGTCGCTCTAGCTTTCGATGGTGCCAGTGGAGAGCGCGATGCAGAGCGCTTATTGGCGGGCGGTGGAGTAGGTGCGGCCTTTCCAGGAGACGGATTTGGCTAGGCGCACGCGGAAGAAGCTGCGGAAGAGCAGGAAGACGAACAGTGGGACGCCGAAGAGGGACAA
>CAXSDM010000183.1:0-1294 GCA_964235575.1 uncultured Acidobacteriaceae bacterium | reverse complement strand
AAGAGGCTGGCGAGGGCGACGTCTTCAAGGACGTTGAGGCCGACGGCGCGGTGTCCCCCGACGGCGAAGTAGTCTTCGGCGACGACCATGAGGAACTGGCCGTTGGCGGCGGCGGTGCGGTCTTCAGGCGCGTTGACCCGGGCCGGGGGGTAGGCGATGGCGAGCTCGGCGAAGACCAGGGGCAGGAGCAGGCGCTGCAGGAGGCCCGAGGTGAGCTGGCGGGGAGAGTAGGAGAGCAGGGCGACCGAGTATTTTTCGAGCTCGTGGCGGGCGCGGGAGAGACTGCCGGGTTCGTGGATGGTGTCGGCGTCGGTGAACAAGAGGAGGCGACCGCGGGCAGCCTGGGCTCCGGCCCAGCAGGCGTTGTTTTTCCCGGTGAAGCCGCCTTGCGCGGTGAGGTCAAGCGCGGGGGCTTCGAGGAGGGTGACGCCCTCAAGGGTGGCGGCTTCCGCGGCGATCGAGGCGGTCTCATCGGTCGAGCCATCGTTGACGATGAGCAGCTCCCAGTCATGGCCGAGCTCGAAGGCCGCATCGGACTGGCTGAGGAGTGAGGCGAGGCAGGCGGGAAGGACGTCGGCCTCGTTGCGTGCCGGGAGGATGACGGAGAGCAGCAGGGGCGCGGGCTCGGAAGGCGCGAGATCAAGCGAAATGGAGGTGAGTTGGTCCAAGAGGGGTCCGGGTAGTGCGTCAGAACATCTGTCCGACGTTCTTCATTGGATCATCTGTCAGACTTCGTATTATAGGAAGAGGGAGCGAGACGTGCGTAGACGCTGGACGAGCTTGCTGCTGATGGGATGCGTGGGGCTGGTCTGCGGGTTTGGGGGCGAGCTTGGCTGCGATCGGGGGGACCATCCCGGAAATATCGGCAAGCCGGCGCCGGAGTTTGCGATGTCGGACGGGGTGCAGACGGTTGATCTCGAAAAGCTGCGCGGCAAGGTGGTCGTGCTGAACCTGTGGGCGACGTGGTGCGCACCGTGTGTGGAGGAGCTTCCGAGTCTGCTGGCGCTGCAGCAGAAGATGCCGCAGCTCGCGGTGGTGGGAGTGAGCACCGACCAGGACGATGCGGTGTACCGCAAGTTCCTGATCAAGCACAAAGTAGACCTGAGGACGGTCCGGGATGCGGACCAGAAGGTGAATGCGTTGTACGGGACGGTCCTGATTCCGGAGACGTACATCATTGACCGGAACGGGATCCTGCGAAGGAAATTCATCGGCGCGCAGGATTGGACGGGACCGGAAATTACCGATTACCTCCATAAGTTGCAGGGCTGAGACGCCGATGGGTGAGTGTGGC
>CAXSDM010000182.1:0-4192 GCA_964235575.1 uncultured Acidobacteriaceae bacterium | reverse complement strand
TCGTTCAACTGTTCGGAGTTGATCAGGCCTGCCGAGGTCGCGTCCTGTAAGTTCACCCGCGCTTCGTCGGCGGTGACTGTGACGGTCTCCCCCTCGTTGCCGGCGCTCAGCGTTCGATTGACCGTGAGAGCATCGGCAACATGCAGCACCAGGCCCGTGACCGTATCCGACTTGAAGCCTTGCTCAGCGATCTTTACGGTATAGGTGCCCAGAGGGAGAGCGGTGGCCGTGTAGAAGCCCGCGCCGCTCGTGGTCAGGGTTCGCTCCACGTGATTGCGGTCTGTGTTGATCAGGGTCACTTTCGCGCCCTTGATCAACGCGCCGGACGAATCGCTAACGGTTCCGCTGATGCTTCCGGTGGTCGCATCCTGACCGATGGCGGAGAGCGTCAGGCCGCAGAAGATTGAGAGAAACAATACGGAGTGGGACAGCCACTTCTTGCGAGTCAAGAGGTCTCTCCTGAACGATGAGCGGAGGCTCATCGGCACGGCTCCATCCAACGAGTGGGTATGGCTCAACGACCCATCGGCCTTTAGCAAGTGGAGGCGAAAGGACCGCGTATGGGCCTGAAATGCGGCTCAAACCTGTTTGCAACGATGCGAGAGCATAGTTAAAAACAGTTTGCCTGGAATGGCAAGAATCGTCAGCAGGCAGCTGGTTGGAGGTAAACGACTCTGCAAAGAGCGGGTTCAGGGGAGCAGCATGAGGCCACGTGCCGATGCAGGAGCGCGCGCCCAAACGCTCAAGCTGCCCGAGCCAGATCCCCAGGCTGAATGCGATATCCACGCAGCCCGAAGTAAATCAGGTAGACATAGCAAAGCAGAACAATCAGGAAGCTTGGCTGATAGCCGAAGCGATCCGCCACCAGGCCTTGCAGGGCCGGGATCAGAGCGCCGCCCACAACCATCATGATGAGCACGCCCGAGGCTTGGCTGGTGAAGCGGCCAAGCCCTTTGACTGAAAGCGGGAAGATGCACGGCCACATGATCGAATTGAAGAGTCCGCACGAGACAATGGCCCAGAGAGCAATGTTGCCGTGTCCGAGTACAGTGGCGCCGACCATGACGGCAGCGGCCACGGCGACGAAGAGGAGCGCTCGTTCGGCCAGCACCTTTCTGAGGACGACGAACCCGATGAAGCGGCCAACCATGGCGCCGCCCCAGTAGAGCGAGACATATTGCGCGGCGCGGGCGTGGCTCATGCCTCCCATGGCAGGTTGGCCCAGGAAGGAAATCATGATGCTGCCGATCGCAACCTCCGCACCGACGTAGCAGAAGATGGCCAAGGCCCCGAGACGCAGGTGGCGAAAGCTCCACGCGCTTACTTCAGACGCTCCCTGCACTTCGTTCTTTTCCACTAAGTCCGGCAGAGGCACGAAGCGCGTCAGGATCGCGAGTGCAAATGCGCAGCAGGCGAGCACGACGTAAGGCAGACGCACGGAATGGGCAAGCTGCGCGGTGGTTGCGCCGGCGGCGACGAAGATGAGTGCGGCCCCGACCCGCGGTGCGATCGTCGTCGCAAGCGAGTTGAAGCCCCCGCAAAGATTGAGCCGGGAGGCGGCGGTCTGGGGCGTGCCCAGCGCACCCACATAGGGATTGATTGCGACCTGCAACAACGCGAGTCCGCTGCCAACGACGAAGAGGGCGAAGAGAAAAATCGGATAAAGGATCAGCGCGGAAGCCGGCACAAACAGCAGCAGTCCAAGGCCCATGATGCCAAGCGCAACTGCGATTCCGTTCTTCGAGCCAATGCGCCCGACGATCCACCCGGAGGGAAGCGACAGGACGAAGTACGCGCCGAAAAACGCCATCTGCACCAGCAGCGAGAGGAAGTTCGATAAGTGGAACAGATCTTTGAAGTGAGGAACGAGAATATCGTTCATCGCTGTGATAAAGCCGATGGCGAAGTAGAGGGTGACCATCAACGTCAGCGGCAGGGTATAGCTCTGCGGTGCGGTCTCTGTCCGGGCAATCGTTACCGGCGCATCCATCCCAACCGACATCTCATCCTCCGTGGCCTGACATCGAAACGAACGAGCCTTGTTGCGAGAAGGTTCTGGAGCCCCGTGTCACGCGCAACGTAAAAAGAGGCTAACAGAAGGCGGCACTTATCGTTTCAGCAAAACTATTCCACATGGCTCACTTCTATACCGTATCTTGATCTGATGGCGTGAGCCCGCTCGATGCAAAGAACGACCAAAGGGAGAATATGAAGCCAGCCCCGGAATCCTCCACGCGCTACGCGCACTGGATGCTCGAGGAGATTTATGCACAGCCACAGACCTTGCTGGATACCTATGCCAGGTACGCAGGCGAGGAAGGTTTCCATGCAGAGGTTTGCGCGCCCATTCGAGCTTGGTTTAGGGCGATGGAGGGTGGATTGGTCGTTGCCGCCAGTGGTTCCAGCCGGCACGCTGGCATGGTGGCGGAGATCACGATAGAAGATCTCGGCGGCCTGACGGTCGATGTCGAATACGCCAGCGAGTACAGCTACCGGGCCAGTCAGTCGCTCAAAGATGCGGCTGTGCTCGTCATCTCGCAGTCCGGCGAGACAGCCGATACCCTTGCCGCGCTGCGCAAGGCAAACGCCTCCGGCCGCAAGACCATGGCGATCACCAACGTCGAGAACTCGACCATGGCGCGCGAGGCCACTCTCTCCGTTCCAACCTCGGCAGGGCGGGAGCGCGCCATTCCCGCCACCAAAAGCTTTACCGCGCAGCTGCTGGTGCTGCACCTGCTCGCGCTGCTTGCGGCGGAGACAACGGGCCAGGCCACCGTCACCGAGACGCGGCAGAGGCTGGAGGCTGTGCGCACGCTTCCCGCGCTGATCGAGCGACAGCTTCCCGGTTGGGAGGCGAGCGTGCGCGCGATCGCGGAACAGTATCGCGGCATCGAGAATTTGCTTTTTCTTGGGCGAGGTGTGCACTACCCGATTGCCCGTGAAGGTGCGTTGAAGCTAAAGGAATCGGCCTACCTGCATGCGGAAGGCTACCCGAGCGGGGAGCTCAAGCATGGCCCCAACGCGCTGGTGAGCGACCAGACCCCGCTGGTGATCCTGGCAACCGTCGATCACGACGATCCGGACTCCGTCGAGCGCTACAGGCGCACCCTCGGGCTGATGAGCGATATGCGTCGTCAAGGTGCGAACATCCTTGCTCTTGCGAACGCGGAGGACGCGCAGGTCGCTGCCCTCGCGTCTCACACGATCTCCGTGCAGCCCACGACGGAGTGGCTCCTGCCGCTCTGCGAGGTCATTCCTCTGCAGCTTTTTTCTTATGTCATGTCCGTCATGCGAGGCATTGACGTGGATCGTCCGCGTAATCTGGTGAAAGCCGTAGTCGAGGAGTAGGTCGTGAGTTTTTATCTTGCTCTTGACGCAGGTGGAACGAAGACGGACTACGCGCTGGTCGATGAGACGCGCGAGCTGGCCCGCGTTCGCACCGGCACGATCAAGCGTATGCGGATCGACAATCTCACCGCGACCCGGCATCTGGATCGTGCCTTAAGCGAACTCACGGCTTTGAGCGGAGTCGCCATGAGCGCTATCCGTCGCACCTGCGTGGGCACGGCAGGCGAGAGCGTCTCGCTTGTCTCCGACTGGCTGCGAACGGCGTTTGCCGCCCGCGTCTCTGGCGAATTTCTCCTGCTGGGCGATGTGGAGATCGCCTTGGATGCCGCCTTCCCGGGCAAGCCGGGGATCGTGGCCATCGCTGGGACGGGCTCGAACGTCGCGGGCCGCTCGCATGCAGGTGAGCTGATGACGGCCGGAGGCTGGGGCCCTGTGCTTGCGGATCAGGGCTCCGGCCATCGCATTGGGCAGCAGGCGCTGCGTGCCTTGTTTCTTGCGTTTGATGAGGTGCAGCATCGACCGGAGATCGTCACGGACATGCTTTATCGCGCGGTCCTTGACTTCTGGAACCTGTCCTCACGCGATCATCTGATTGAGTTCGCCAACAGCACTCCCGGGCCGGACTTCTCCGCGCTGACCGGCCTCGTACTCGAGTGCGCGCAGGCAGGCGACACGCTGGCCGGCGAGGTTTTAAGGCGTGAGGGAGAAGAACTCGCTTACTTGATAAAGCTGGTGGCTGGGCGGCTGCGAAGGCTTTCTCCAGACCCTGACTGGGTGCCGCCGATCGCGTTCACCGGCGGAATTCTTGAGAAGGTTGCACCCGTTCGCGAGGCTCTTGTGCAGA
>CAXSDM010000181.1:0-4198 GCA_964235575.1 uncultured Acidobacteriaceae bacterium | reverse complement strand
ACCATCGCTCCGGAGCTCAACCAGGAGTTCACCGGGCGCCTCGCCAAGCTCAAGTCCGCTGTCGGTCCAGGGTTCGACGCTGCCTACATTGACGATATGAAGTCCATCCACGACAAGGACGAAAAGCTCTTCGCTCAAGAGGCCATCGACGGCTCCGACAACTTCAAGACCTTTGCCCACCAGACTGACCTCGTCGTAAAGCGCCACATCGGCGCACTCCATGGCACCGATCAGTAGCTCCGAACGCTGAAACCTCCGGACCATGCCCTCGGAAACCCAACCCACCGGCTTACCCGCGGCTCTCCTTCTCGCCGCCACCGGAGGCTTGACCGACGCGGTCGTCTATCTCACGCACGGCCATGTCTTCGCCAACGCGATGACCGGCAATGTTATCTTTCTCGGCATCTCTCTCATCACCCGCAACTGGAGAGAGATTCTTCCGCATCTCGTGCCCATCCCTGCCTACCTGCTTGGCGTCGCCGCCGCGCGCCTCTTCCACGCCGTCCCTCTGCACAGCAGCAGTCTCGTTGCGTTGAGCCTGGAAATTCTTGCTCTCCTCGGCGTCGGCCTGATTCCTGCCAGCTCGCCGCAGACGGTGTTCATTCTGACCGTCGCCTTTGTCTCCGCATTCCAGGTCTCGACCTTTCGCCGGGTCGGACGATTCAACTACAACTCCACCTTCATCACCGGAAACTTACGCGATGCCACCGAGGGGACCGTCAACCTCTTCCTGGAACGCGAACCCGAAGGCCGGGCCAAGGCTCGCCAGAAGGCCATCGACCTCGGCCTCATCTGCCTCTGCTTTCTGGCCGGAGCCATCCTGGGCGCCAGCGTCGCGCTTCGCTTTCCCGCGCACGCGCTCTGGTTTGCTGAACCCTTGCTCCTCGCCACGCTTGTGCTGACTCTTCTACGTCCCGCGAAGGCTGAGTTCGGGGATGCGAACTCGCAGTAGCGAGCAGGCTCAGAGAGTCAGAGCACCTGTATCGCGTCCCCCACCGCCACACGGCCGGGGATAACTACAGATGCATAGACTCCTGCCCGGCCCTGATGCTGCCGATCCAGCAGCTTCATTAACCCGAAGAGCGGCTCCGTGTCGGGAGCCTCAGGATCGTAGGTCACGAACCGGCAGCGAGGATCCCGTTCCCGAACCGCGAGAACCGCCATCTCCCCAAACTTCACCGTCTTCCCCACCAGCGCGTCCTCGTGGAAGGCTCCGCCCGGAAGATCCAGCAGCAGATTGGCCCGGAACCTCCGCTCATCAAGCGCCTGCCCCAGCTCTTCCGCAAGCCGCTCGACCGTCTGCAGCGAGATCAGCGACAGCGGACGAACATCGGTCTGCGGGGTGTTCGCCCGCGTCAGCGCAAATGCATTTCCGGTGTGGCCCTGGAGCATGCGCAGCAGTTCGGCGGACTCGACCGGTAGTCTGTCCCCCGACGGCGTAAGGACCTCCACCTGACCGTTCGGCAGCACGTGCGCCTCATAGCGCAGAAGATTGCGCCGCTCCTGCCCGGTTACGCGCAGCATGCCCGCCGGTGCTCCGGAGCTCTCGAAGGCATAGAGCCGGTCGTACTCAAGCCCGTCCAGCGTCAGTCGCGCCTGCCTGAGCGTCTCGCCTGCCATGCTCTTTACCGGATAGCGCACGATCTCGGCGATCCTGCCGATGGAAGCCATAGCTCTTATTGTTACCGCTCCGACGCACGACGCCTCTCCAAACTTGTACGTCGGAGCCAGGCAGTTTATCGTTTCGGCGCGGCGCTCAAGATTTGTACCAGCCGATCGGCGATGATCCTGTCTTCGCCTTCCTTCAGCTGCCAGACGGCGAATCCAAAGGTGTTCGGGTCGGCTTCGTGGCCATTCGCGGGCGCGCGGCGGTTCTTGGCAGGCGTGTCGCTGGTGGGGGAACGGACCGAGGCGGTAGAAGGAGCGGCCGGCTGAGCCTTGGGAGCGTCGGGCTGCCGTCCACGCATGCCGCCTGAGCCGGCGCCCATGCTGCCAATGCCGAGCGGACGAGTCTCGGCAAGCTGCAACATGACCTCACGGCCGGTGATGTTGCGCTGCGCGGGATCGATGCGCCAGGTGTAGGTGGGGGTGACGTTGCCCAGAGCCTGCGGGTCGAACCTGCGTGGAAGGTCGACGACGCCGAATGGCTTTACCGCCTCCGTGATGACTTCGGCGCGGGCGTCGTAGCTGCGCAGGACAGCGTCGTAGTCCTGGTTGACGAAGATTTCGAGCGCCTTGAGCAGGCCAAAGATAGTCTCCTTGCCGACTTTGCAGCAGCGGCCGATTCGATCCTCTTGGGGGCTCATGTTCAGCAGCGACCAGCGGATGAGCTCTTCTTTGCCGATTAGGATGCCGGACGCTTGCGGACCCTGGATGTCCTTGCCGCCAGAGAAGGTGACCATGTCGAAGCCGACGGCGGGGTACTCCCACAGGCGCTCCTTGGGCGGCACGTCGGCGGAGGCATCGTTGAAGGTGTAGATATTGTGCGCCTTGGCGATGGCCACGGTCTCCGGGCCGCTCACCTTGCCCTTGTCGGAGAGGATGTTGGTGAAGTGGATGGCGACCGTCTTGGGGTTGATGGCCGCGATCATCTCCTCGCGGGTGACGACTTCGACGAGCTTCGCGCCGGTCTGGCGGATCTGGTGGTCGAAGGCGTAGCGATGGCTCTTCTGGATGATGACTTCGTTGCGCGGAAAGCTGCTGACGTCCGGCACGGCGACGAGGCGCGGTTCGAGGTCTTCGGTCATCATGGCTGCATAGCCGACGACCATGGCCGCCGCCGCTCCGCCGGTGACCAATCCGGTGTACCCGGTGGGTGACTTGCAGAGCTTTGCGATAAATTTGCCGGCCGCCACCTCGAGCTCGTCGATGAGAACGAAGTGCTCATTGCCGAGGCGAATCAACTCCATCACCTCGGGCTTCATAACAGAGCCGCCAATGACCGTTACCGTGCCGACGATGTTGACCAGCGGCGTGACGCCGAGCTCCGCGTAGATGTCGCCGGTAGAGCCCAGGCCGGAGGTGATGGGAACGATAGGGTGGCCGTCGACGGGAAAGCCGTGTTTGGGCAGGCGGCCTGCCTCGGCGTGCAGCTCAGACGGGGCGAGAGCGCTGCCGCTGACGGCGCCGAGCGCGGACAGGAATGCACGGCGAGTCCAACCAGACTTCCAGTTCATGCGGAACTCCTTCTACCTTTGCGAACGATGATAAGAGAGTGAGAGACATGATGATATGCGAAGCCTCGAACGGTATAGAACAAATGCCGTACGCGGCTTGGCACCCTGGGCGGCTCGATAAGACAAAAGCCCTAATCGCTTCGAAAAAAACGTATCTGAGTCGATGCGCGAGCACTTTGTCCATTGTAAGTATGCCCGGAAAACGCTAGAGTGCTTTCAAACGATAGACCCATCTTTCTTCTTCCACGGCGCCCGGAAACACAAGGCCGCGTGGGATTCCTACAGCTTCCGTGCACGCCTGAACCAGTGGTAAATGTTCCGAGGAGAACGCTCATGCGCATACCTTTCCAAATGAAAATGATGGTGGCCGCGTCGACGGCCACGCTGGGTTGGACGGCCTCTTCCGCCCAGACCATTACGGCCGGCGTAAACGGCACGGTGACCGACGCCTCGGGTGCGATCATTCCGAACGTCAAGGTGACCGCGACCGACACCGCGACCAATGTTTCAAACAGCATTTTGACTAATCGGGACGGCGTCTACATCATCCGCAATCTGCAGATCGACCAGTACAAGCTGACGATCGAGGCGCCTGGCTTTACGACGCAGACGCTTGGGCCGTTCACGCTCGAATCTGGCCAGGACGCGAAGCTGGACGCAAAGCTGTCCGTCGAGGGCTCGCAGACTTCCGTTTCCGTGAACAGTGAGCTTGTGCCGCTGCTGGATACCGAAGACGCGACCCAAGGCGCTACGCTTGATACGACGGCCATCTCGAACATCCCGTTGATAAGCCGCAATTTCACCGAGTTGACGCTGTTTGTTCCCGGCGCGGTTACCGGGACCCCTGCGTCCTTCACCGGTTCCGCGGCCATTGAGCGCAACGGCAACGGCACCCTGGCATCCCAGAACGGCAACCGCCAGGAGAGCAACAACTTCCTTCTTGAGGGCGTCGACATCAACGAGACCATCAACAACGGCATTGGCTATAACCCCAGCCCCGACGCCATCGGTCAGGTTCGCGT
>CAXSDM010000180.1:0-4236 GCA_964235575.1 uncultured Acidobacteriaceae bacterium | reverse complement strand
TAGTAAGATCCAGCTATTCCGCTTTGACTCACCTTGTCTTCAGGCCACACCCTAGTGGAAGTCATGGGACTCTATTGGCGCGGCTGTCACGTCCAGCTCCTCGATGTGCTTCGCGCGGATGTGGATCACTTACCGATGTTCTGGAGCGTGCCGTCGATGAGCAGGAACTTGGCGTAGGTGACGAGCGAGCGGTTAGCCTCGTAGAGATCGGGATCGACGATGGCATTGGCGATGCCGGTCTCGTCTTCAAGAGGTAGAAAAATGAAGCCGTGGGCGGTGCCGGGCCGCTGCCGGGCGATGACTTGGCCGGCGATACGGGCCTTCACGCCGTGGCGTAACAGCTTGATGTTCCCCGCGCGGAACACCTGCAGCGTTCGCATCCGGGGACGGCAGTGTGTCATTGGGTGCCGGCCGACGGTGACGCCTGTGCCGGCGTAATCGGCGATCGTAAGTTCTCCGGATTCATGGCCTCAGTGGAGACTCCTGCTCCTCATCGCTGTCCAGCGCCGAGAGTAGCGGTCCGGCCTGCCGACCGGCGCACTCGACCTGCCAGAGTGCATCGCGGCGGTTGCATCCTGTCGCCCAGCGAGTTGAGGGCACCCGTTTCAGCGAGCGTGGCGAGGTCGGCTGCGAGAGCGACGGCACGCGGCGGGCGAGTTCCTCGATGGAGCCGAACGGGCCGCAAGGTCCGGACGCACTCGATCTCCGCGGCGACGGTAGCGCGCAGGCCACGTACATAGCAAGGCCGAGCCGGAGCGAGTAGGCGCCCTCCGGTTCGCGCTCCAACACGCAGTTCCACTCGGAACGCAGTATGTCGACCGGCTTGATGCGCAGGCCGTGCCGCTGGGCTGTCACGTGAGGCGCTTTATGGCATAGGCGTGACGTAATGATTTGGGTTCTGGCTCACTTTTGGTGATGAGGGTCTGGCGGGTGTAGATCTGGGTCTATGAACCGATCAATTCTGATCCCAAGCGGTGCAGAGGTGGAGCTGATTGCCTGCGGCCAAAGTCCGGCGCGATCCAGGTAGAACTTCGTGCCCACCAGCCTTCTTCTCTCTGCCCAGGCTGCGGTCGCCGCTCATCCCGGGTACACAGCCATTACTGGCGCACGATTGCAGACCTGCCCTGGGAAGGGATCCCGGTGAGGATCCTGCTTCAGGCCCGGAAGTTCTTCTGTGGGGACGATCGGTGTTCGCGCCACATCTTCACGGAACAGCTGCCGACAACGGTGGCGCGCTATGCGCGACGAAGCCGCCGTTCCAGTGAGGCTCTCAGCTCGATCACGCGGGCGCTCGGCGGCCGAGCAGGTGCACGGTTATCGCGGGAACTCGGGTTGCTGACCAGCGGATCGACACTGCTCCGGGAGCTTCGCAAGCGAGCGCGTCCGCCTTCGTTTCATGAGCCGCGAGTGATCGGGATTGACGAGTGGGCCTGGAAGAAGGGGCACCGGTACGGAACCATCCTTTGCGATCTGGAGCAGCGTCGAGTGATCGATCTGCTGCCGAACCGGAGCACGGAGACGGTAGCAGCCTGGCTCCGACTGCATCCCAGTGTGCAGGTGGTGAGCCGGGACCGGGCGAGCTCCTTCGCCGATGCCATAGCGAAGGGTGCGCCGGGAGCGGTACAGGTAGCCGATCGCTGGCATCTGCTGAACAATCTCGTCGAGACTCTGGGGAGGTCGCTTGAGCGTCATCGGCCCACGACATTGAGGTAGCTAAGCGAGTGAATCACAAGTGCGCGGCACCACCGTCCTTATTAGAAGAGCCGGCTACCCAAGCGGTGCAGCGAACACGGCAGAACCGGGACCGCCGCCTCTCCCGTTACCAAGAGTTCAGAACCCTGGTCGACGCCGGCATGAACCATTCCCAAGCCTCACGGCAGCTCGGAATCCCATTGCGTACCGTGCAGCGCTGGGCAGCCTGTGGCGTTTCCCGGAGCGGAAGCATCGCGTCTACCCGAGCATCGTCGATGAGCACGGCTCCTATTTGGAGAAACGGTACCGGGAAGGTTGCCGGAAGATCATGAAGCTATGGCAAGAGCTCAGGACGAGGCTTCGACGGACAAGCGTCAACGGTTCGAAGCTGGCTTCGGCAGCGCTTCGGGTCTCCCAGGAATGCGTCGGAAAGTACTCCGTAAAAAGATCGCCTCCCGCTTCACCCTAGCGGATCGCATGGCTGTTGTTGATGGCCAACCCCCTAAAGCAGCGTTACCTGAAGGCGCTCTTCCGGGCTTCTCCAGAGATTGCTGCGCTCGCCAGTACGGCACGCGGTCTGTTCGAAATTTATCCGTAAGCGGGACGCCGCAGCGTGGTCGGGTTGGCTTGAAGCTGCGGAACATTCCCCCTATGCACCCTTCGCTCGCCGGCTCCGGCGGGATCGGGATGCCGTCGCCGCGGCATTGCAGCTGCCCTGGAGCAACGGGATTGTGGAGGGGCAAATCCATCGACTCAAGTTGATCAAGCGGCACATGTACGGTCGCGCCGGCTTCGACCTGCTCAGGCTGCGCGTCCTCCATTCGGCCTAAGTTGACGACGGAAGACGGCGATCGCGAGCTCACATCAATCCATCACCAAAATGTGAGCCAGACCCCACATGATTCTCAAAGCTACACTCTCGGCACGGCTCAGCCGGGGCAAGACCCCGCTCCTGACCGCGGACCTCATCCGGGTCCTCGCCCACCTTCCCTCCGGTCTCGCCGGGGTGCGCGACCGGGCGCTTCTGCTCGTCGGCTATACCGGAGGACTGCGCCGCTCGGAGCTCGCGGCCTTTACGGTCGAAGACCTTGCCTGGGTTCCGGAAAGGGCAGTACTCACCCTGCGTCGCTCGAAGACCGATCAGGCAGGGCAGGGAAGAAAGGTCGCCCTCCCCAGGGGAGCGCATGCCGCCACCTGCCCGGTCACCGCGCTACGCCAATGGCTGGAAGAAGGCGGGATCGTAGACGGCGCGCTCTTCCGCGAGGTCGACCGGCACGGCAAGGTGGGAGAGCCAGGGTTCATCGGGATTCCTTCGGAGGCATCCTCAAACAGGCCGTCGCCCGGACGGGGTTTGATCCGGCGGGGTTTGCGGGGCACTCATTGCGGGCGGAGTTTGCGACCCAGGCCGCCCGCAATGGAGCCAGCGCCTTCGACATTATGCGCCAGACCGGGCACCGCTCCATTACTGCCGTGTCACAATATGTCCTGGATGCACAGATCTCCGGGATGCGCCGGCAAGCAAGCTGGGACTCTGAGCCTCTCCACGCCTTCGGCGACTCTGAAGGACGAGGCAGATAACCGAGCTGGAAGCAAAGCCGGTTAGCGAGCATCCCAGGGATTTAAGAGCGGTACGCCGGTAGCTTCGAAATCCGTAACGTTCCGTGTCACGACGGTCATGCCATGCACCAAAGCTGTTGCCGCAATCAGCGCGTCACGCTCCGCTCGTGGATCCGGCACATGCAGGGACGCACAGCGAAGCGCCACGGCAGCGTCGACCGGCAGAGTCCGATCCAGGAACTCAGGCAGGACGCGATGCGTCATCCAGGAACGGAGCAAAGTTCCCTGAGGAGTGTCGCGTCGCTCGATCCGGAGAATGCCAAGCTCAATCTCCATCAGGGTCATAGCAGAGAGATAAAGGGCTGCAGCATCTACGCTGGACAGCCAGGCAATCACGTTGGCATTCGCTTTGCTATCGCCAGCCTTCCGCAACTCGGACAGAACATTGGTGTCGAGCAGGAACATCAGGAGAAGTCCACTGGCCTCGCGGAAATCTGAAGCGTGGGGGGATCAAACTCGATGTCTGCGAGTCCAGGCATGGATAGAACATCAACGATGTTACGCCGCTGACCGGAGATGCGCCGGTACTCCTCAATGCTGAGAAGCACATGGGCAGGCTTGCCTCTGTCGGTGATGAACACCGGCCCCTTGGAAGAAGCCTTCTTGGCCCGGCTGGTGTCCTGATTGAATTCCCGGCTGGAAAGTGTCGTGATCGACATGATTGGCCTCTCCGGATTGGTGTGTAGATATGTTACTACATTCTTCCAGTAGGATGCATGGGTGAAGCGGGAGGGCTTCTGGACATTTCCAGGGCAACTCCTTTACTTAGACGACTCTAAATGGAGCTCTACGCACCTCAACCAAGTTCGAGGAGAGGAAAGGCCCGCTCTGAAACGCGTTGTCCCTTTACGGGAGGCTCCGTTGAAACAATCAGGCCCGGCCAGGGGCGTCCGAGTCGTTGCCCTGCCGCAGACGTCAAGCAGGCTG
>CAXSDM010000179.1:0-4315 GCA_964235575.1 uncultured Acidobacteriaceae bacterium | reverse complement strand
TGGTCGCTGGCTTGTATCTCGCGCTCAACATCGCCGTACTCGCCGTCCTGCCGTGGCGGCCTCTGCTATCGGTCCGCGATCTCGGCGCGCGCCAGGCCCTCATCTCAGTCTTCATGCAGACCGCTTACGGCACGCGCTTCGGACCCGCCATCGGCGCGTTCGCAGGGCGTCTGGCCGCCGTCCTCGTCATGGTCACCGCCTTCGCCAGCGTCTTTTCTCTCCTGCTCGGTTACTCCCGCATCCCCTTCGCTGCTGCCCGCGACGGCAACTTCTTTGCCTCCTTCGGCCGCCTGCATCCCAGCCGCGGCTTTCCTTACATTTCGCTCCTTTATCTCGGAGGAGCCGCCGCCCTCTTCTGCTTCGTCTCGCTCGCCGAGGTCATCGCCGCGCTCGTCATTCTGCGCATCCTGGTCCAGTTCCTGCTGCAGCACATCGGAGTACTCTATCTCCGGCGCACGCAACCGGAACTTCCCCGACCCTTCCGCCTCTGGCTCTATCCTCTTCCGCCTTTGTTCGCCCTGGTTGGATTCACCTATATCCTGCTCGGCCGGCCCAACTTCGGACACGAGATCCGCTTTGCCTGCCTCGTCCTCCTCCTCGGAGTTCTCGCTTATCTGCTCCGGGCCCGGCTGTCCGGACGGCCTGAAATCGCCTAACATAACAAGATGAGCGAAACGCTGGAAGCAACCGAGACCCCGGCAAGCGGTCACGCCCCCAAGTACACGCGCAACACCCCCTACCAGTCCGCCGTCCTGGTCAACGAGCTGCTCACCGCACCCGGCTCCGAGAAAGAAACACGCCATGTCGAGCTCGCTCTCGAAGACGGCATGACCTATACGCCCGGCGACGCCGTTGGCATCCTCCCCGAGAACCGCCGCGAAGTCGTCGACGAGGTCCTCCATGCGCTGCACATGCGCGGCGACGAGCGTGTCCTCGACCACTACAAGGTCGAGATTGACCTTGACGAGGCTCTTCGAACCCGCCTGGCCATTGGCAAACTCGAGCGCGGCCGCATCACCCAGATGAACAAGCTCGCTCCCGAAAACGAAGGCCTTAAGGCCCTCGCCGGCCAGGAGAACAAGGCGCGCGCCGAAGAGTACTGCTATGGCCGCGAGTTTATCGACCTCCTCCATGAGTTTCCCGGCGTCATCACCGCCCCGCAACAGCTCTTTCAGGTCCTTGCCCGGCTCACCCCCCGCAT
This sequence comes from uncultured Acidobacteriaceae bacterium, assembly GCA_964235575.1. Taxonomy (GTDB): domain Bacteria; phylum Acidobacteriota; class Terriglobia; order Terriglobales; family Acidobacteriaceae; genus Edaphobacter. The sequence continues at coordinate 3,114 of CAXSDM010000179.1, read as the reverse complement.
GTACTCCATCGCTTCCAGCCAGGCGCTTCATCCTGACAACGTACAAACCACCGTTCGCGTGGTGCGCTACGACAGCCACGGCCGCACCCGCCAGGGTCTGGCCAGCGGACATCTTGGCGATCGCGCCCCGGTCGGTGAAACCATGCCCATCTTTCTCCACGCCAATGGCAACTTCCGCCTGCCTGAGGACGCTTCCGCTCCCGTCATCATGGTCGGCCCCGGTACCGGCATCGCTCCCTTCCGCGCGTTCCTCGAAGAACGCCAGGCCACCGGCGCCGCTGGCGACAATTGGCTTTTCTTCGGCGAACAGCGCCGCTCACTCGACTTCCTCTACCAGCAGCAACTCGAGAGCATGCACAAGGATGGGGTGTTGACCCACCTCGACACAGCCTTCTCCCGCGACCAGGCGAAGAAGGTGTACGTCCAGGACCGCATGCAGGAGCGCGCTTCCGAGCTCTACGCCTGGCTGGAGCGCGGAGCCTTCTTCTACGTCTGCGGAGACGCAACCCGCATGGCCAAGGACGTCGAACTCGCCCTGCTCGACGCCATCGCCAAGGGCTCGAACGGCACCCTCGACCACGCCGCCGAGTATCTTGGCCGGATGAAGAAAGACAAACGCTATCAGCGCGACGTTTACTGATTCAGGATCAGGCTAAGAACTTCGCTGCTGGTGATGCGCTGTTTCCACCACCATCGCGCTGGTCCAGTGGTGATCCCGGAAGCGCCGGCGCATGTCGTGCAGGTTAGGCAGGGTGGATTGTAGGTCACCGTTCGCCTGTCCAGCAGCCGGGGCCACCATCGACCCAGCGCTCGCGCTGCCGTTTATCGTCGCGGAGCTTTCACTGACATTGCAGCTCACACCAGCCGCGGCCGCGAGAAGGATTGCAGCCAAAAGGGAAACAGTACGCAAGTGTGTTGCCTGAAGCGGGCCCTGATTACGATCATAGTTACTCATGGGGGAGCCTCCGTGGTTCCATTTGAAGCATAGGTCCACCAGCCGGGGTCCGCCATCCCACCCAAAGTGACCTGTATACCCCACCCGGTTCACTAAAGACACCGGAGATCGTCTGCCTCAAATTCGCGCCAGGTCCGGCCGCCAGCTGGTAATCCGCTCCTTGATTTGCCGCGATGTCAGACCTTCGCCCAACGTATGCGCCACCAGCATCGGCAACTCCTCGTCTGAAGCAAAGCGCAGCGCAATCAACTGTCCCGTACTGAGCCGCGACGCCTCCGCCGGGGAGGTAAGCGCAGACACCCGTAGACGTTCTTCCAGCCGAATGAGCCGATCCTGCACCCGCAGCGAGTAGAGCCGCACCTTTGTGTTCAGCAGAAGAAGCGCGAACGCCAGCACGACCAGCCACAGATCGAGCCCCAGCCGATGCTCCGGATCGTGCACCGCCCAATAAATCGACAGGCCAAAGTTGATGACGAAAATGGGCGCTAATACGAAATGCGTGATTGGATCGTACTTCGCATGGCTCGCGGCACTTTGGGTCCTGGGCATGCAGCGATCCTATCCCACCTGGGTTAGCTTTGAATCATGACGGTTAGTCCGGACCGAAAACGCATCGGCGTCCACGTCGGCACCGCCGGAGGCTGCTGGACCGCCGTCCAGCGCGCGGTCGACGCCGGCGCCAACACCTTCCAGATCTTTAGCTCCAGCCCCCGCCAGTGGCGTGCCGCCGCCGTCAAGCCTGAAGATGCCGCCCGCATGCGGGACCTCCGCGCCGCCCACGACATGGGCCCGATCTCCATCCACGCCAGCTATCTCATCAATCTCTGCAGCCAGACCGAGTCCGTCCGCACTGGCTCGATCGCCGCCTTCCGCGGGGAGGTCGAGCGCGCCCTCGCCCTCGGCGCGGAAAACCTCGTCCTTCACCCCGGAAGCTGGAAGGGCCTGACCCGCGAAGAAGGCCTTCGTCTCGCCGCCCAATCGATCGAGCGCGCCATCGACCGCATCGATTTCGCCGCTGCGCCTGACTTCCGCATCCTCATCGAAAACACCGCCGGTGCCGAGTTCTCGCTTGGCGGCAAACTCGAGCAGGTCGCCGAACTCGTCGAGCATCTCCGCCCCTGCGCGCCCGTCGCCGTCTGCCTCGACACCTGTCACCTCCACGTCTCTGGCTATGACCTCGTCTCCCCCGAAGGCTACGCCGCAACCATGACCCTCCTCGGCCAGACCGTCGGCTTCGAAGCCGTCCGCGTCTGGCACTGCAACGATGCCAAGGCCGCCATGGGCTCGAAGCTCGACCGCCACGAGCACATCGGCGAAGGCACCCTCGGCCCCGGCCCCTTCCGCCGCCTGCTCCGCGATTCCCGCTTTGCCTCCGCCGTCTTCATCGCCGAAACTCCCGTCGACGAACCTGGCGACGAGCAGCGCAACGTGATGACGCTGCGCACCCTCTTCGCGCAATAGCCCAAAACTCTCAAGGCGAACGACGCACACACAACCTGAACCGCATGCCCGGCTACGCTCATCTACGTAGTAGCCGTTACCATGTCCATCGCCCTGGCTTTTTTCGTTCATTACGCGTACGCGATCCTCTTCCTGTGGGTTCTGGTTGAGCAGCTCGGCGTGCCCATTCCGTCGATCCCCGTTCTGTTGACCGCGGGAACCCTCGTCGCGACGCATCAGCTTCGCGGAACACTGGCCGTCGTCTCCGTCCTGGTTGCCTGCGCTCTCGCTGACACCTTCTGGTACACCCTCGGACGCCGCTACGGCAACGCCGTCCTGCGCCTGCTTTGCCGGCTCTCCTTTGAAGCCGACGCCTGCGTCTCGAAGACCGAGGGCTACTTCCACCGCCGCGGCGCCGTCACCCTGCTCTTCGCCAAGTTCGTCCCCGGGCTCTCGACGGTAGCCGCGCCCATCGCCGGCCAGACCGGCATGCCCTACGCCCGCTTCCTCGCCTACGATCTCTCCGGCTCGGCGATCTGGACGCTCTCCTACGTGCTCGGCGGATTCTTCTTCGGCGATCTCGCCAAGCGCAGCGGACCGTTCTTCGCTATCCTTGGACACTTCGCCGTTGCCATCTTCGTGGTCATGGTTCTCGGCCTCCTGTTCTACCGCATCTGGAAGCAGCGCCGCTTCCTGCTGAGCGTCCGCGAACTGCGCCT
>CAXSDM010000178.1:0-4335 GCA_964235575.1 uncultured Acidobacteriaceae bacterium | reverse complement strand
GTCGCCGCGCTGACCGGACCGTACTGCTTCTGATAAACGCCGTTTTCACGACGGATGGTGTAGTAGGAGGAGTTCGAGATCTGGCCGTAGAAGAAGCCGTAGCCTCCGCGGAAGACGGTTCCCGGGTTGGGATTGAAGTTGAACCCGAAACGCGGCTGGACCATGTGCAGGTCAGGATTGATCTGGGAGGTGGCGTTGTACGCCACGGGGCTGAGGGTGGCGGAAAAGGGCATGTCCGGGCCGGGGACGAGCTGGACGTCATAGCGCACGCCGAGCGAGAGGAGCAGCTTGGGATTCGCCTTCCACTGGTCTTCGACGAAGAAGTCGACGTTCTGGTTCCAGAAGTCGTCGGCGCCGACGCCGGTGAGCTGGTCGACGGTTTGCGAGAAGGAGTTATAGTGGCGGACGGTGGGTGCGCCGCCGGCGGTGGTCGTGGTGGGATTGACGCCGTAGGCATCCTGCACGAAGTTGGCGAAGTTGATCTCGGCGCTGGCGTTTGAGTAGGAGAAGCTACCGTCGCCGCCGAAGAGGTTCGCGATCTGCTCGTGGATGAAGTTAAGGTCGAAGCCTGCTTTGACAGTATGGCGGCCGATCGAGGTGGAGTAGATGTCGGTGGCCTGCCAGCGGTGTTCGTCGGGAAACTTCCCGCGAGGCAGCGCGGAGGTTTCGCCGAAGGAGACGAGATTGCTGAGGCTGTTGAAGGGGCCGCCGGTGTTGGTGGTGTCGGTCTCGAGGTCGCGGCCCCACTGGAAGTGGACCACGTTGGCGGCACGGGCGGAGAGGGCAGTTTCGGCGCTGGCGATCAGGATGCGCTCATGAAAGTTGGCCGTGCCGTTGTTCCCGATGCCGCCGTTGTTGACGGTGACGCTGCTGTTGTAGCCGTTGGGCTGGTGGAAGTCCTGCCAGAGGAACTCGGCGGAGAGGTGGGTCTTGGAGTTGAGCTGGTAGTCGAGGCGGGGAAAGAAGATGTCCTGCTTGACGTTGCGCTGGAACACTCCGAGTTGGCCCTGGATGGCAGCCACGGCTGCGTTGCACTGGGCGACAGAAACGTTGGGGATGGTAGTCGGGTAATTGACTGGCGTCGCCTTACCGCCGATGGTAACGGTATCCGTTAGCGGCGTGGAGCCGCCATTACAGAGCCGGGCGAGGTTAGCGACCTGGTTGGTGGTGTTGAAGGTGGAGGTGTAGACGATGGGATTGACCTTGCGGTAGCCATCGTAGGCGAAATGCCAGAAGAGCCGGTCGGTAAGGAACTTGCCGCCGGCGGAGATGCCGTACTGGTGCTGCACCTTGACGGGCTGGGTGCGTGCGCCCTGGAACTTGTTGTAGGGGTCAAGGGCGTTCCAGCCGGGGGTGCGGTAGTACTCGTAGACGTCGCCATGGAACTGGTTGCCGCCGGATTTAGTGATGGCGTTGATGATGCCGCCGGCGGCTCCGCCCAGCTCGGCCGAGTAACCGGTAGCGGAGGATTCGAACTCGCGGATAGCATCTACCGGGAAGACATACGGTGCGCCGATCGAGCGGCCGCGGGCTTCCGAGAAGAACTGCTGGTTGTTGTTGCCGCCATCAATAATGTTGGAGTTGTACACGCCGGAGATGCCGCGGTAGCCGATGAGGCCGGTGTTTCCGTCAGGGATGACGTTGGGCGTGAGGAGCACGAAGCTCTCGAAGCGGCGGCTGTTGACGGGGACATTTGAGACGATTTCCTGGTCGACAACCTGGGATTGCTCGACCTTTTCGGTGTCAATGAGAGGAACTTCCGAGTTGACGGTCACGTCGGTGGTGACGCTGGCGGCGGGGAGGGTGGCGTCCACGGTGACGGGCGCGCCGACGGTGACAGGGACGTTTTTGCGATCGACCTTGCCGAAGGAGCCGCCGCCGACCAGGACCTCATAGGGCCCGGGCTGGAGGAAGGTGACGGAGTAGTGGCCTTCGGAGTCGGTGGTGAGGGTGCGGGAGGCGCCGGTCTGGGTGTCCGTGATGACGACCGTGGCGCCGGGAACGACGGCCCCAGAGGCGTCGCGCACGACGCCGTCAATGCCGCCGAGAGCGGCGGTCTGGGCAGAGGCGGGGAGTGTAGCCGCGGCGAGCAGGGCGGCGGTGAGGAGGGCTTGGGTGCGGGGGAAAGCGGGCATGAATCTCTGGTCTCCTTGGAACAGCCGCCGTAAAGGGGCGGAAAAGTGGGTGAGCCGATCGCCTGTGGTGCTCCGGTGCGTTTCGTGGACGCTTACGGTATGGGATCGGTCTGATTTTGCTATTGCCTTCATCTTCGCCGATAGCAGGCTTTGTGGGAAGTAAATTTCTGGAGAAGGTTGCCCGGAGGTAACGTTTTGAGGTGAAACAAGCATAGAAGACGCGAAGGTGCGCAGAGGTGCAGAGAAATCAGTGTGGCGGTCGTTATCTGGTGGGTTCGAGGGGCTTGCGGGCGAAAAAGTAGAGGCTGAAGGCGAGGCCGGCGAACATAAGGAGGCTGACCCAGTCGCGGTAGAGGGGGTTGTGCGGGGTGAAGCGGGGGATGGAGCGCTCGGTGGCGGCCTCGTACAGCTTGATGACGACTCCGAGAAGACCGACGATGCCGCCGGCGGCGATGAGGCCGGAAGCATAGAGGCTGCCGGGGGAGACTTCGGATTCGAGGTCGAGCGAGGGGGTGACGGCGGTTGGGACAGGCAGCCCGTTGGCGGGGTCGAGGTGGTCGGGGTTGGTGGGATCGAAGGTGGGGTGGCGGACGTGGAAGGCGGGGCGGTCGGTGTGCCAGAGGGCGAGCGAGGCCTGGTAGCCAGCGGCGGCCTGGCGCGCGTGGTGGTGGAGGAGGGCGCGGTCGACCATCCAGCGCATGACGCCGCCGACGAAGATGGCAAGGGTGGTGGCTATGGAGAGATAGGCGCCGACGGCGAAGGTGAGGGAGCGGACGCCGAGGAGCTCGACGGCGAGGACGAGGGCGACGCCGAGTAGGACGAGACCCCAGGGGAGCTTGCGGGTGAGGATGCCATTGATGACGGTGGCCATGAGCTTGCCCTGGGGGGCGGCGGCCTTTTCGCTGCCGATACCCTGGGTCCACTGGATGACGATCTGGTGGGTGGCGGGGTCGAGGAGGTATTTGCCGTCGGCGAGGGAGGTGGAGCCGATGGCGTTGAGGAGGGTGTAGCGGTGGGCGTCGGGGATGGGCTGGTGGGCGCCGTCTTTGGCGGTGAGCTGGATGTGGTCGCGGGGAAAGGAGCCTTTGTCCTGGACGCCGTCGGCGAGCAGGGCGGAGGTGAAGGGGATGGGCGTGGGGAGGCGAGTGTACGATTCCAGGCCACTATTCATGGCATTGAGAGTGGCGCCGATAGAAAAGACAGAGATGATGACGCCGGCCATGACGGCGGCCTGCTGCTTCCAGGGGGTGGCGCCGATGAGGTAACCGGTTTTGAGGTCCTGGGAGGTGTCACCGGCGTTGGCGGCGGCGATGCAAACGATGCCGCCGATGGTAATGGCGAGGGCTCCGAAGGCGGGGGCTGTCCAGCCCTTGACGAGGAAGATGGCGGAGGTCGCCATGAGGGTGGCGATGGTCATGCCGGAGACGGGGCTGGCGGAGGAACCAACGATGCCGACGATACGGGCCGAGACGGTGACGAAGAGGAAGCCGAAGAGGAGGACGAGGAGGGCGGCGGCGAGGTTGGCCAGAAAGCCGACCTGGGCTCCGGGGACAGGATGGAGGGTGAGGAAGGCGACGAGGAGAAGGAGCAGGAGGAGGGATCCGCCGAAGACGAAGGAGAGGGGTAGGTCGTGGGCGGTGCGGACCGGGCGGGCGGAAGATTCATTCGGTGTTGATGCGGAGTTGCGGCCGGCGCGGATGCTGCGGGCTCCTTCGGCCAGGGCACTGAGGATGGTTGGGGCGGTGCGGACGAGGGTGATGAGGCCGGCAGCGGCGACGGCTCCGGCGCCCATGGGGCGGACGTAGGTGCGCCAGAGGGAGGAGGGGTCCATCAAGGCGATGGGGGAGGTGCCGGGGTAGATGGGGGTGGCGAGGTGCGCTCCGAAAAAGTAGATGGCGGGCATGAGGACGAACCAGGAGAAGACGCCGCCGGCAAGCATGATGGCGGAGACGCGGAGGCCGATGATGTAGCCGACGCCGAGGTACTCGGGGGTGCAGTCGGCGCGGAGGGCGGCGCCTTTGAGGATGTGCTGCGGGCCGCCGAAGTCGGGTTCAAAGTTGGGCTGGGAGGGCCAGAGGGCAAGAAGGTTGTCGTTTTGGAAGAGGGTGTAGAGGGCGCCGAAGCCGAGGCCGAGGAAGACGCGGGAGGCGAAGGAGCCGCCGCGCTCGCCGGCCATGAGGACGTCGGCGCAGGCGGTGCC
>CAXSDM010000177.1:2130-4370 GCA_964235575.1 uncultured Acidobacteriaceae bacterium | reverse complement strand
GCCCACTCTCCAGCCCAGGCGCATCCCCGAGGAGTTCCCCGCAGTCGCCCCTCCAGCACCCGTAGCTCCTCCCCGCCCGCCCGCGCCCATCCTCCGCAGCCCCCCTCCGCCGCTGCCTGCACCCGTTCCGCCCCCCGCCCCGCCGCCCGGAGCCCGCCCTTGATCTCTCCCACCCAGCCGATCCCCCGCGCACAGCGCATCCTTTATTGGTCGCTCGTCGGCGGCATCCTCCTCATGTTCGCCATGCTCATCCGCGGCTGCGTCCATCAGCAGGCACGCCTACTCGCCATGCGCGACCAGAGCCCCATCCCTGCGCCCAACGACGTGCCCGACGAGCCGGCCACGATCGCCCAACCCAACGAGACCGACGGCTCCGTCTCGCTCGACTCCATCTCGCTCCCCCTCCCGGAAGAGCCGTCTCTCCGCGCCAAGGCTCTGCTCATCCGCATGCTCGGCGACTTCGCACAACCCGCCTCCCCGCACCCCGTTCCCGTCGGTCCCTCCGTCACCGACGTCTTCCTGCTCTCACTTCCCCTCGGCAATCCCGCCGGCGTCTCCCTTCCCGCAGGCGGAGGGCAACTGGCCGTCGTCAACCTCGACAAGGCCTTCGCCGACGCCCACCCTTCCGGCATCGAGACCGAGGACCTCACCCTGCGCTCCATCGTCGCCACCCTCCACGCCAACTTTCCCCAGATCCAGCAGGTCCGCTTCCTCGTCGGCGGCCAGCCCCGCGACACCCTCAACGGACACGCCGACCTGAGCCGCGCCTACTCCATCAACAACCCCTCCGACTCCATGCACGTCGTCGGCGCCAACGGTGATCCCCTCTACTAATGTCTGGCTCTCCCACCATCGCTGTATTCGACTCCGGTTTCGGCGGCCTCACCGTCCTGCGTGAGCTCCTGCCCCTCATCCCAGGTGCCCGCTATCTCTATCTCGGCGACACCGCCCGGCTTCCCTACGGTGCCAAATCCCAAACCACGATCGCTCGCTACGCGCTCTCGGCCGCCGCCTTCCTCCTCGCCGAAGGCGCTCAAATGCTCGTGGTCGCCTGCAACACCGCCTCCGCTCTCGCGCTCGACGACTTACAGTCCTCCCTTCCTATCCCTGTCGTCGGCGTCATCGATCCCGGAACCCAGGCCGCCCACATAGCCAGCCAAGGCTCCGCGTCGGTCCTCGTCCTCGCCACCGCCGCCACTGTCGCCTCCGGAGCCTACACCCGCTCCTGCGCCGCGCTCGGACTTCGCGCCTTCGAGAAAGCCTGTCCGCTGCTCGTGCCACTCGTTGAAGAGGGCTGGATCGACCATCCTGTCACCGCCGAAGTAACACGCATCTATCTCGCCGAAGCTCTCGAAGCCGCACCCAATGTCAGCACTCTCGTCCTCGGCTGCACCCACTATCCTCTGCTCAAACCCATGATCGAGCGCACGCTGGTCCGCCTCGGCCGCCCCATGCACATTGTTGACTCCGCCGCTGCTACCGCTCGTGCCGCCGCCACCCTTTTGCCTGCAGCTCTCATACCCGAACCTGTGACCTGTCGTTTCTTTGCCACCGACTCCATCGAAAAGTTCAGTCGCCTTGGTGCAAACTTCCTCGGTCAGCTCCTCAATGAGGTCATCCTCGTAAACCTGGGCGACTAATTCAGGCGGTTCTTACGGGAGCCATGCGGAGGCCCGTTGAGGTGTATGGCAATTGCGGATGCCGCATCAATCTGAAACTCGTCCTACCTTGATCGCGCGGAGGCTCGTCAAATGCGGTGAGGACGAGCATCTATACTGAAACAGACGTCGCTCCTCGCTTAGAGAGCGCAACAGGAAATCGAAACGAGGGTTTACCCGCACATGGAATCACCGACCTCACGCAGCTTGTCTGAACGCTTCCGCACTCACCGCCTGGCCTCCACTTTCACGCTTCTGAGCACGCTGACGATAGGTGTGCTTGCCGGTTCCATTCTTACCCATGACGTGGGCGCGAAGGAACAACAGCGTGTGGATACGTCGGATGCGCGTCCCCTTGTCATTCCGAATCCTGTCACTCTTTCGAACGGCTTTGCCCAGATTGTGAAACAGGTCGGTCCCGCCGTGGTGAACATCAATACGGAGACGATCCCGAAAAAGGCTCCGGTACGGCCGGGCCGGCGCGGACAGCGCACCCCCGATGGAAACAGCCCCGACCAGGGTGACATGCAGGACTTCTTCAATCGCTTCTTCGGTGGCCAGGGCGGCGGGCAGGGCGGAGGG
>CAXSDM010000177.1:0-2030 GCA_964235575.1 uncultured Acidobacteriaceae bacterium | reverse complement strand
GGGCAGGGCGGAGGGGAGGACGACTCCGACGGTGCAGGCGGAGAGCGCCAGGCGCTCGGCTCCGGCTTCATCGTCGATCCGCGCGGCTACATCATCACGAACAATCACGTCGTCGACAAGGCCGACAAAATCTACGTGAAGCTGGCGGGCGATCCGGATGATGGGAGCCGTCTGCAGGGGCGTCCGGCAACCGTCATCGGCGTCGATCCTGAAACAGATATCGCCGTTATCAAGGTGGATACCAAAACGCCCTTGCCTACTGTTAAGCTTGGCAATTCCGACGGTGCACAGGTCGGCGACTGGGTGCTGGCAATCGGCAGCCCTTTCGGACTCTCGCAGACCGTCTCAGCAGGTATCGTCTCGGCCAAGGACCGCTCGATCGATGACCGGGACGCCTCCGGACTCACCAAGCAATTCCAGAAGTTTATCCAGACCGACGCGGCTATTAACCCGGGCAACTCGGGGGGACCTCTGGTGGACATGACCGGAAACGTGGTCGGAATGAACACGGCGATCTATACATCGTCCATGGGCTCGCAAGGCGTCGGTTTTGCCATGCCGTCGAACGTTCTTGCCAAGGTCTACAATGATCTGATCGGATCGGCGCATAAGGTCGTACGCGGCTCTATCGGCGTTCAATTCCAGGCCTCCACCTCTTCCGCGGTAAGCCGCATGTACGGCTTTGCTAGTGGTGGCGTGATCGTATCCGTGGTCACACCATCCGGAGGAGCTGGGAAGGCCGGCATCAAGCCTGGAGACATTCTGGTAAGCGTTGGGGGGAAACAGATTAAAGATGGCGACGATCTTGTCAACGACATCTCTTCTCGCCCAGTTGGTTCCTCCGTAGAGATTGGATACCTTCGCGATGGTAAGCAGCACACCGCGAGCGTCGTAATAGGAGATCGAGCCAAAACATACGCGGAGGTAGCAGGAGAGCAGAGCGAGGGTGACGCTCCGCAAGAGTCCGATGCAGGACAAAGCAAGCTAGGAATCACCGTAGCTGCGGTTCCTTCTGCGGCAGCAACCAAGATGGGTATTCCGGGAGGAGTTACTATCACCAGCGTCACTCCAGGCTCCTTCGCCGATGAAATCGGTTTAGGTAAAGGGAATCTGATCACTGAGATCAATCGTCAGTCCGTGACCGATGAAGCGAGCTATCGTGCTGTGGTTTCTCGTCTGAAAACCGGGGATGATGTCGTGTTTGTTATCCATGACGTTCGCAGCAAAGGCGGAAACAGCTTTGTAGGCGGGACTCTCCGCTGATCGGAGGAGCAGCAACGTGTTTGCTGCTCCTCTTTTCTTCGCAATCCGCGCCAACGCACGCTGTATAGAAACTTCACATTTGAATGAAAACCTTTCCTGTTGCTACCTATGTGCGTCAACGGTACTCTAAGTTCACTTAATCTGTTACTCGGCAATGACCTGAGGTAACCGAAACGCATGCGGCTAACGCTTTCTATCATTCTTGTCCCAACTCTCATTGCTGGCAGCTGTCTGTCAGCCAACGCAAGCCCCAGGGTGCATCGAGGACCAACCTCATCGCGCGTCAGCAGAGAGCGGATTTCACAGGCCAGACCGAAGACGGCCAACGGTATCTCGCCTGAACGTGCCTCGGAAATTCAGAATGCCTTAGTCAAGGCTGGTTATTTGAAAGAGGCTTCCGGAACATGGGATCCGGGCACCCAAGCGGCCATGGAAAAGTTGCAGGCCGATAACGGCTGGCAGGTGAAGCTGGTTCCAGACGCCCGTGCTTTGATCAAGCTTGGACTCGGTCCAGGAAGCGAACCAGAATCAGCCGGATATGGGCCTGTGTCACAGTAGTAACAAATCGGGTACTTTCACACATTTGTGATGCTTAGAGCAAACTCCCTGACACTGTGCATGGCCAGAACAAGAAGAACTACGAAGCTTGGGGCTTCGCCAGAGTAACGACTTACGAAGTAAGCTGCACAGCAGCGACAAACTTTGTCCTATTACTTCCTTCTCAGGTTGCGCGCTGCCGTTTTCGATCCTTGAGGAGCGAGGTTTGC
>CAXSDM010000176.1:2423-4375 GCA_964235575.1 uncultured Acidobacteriaceae bacterium | reverse complement strand
CCCCTCACCTTCTACATGGGCACCGTCGGCGGCGGCGTCTGGAAGACCACCGACGCCGGCCACTCCTGGAAGAACATGACCGACGGCCAGTTCTCCGTCGGCTCCATGGGCGCCGTTGAAGTCGCCCAGTCCGACCCAAACGTTATCTACGCCGGCACCGGCTCCTCCAAAATCCGCAGCAATGTCTCCATCGGTCGCGGCATCTACAAATCCTCCGACGCCGGTAAGACCTGGCAGTTCCTCGGCCTCCGTGACGTCGGCCAGATCGCCACCATCCGCGTCAACCCCTCTGACGCCAATGACGTCTTCGTCGCCGTCACCGGCAACCCGTTTATCGGCAACAAGGAGCGCGGCGTCTGGCGCTCGCAGGATGGCGGCAAGACCTGGAAGCAGGTCCTCTCCCTCTCTCCGGACCTCGGCGCCGCCGACCTCGAGCTCCAGCCCGGCCACCCCAACGTCGTCTTCGCCTGCATGTGGCACGGCCTCCGCCATCCATGGACCATCATCAGCGGCAGCCCCGCCACGGACAATCCATCCGCCGGCATCTACAAAAGCACCGACGCCGGCGAGCACTGGACCAAGCTCACCACTGGCCTGCCCACCGGCGAGTTCGGCCGCGCCAACGTCGCCATCGCGAACGCCGCCCCCGACCGCCTCTACGCCCTCATCGAAGCCAAGCCCGGCGCCGGCCTCTACCGCTCCGACGACGCCGGCAGCTCCTGGACCCTCGTCAACGGCGAAGGCAAACTCACCACCCGCCCCTTCTACTACGACACCCTCGGCGTTGACCCCAACCACCCCGACACCGTCTTCGTCGGCGACGAAGCCTGGATGAAGAGCACGGACGCCGGCAAAACCTTCCACACCCAGCGCACCCCGCACGGCGACAACCACGACATCTGGATCAACCCCAAAAACTCGCAGTACATGATCCAGGCCAACGACGGCGGAGCCAACGTCTCGCTCGACGGCGGAGCCACCTGGAGCACCCAGGCCAACCAGCCCACCGCCGAGATCTACCAGGTCGCCATCGACGACCAGTTCCCCTACCGCCTCTACGGAGCCCAGCAGGACAACACCACCGTCATCGTCCCCTCGCTCCCCCTCGGCAATGGACAGCAGTTCCGCGAAGGCCCCGGCTGCGAAACCGGCCCCATCATCCCCAAGCTCAACGACCCCTCCGTCGTCTGGGGAGGCTGCAAAGGCCAGTTCACCCGCCTCAACATCACCACCAACAACAACGAGCAGCGTTACTGGGTCGGCAGCGAATCCCTCTACGGCAACGAGCCCACCGCCCTCGAGTACCGCTTCCAGCGCGTCTCCCCCATGGAGATCTCCCCCTTCGAGCCCAACACCGTCTACTACGGCTCGCAGTTCCTGAGCCGCTCGAAAGACGGCGGCATCCACTGGGAAAAGCTCTCGCCCGACCTCACCGCCAAGCCCTCCGGCACTCAATACGGCTCAGGCGAGCCCATCACCCGCGACGCCACCGGCGAAGAGATGTACTCCACCCTCTACGCCATCCGCGAGTCGCCGCTCAAAAAAGGCCTCATCTGGACCGGCTCTAACGACGGCCTCGTTTACGTCACCCAGGACGACGGCAAGCACTGGTCGAACGTCACCCCCCCAGGCCTCAAATCCGGCGGACGCGTCCAGAACATCGAGCCCGGCCACTTCCAGCCCGGCACCGCCTACGTCGCCATCTACCGCTACCTGCTCGGCGACTTCGCCCCCTACCTCTACCGCACCGACGACTTCGGCAAGACCTGGACCTGCCTCACCGACGGCCACAACGGCATCGCCCCGGACGAGCCCACCCGCGTCCTCCGCGAGGATCCCACCCGCCCGGGTCTGCTCTACGCCGGCACCGAGTTCGGCATGTACGTCTCCTTCGATCTCGGCAAGCACTGGCAGAAACTCCAGCTCAACCTGCCCGCCGTCCCCGTCACCGA
>CAXSDM010000176.1:0-2323 GCA_964235575.1 uncultured Acidobacteriaceae bacterium | reverse complement strand
AGCAGCTGCGCAAGCAGTTCGACGCCATGCAAGCCGACCTGAACCGCATCCTCGGCCCAGCGTGATCTGGAGCACAGGCAAAAGGAAACGGCCGCCACAAAGTCACGTCATCCTGAGCGAAGCGAAGGCCCCCTGTATTCCGCTTTGAGCCGAAAGCCATCTCCGCAGCTCCGTGACCCTAACCGGTCGTCATTCTGGCGAAGCCAGAATCCCCGTATTTGCTTTTCAGGCAGGACCGGCCCGACGGAGCGGGCAACCCCTTCCATCTCCCCCCGGTCCTCTTACTCCGTCGAGTGCCGTACCGGCTTGTTCGGCAGCCGCTGCCCACCGACCGGCGGCAGGTTCCCCGGTCCCTTCTGCTTGCCGCCACGCTTGCGCTTGCCCTTCTCCTCGATGACCGCCCGCATCCAGTAGTTCCCGTCCCCGTCCACCTCGATGCCGTGCACCTCGCGCTCGAACCCCGGAAACCGCTTGCCAAAAACCTCCATCGCCAGGATTAGCCGGATCACCGGCGACTCCGGGCCGCCCAGCCGCTCGCCCGGCATAGACATCGGAATCCCCGGCGGGTACGGCACCAGCATCACCGCCGCAATCCGCCCCGCCATATCCGCAAAGCGCACCCGCTCCGTCTCCCCGCGCACCAGCTTCTGGTACGTCTGTGCCGGCGTCAGCACCGGGTCGAAATCCTCATCGCACGCCTCGTTCACCAGCGACGCCAGCCGCAGCTCGATCATCGCCGCCTGCATCTCGTCCGAAAGCTGCTTCAGCGTCGTCCCGCGATAGCGATTGGGAAACCGCTGCGTCAGGTCCTGCAGCGCCTCTTCAAGCGGAGCTTCCGTGTCGTACAGCCGCTTGAACTCGAACAGGTTCTCAAGCAGCGACCCCCACTTGCCCTTCGACGTCCCCACCGAAAACAGCACCAGCACCGTGTAGTCGCCGGTCCGCGCAATCTCCACCCGCCGACCATCCAGGAACTCCGTGAGAATCGCCGCCGGAATCCCCCACTCCGCCACCACGCCCTGCGCATTCACCCCGGGCGTCAGGATCGTCACCTTCGCCGGGTCCAGCATGCAGTACTCGCCCTCGATATCCTCGTCCTGGTAGCCGTGCCAGTCCTCGCCCGGCTTCAGCGTCCAGCACGAAGGCACCGACGCCAGCAGTTCATCCTCCGCATCCTCAAACAAAATCGTCTCTCGAGAGATTGGATCCGTTACCCGCTCCGGCTGGTAGATCCCAAAGAACCACGCCTCGCCGTTCTCGCTCTCCACGCGCAGCCGGTGCGCAATCGAGCTCATCGCCTGCCGAAAGCTGATCGCATCGCCGATCGTCTCATCCATCAGCGTCGGCCCGGCCGGCTCATCCATCATCGCCGCCGCCACGTCCAGGCTCGCAATCAGCGGGTAAAACGGCGACGTCGTCCCATGCATCATGAAAGCTTCGTTGAACTGGTCGAAGTCCAGCGGCGCGCGATCCGACAACTTGACATGGATCATCGAGCCCATCGAGAACGCCGCCAGCATCTTGTGCGTCGACTGCACGCAGAAGATCGCCGGCCGGTCCGGCATGTCGTCCGGAACCCCCATCGCATACCGCCCGCGGTAGATCGGGTGGAACTTGGCGTACGCATACCAGGCCTCGTCGAAGTGCACCCGCGAGACGGATTTCGCCAGCTGCTCCACCACCTGGTCCACGTTGTAACAAAGCCCGTCGTACGTCGAGTTCGTCACCACCGCGTACGTCGGTTCCTGCGAGCGCGCCCCCGCCGCAAACGGGCTCTTCGCAATCAGCTTCTGCACGTTCTTCGGGCTGAACCGCTTCAACGGCACCAGGCCGATCATGCCGTACCCATTGCGCGTCGGCTTGAAATACACCGGCCGTGCGCCCGTCACGGTCAGCGAGTGGCAGATCGACTTGTGGCAATTCGCATCCGCCAGCACAATGTCGTCCTGCGCAATCACACCATGCCCGATAATCTGGTTCGACGTGCTCGAGCCACCCAGCACGTAAAACGTCCAGTCCGCGCCAAAGATCCGAGCCGCATTGCGCTCGGAATCTCCCGGGGGCCCAATGTGGTCGAGCCACGACCCCAGCGGCGCGGACGAGATGCCAAGGTCCGACCGCAGCAGGTTCTCCCCAAAGAACCGGTGAAACTCCTGCCCCACCGGATGCTTCAGGAACGCCACGCCCCCCATGTGCCCCGGCGCATCCCAGCTGTACGCCGACTGGTCGTTATACTTCATCAGCTCGCGAAAGTACGGCGGCAAGAGCTGCTCGTGATAGCGCTCAACGGCGGTATCCAGCCGCGACGCAATGAACGACGGCG
>CAXSDM010000175.1:0-4411 GCA_964235575.1 uncultured Acidobacteriaceae bacterium | reverse complement strand
GGCAGCTACGGCAAGGACGTCCGCGGCCTCATCCGCCAGCACCAGTTCCAGAAGGTCGAGCTCGTCCAATTCACCCGCCCCCAGGACTCCGAAGCCGCCCACGAGGCGCTCACACAAAACGCCGAGGCCGTCCTCGAAGCCCTCGACCTGCCTTACCGCCGCATGCTCCTCTGCACCGGAGATATGGGCTTCTCCTCCGCCAAAACCTACGACCTCGAAGTCTGGCTTCCCGGCCAGGGCCTCTACCGCGAGATCTCCAGCTGCTCGAACTTCGAAGCCTTCCAGGCCCGCCGCGCCAACATCCGCTTCCGCGCCCCCGGCAACAAAAAGCCGGAGTTCGTCCACACACTCAACGGCAGCGGACTCGCCATCGGCCGCACCTACCTCGCCATCCTCGAAAATTACCAGCAGCCCGACGGCACTGTCCGCATCCCCGACGCGCTTATCCCCTACATGGACAACCAGACCGTCATCGGCAAGCAAACCGGCCCGTGGCTCAAGAAAGGAAAACCCTGATGGGCAAGCTCCTCAAAAGTTATATCTTCTGGACCTACCAGCGCGGCAGCTTCCACTACGACATCATGGTCACCGCCATCCTGCTCTTCCTTTTCGTCACGCCGCACTTCATCGACTTCAAAGACCGCCCCGTCGAAACCGTCGCCCTGCACTCGAGCGAGGTTCTCGTCAAGGAGGCCGGCATCCGCGACGGTTCCTCCCGCTTCCTCTTTCAGATTCGCGCCGATGACATCGTCAACGCCCACACCGACCCCGAACTCAAAGCCGCCTTCCTCCGCGTGATCGAACCGATCTCCGGTGAAGTCGCTCTCGACGGCTACGAGCCCGTCAAGGATTCAAGCGGCCACACCGTCGCCTACAACGTCTGGGTGCTCCGCTAGGAGCCAGCTCTGATCTCAAGACGCCGCCATTCTGGCGCAGCCAGAATCTCCGTCGTTCGCTCTGCTGCCCGCACGTGTCATCTGCACGCAACCCGGGTTAGCACTTCACAGAGGACCTCATGAAGATCGCCGCCATCCTGTTCGCCGTCCTACTCTCCCCGGTACTCCCCGCCCAGCAACCATCCCCCCAGCTTGCGGCCATCCTCGCCAAGCTCGACCAGGCCAGCGCCCGCTTTACCTCCGTCCAGGCCGACTTCCACAAAGTCTCCTACAACCACTTCCTCAAATCCGAGGACAACCAGCAGGACGGCCGCATCTACTTCACCCGCGAACACGGCACCACCCAAATGGGCCTGCTCACCACCGGCCCCCAGGGCCGCACGGTCGAGTTCAAGAATGGCACCCTGCGCGTCTTCAACCCCGGCCTCACTTGCTTTGACCCCGTTACCAGGCCCGGCATCGAAACCTATCTCACCCTCGGTTTTGGCGGCAGCGGCAAAGACCTCGCCAACGCCTGGAACATCACCGACCTTGGCCCCGAAACTCTCGACGGAACCAAGGTGGAAAAGCTCGATCTCGTCGCCAAGGACCCCGCCGTCCTCGCCAACATCAAGAAGGTCACCCTTTGGATTGACCCCGCCCGCGGCATTACCCTCAAACAGGTCCTGCTCAGCCCCTCAACCGACCTCCAGACCGCCACCTACACCCACATCCGCCTCAACGAAAAAGTAGACACCAAGCCCTTCACCTTCAAAGGCAAACCCTGCGGGCAATAAGCAAGAGCAGCCCATTTGCTATGCAGCTTGTTTATTTCAATTGTTGTTCTGGCGAGGGCCATGCCAACAGCTGGACGTCTTCATCAGCGATACCAATTAGAATGCAGGAAGTAGTTTGCTCCAAAGCGGCTCGGGCACGGGAGGTGGAGACAATGGACCGGCGAAATTTCCTCAGAAGTGCAACCACCGCGGCGGGCATGGCCGCAACTCAGCAGCTGCTCACCCCAATGCTGCACGGCCAAGAGAAGCACGGCACCTCCGAGATGAGCTATCGCCCCTTCGGCCGCACGGGAGAGCGCGTCTCCGCCATTGGGCTGGGCGGCTACCACATCGGAAAACCGTCGCTCTCGGAGCAGGAGTCGATTCAACTTATCCGCCAGGCCATCGACCGTGGCATCAACTTCCTCGACAACTCCTGGAGCTATAACAATGGCGAGAGCGAAGTCCGCATGGGCAAGGCTCTGGCCGGCGGCTACCGCAATCGCGCCATTGTGATGACCAAGACCGATGGCCGCACCAAAGCCTTAGCCGCGCAGCAGATCGAACAATCGCTGACGCGGCTTCAGGTGGACCACATTGATTTGATTCAATTCCACGAGATTATTCGCCTCGAGGACCCCGACCGCGTCTTCGCCGAGGGCGGTGCCATGGAGGCCGCGCTGGAAGCAAAGAAGGCAGGCAAGGTTCGCTTCATCGGGTTTACCGGGCACAAGGATCCCTACGTGCATCTGCGCATGCTGGAGATTGCGCGCGCCCATGATTTTCGTTTTGACGCCGTGCAGATGCCGATCAACGTGATGGATGCGCACTTCCGCAGCTTCGCCCACGATGTGCTGCCGGTGCTGAATCGCGAAGGCATCGCATCGCTCGGGATGAAGGCCTTCGGCGACCCGCACATCCTTGCAAGCAAGACAGCCACGCCAATGGAGTGCCTGTACTACTGCCTCAATCAGCCCATCTCGGTGCAAATCACCGGCATCGAAAGCCAGGCCATTCTTAACCAGGCTTTTGAGGCGGTTCGCACCTATAAACCATATTCTGCCGGCGAAATGGCCGCTCTGCTGGATCGCACACGCGCCGCGGCCCTCACCGGCAAATTCGAGCCGTTCAAAACGACCAGCAACAACGACGGGACCGCCCACAGGCCAGAAAGACTTGGCTAGCGTGATCCAACAATTGAGTTATGGGTTTACCGATTTGCTTTAGCGTTCGGCTCGAGAGACTTCAGCGCCGGTTTGCTGGCATGCGGCACACAACCCAATTACATCCACAGAATACCTTTCTACGTGGAAGCCGACACCAAGATCCCTATGCTGCGGGATCAGCTCGATACCTTCGGCGGCGATATCGGTGATCGCCTTACAACGAGAGCACACCAGGTGATGATGTTCTCGCTCATTCATCTCAAGACGTTGAGAGCCGTGGTGCAGACTCACCTCGCGCAAGATCCCGTTCTCAACGAAAATGTGGATGTTGTTGTACACCGTTGCCAGTGAAACCGCAGGAACTCTCTTTCGCACTTCGGCGAAAATTTCTTCGGGACTTGGATGCCCCGCCATCCCCTGCATGACCTCATAGAGCACCTGTCGCTGGTGCGTTACGGCGATTCCATGCTGTGCACAAACAGCCCGAAAAGTACCCGCATCAAGATCCATGTGCTGACTCATACTCATCCCGTTCGCTCGCTCGAGAAAGTGTAGCGAGCCCGGCTGGCCTCAGATAAAGCCAGCCAGACTGCGATCTGGACCAACCAGCCTAAACCACGGATGCGGTCAGGTCGTAGCGGTCCAGGTTCATGACCTTATTCCACGCAGCGACGAAGTCCTTGACAAACTTCCCGTGCGAGTCGGAGCACGCGTAAACCTCGGACGTGGCACGCAACTGAGCGTTTGAGCCAAAGATCAGGTCGGCGCGTGTCGCCTTCCACTTCACCTCACCCGTCTTGCGATCGCGGCCCTCGAACGTGTCCTTGGACTCCGTGGTAGGTTTCCAGGCATACTTCATATCGAGCAGATTGACGAAAAAGTCGTTGGTCAGCGTCTCCGGACGATCGGTAAAGACGCCGAACTTCGTTCCGCCGAAGTTGGTGTGGAGCATGCGCAAACCGCCGATCAGAACGGTCAGTTCCGGCGCGGTCAGGCGCAGCAACTGCGCCTTGTCCAGAAGCGCGACTTCGGCCGGCTCCTCCTTACGGAGTCCATAGGAGCGAAAGCCGTCGACGATGGGCTCGAGCGGCGCGAACGACTGTACGTCCGTCTGCTCCTGCGAAGCGTCCGTACGGCCCGCAAGAAAGGGCACCGTGGTATCGATGCCGGCATCCTTCGCCGCCTTCTCGACCCCCGCACAGCCGGCGAGAACGATCAGATCCGCCAGCGAAATCTTCTTGCCGCCGGAAGCGGAAGCGTTGAAGTCGCCTTGGATCTTCTCAAGCGCCTTCAGTACCCGCGCCAGTTGCGCCGGCTGGTTGACCTCCCAGTCCTTCTGCGGAGCGAGCCGGATGCGTGCGCCATTCGCGCCGCCGCGCTTATCGGAGCCGCGGAACGATGCGGCCGAAGCCCATGCAGTTGAGACAAGCTCGGACACCGAAAGGCCGGACTCCAACACCTTCGCCTTCAGGGCCACGACATCTTGGTCATCGACCAGCGCGTGATCAACCTTGGGCAGCGGATCCTGCCAGATCAGTTCCTCTGCCGGAACCTCAGGCCCAAGATAGCGGAATCGTGGACCCATGTCGCGATG
>CAXSDM010000174.1:0-4424 GCA_964235575.1 uncultured Acidobacteriaceae bacterium | reverse complement strand
GTGCTCGCTGATGAGTCCGTCGCGGCGCATGAGGGTTTGGCGCGGCATGGCCTGGCTATCGAAGAGGACCAGGCCATTCGCGGTGGCGGCGGCCATGGTGTGGCGCGTGGGGTCAAGTGCGAGACGGTTGATGCAGAAGAGGTGGTCGTTCTCGAAGTGACGGATTGGCTGGCTTGCGCGTGAGTCGAGGATGTCCAGACCGTGGTCGAAGAAGCCGACGAAGAGCCGGCCCTCGGCGTCGAAGGCGAGCGCGGAGATGTTGCGGTCGGTAAGGGTGGGGGCCGGGGCCGGCGGAAGGGGGGGCGTCCAATGCGAGGAGGAGTGAACGAGCAGTTGGCCGTCGGCGAGGGCGTACAGCGGGCTGAAAGGGCCGGGCGCGGAGAAGAAGGTGTCCACGCGTTCGGTGGACAGGGCTCCGGGGTCGAGCGGCACGGAGATGGAGGTTTGGCGAAGATGAGGGCGGCCCTCGAGCGAGACCGGGACAATGCCCTGGTCGAGGGTGCCGACCGTGAGCTGTGCGGCGGAGGCGGCGAGCGCGTGGCCGAAGAGGCCTGCGGCGAGGATGCGGGTGGGACGCAGAGTGACCTGGCCGGGTAGAAGTGAAGCCAGATCGAACTCGGCGATGCCCCGCGGTGTGCCGGCGTAGGCTTTGCCTTGGGTGATGGCGAGGGAGTCGATCTGCGGGTCGGGCAGACCGCTGGCGGGGTCGCTGTGCTGGACGGTGCCGGCATGGAGGAAGAACAGCCCCTGGCTGCGAGTTCCGATGAGGAAAGAGGCAGGATCGGGCGCGGCCAGGGCAGTGACTTCGAGTGCGGCCGAGTCCGTGCCGGGAAGGGTAAAGGCGAGTGGAGTGAGATGGGTTTCGTCGAAGAGCAGGACGCCATGACGGCGGGTGCCGAGGAGCAGGTCGCCCGTGGGAAGCGGAAGGATTTGGGTGAGGTCGCGGAGCTCTGACGAGGCGGGAAGAAGCTGTTGGAGAACGGGCGTGCCGGACGAGTCCATGCTGAAGATAAGGAGGCCGTCTCCGGCAGTGGCGGCCAGAAGCTGGGGGGCAGAGGCTCCGCGGAGGGTTCCGGTGACGAGTTGAGTGATCGGCGCGACGGGCAGTTCGAGCCCGGTGCGGAGGGCTCGGCGGAGCGTGCCGTTGGGGGCAAAGAGGCTCAGACCGGCTGGACCCGCGAGAGCCAAGTCGCCGGCGAAGACAGCGCCGGAGGTAAAGCTGTTGGCGGAAGCGACAGGCTCGAAGGGGAGGGTGCTTGCGTTGGTGAGGTCGAGCGTGGTTCGCGTGAAGGGGATTTGGTGCGCGGTGCGCTGCGCTTCGGTGGACCGCGTTAACGTACGTTGCGCGTGAAAGAAGGCGAGAGCAACGAACGCCACCAGGAAGGTGACGGGAAGAGCCACAAGGAGGCACGTCGTGCGTCGCATGATGAGGCTGGGGCCTTATGCGCTTCGCCGTCCGGCGAAGGTGAACCGAGCGTAGCACGAGTTCGGCGGATAAAAAAGCAGGGCAGCTTGCGTAGTTGGAGCGCCCGGCCACGAGTGAGGTGGGAACTGCAGCGGCTATGAAATAAATGATCTTTTTGTGATTATTCATTGCAATTTCTTTTAATAAGTGGCACAGTAATTCCTGCGTAGGAGATGTCCCGATGAAACAGCACTCGTACAACACGATGCGTAGGTCACCTGAGAGCTTTGCTCTTGCAGGTGATCGCCGGGGCTATCAACTCACCTGGCCACTGTCCTAGTCGGCGATCCTACGCACAATCGCATGCACAACCAGCTCCTGACTGAGTGGCGAAGAGCACGGTTCCTTCGACTTGGAATCGCTTACACCGTGTTCGTCTGATCCCTCAGTCTATTTCGACCTTGGTGAACTGTATGGCTACTCTGGGTAGGTCCGCAAAGATTGGGGTTCGATCCCTTCTTCGCATGTCGGAGGGACTTACCCGTGGTGATAGAGATGAGTTATTTCCTCCAAATGACTGAGCAGGGCGGGATCCCTGCCAGAGGAAGAGGCTAGCGGAACGGGGCGTTGCCTTGACGGACACAGTTCCGGCTGGTACCTGCTCTGAAACTCATCTCGATTGTTCCCGGGTACATGCGTCGAGGCTATCGGCCGGTGGCGTAGAGAACAGATACTTTGCCTGTCACGCCGGTGGTCGCAAATTCGATCCCTGCCGCGGGTAGTTACTCGTGTAGCTCAGAGGTAGAGCACCGATTCTGTTCTCGACTTGTTCCCCGGTCAACTTAACTTATTGACAAAAGGTGAATGCGATGGGCAAAGGATTTGTCAAAGGCGGAACTCCGGTAGGTTCGGAGTCGCTATGCAGGACGTGTAGTTATGCGCATATTATGACCGGGTATCGGGAGTCAGAGATGGTCACAATGTGTAACGAGGTGCAGCCCAATATTGTGGTTCCATTCTTGATCTGCGAATGTACGAGTTACTACGACAAGAATCGGCCGAATTGGGACGACATGAAGAAATTCGCGCTCAATATTGAGACGGGACCGATTAAGCCTGTCGGCTTTAAGGTTGGCGTAGGCTTTCAGGAGACAAGGAAGCTAGTTACCAGCCCGGACGAAGATAACGCAGACGAAGAGTAAATAACTCGCCGGTGGTGTAGATCACAGTTACTTCTACGGTGGCAAAGCAGGTTCGAATCCTGCCGCGGACTGACTGGGTTCGCGAGAGCAAAACTGTGGTCGCTTGTTCCCCGGCGTTTGTCAGTGCAGCGGAGAGGAGGACGGAGATGAAGCTGAACGTGTTGAAGTTGACGGTGGAGCAGACGCTCCGCACCGTGCTGCGTACCCATGAGGGCGCGCCGGCGGTACGGATCACGGACGAGCAGGCGTTGCGGCGCAGCGTGCTGGCGTGCCTGCTTTGGGAAAACGAGTTCTACGAGGATGGGCAGGCGATTGCCGACCGAATCCGGATGCTCGTGCCCCGGGTTGCGCCGGATCGGGTCGCCGCGCTGGCGGTTGAGGCGCGGACGAAGATGAAGCTGCGCCACGTGCCCTTGCTGCTGGTGCGCGAGATGGCTCGGCTGATGACGCATCGCTCGCTGGTGGCCGAGACGCTGGCGCAGGTGATTCAGCGCGCCGATGAGTTGGCGGAGTTCGTCGCGATCTACTGGGCAGAGGGACGCCGTCCGCTGTCCGGCCAGGTGAAGAAGGGCCTGGCGGCGGCGTTCCCGAAGTTCGACGAGTATGCGCTGGCAAAGTATGACCGGGCAGGCTCGGTGCGGCTGCGGGACGTGCTGTTTCTTTGCCACGCGAAGCCGGTGGACCCGGCGCAGGCCGCGGTGTGGAAGCGGCTGATCGCCGGCGAGCTCGCTGCGCCGGACACCTGGGAGGTGGCGCTGTCGGCGGGGCCGTCGCCTGGTCTCGAGAAGCGCGCCAACTGGGAGCGGCTGCTCGTGGAGGGCAAGCTCGGGGCTTTGGCTCTGCTGCGGAACCTGCGCAATATGCAGCAGGCGGGAGTCGCAGAGGAGTTGGTCCTGACGGCGCTCGAGGCGATGCGTACGGAGCGGGTATTGCCGTTCCGGTTCCTGGCGGCGGCTCGGCATGCGCCGCAGTGGGAAGACGGACTGGAACGGGCGATGTTCCGGGCGGTTGCGGGTGCTGAAAGGCTTCCGGGCCGGACCGTCCTGCTGGTCGACGTTTCGGGCAGCATGATCGCTCGGCTGTCCGGCCGTTCGCAGATGTTGCGGACGGAAGCGGCGTGTGGGCTGGCTGTCGTGCTACGTGAGATATGCGAGAAGGTGGCGGTCTATACCTTCTCGGACAAGGCGGTGCTTGTGGCTCCCCGGCGTGGGTTCGCTCTGCGCGATGCGATGGAGGTGAGCCAGCCGCACGGAGGCACGAGGCTGGGCGCGGCGTTGGCGATGGTGCGGGAGGAGTACGACCGGATGATCGTCATCACCGATGAGCAGAGCCGCGATCGGGTGCCTGAGCCGAGGGGCAAGGGATACGTGATCAACGTGGCGAGCGCGAAGAATGGCGTGGGCTACGGAGAGTGGACGCACATCGACGGCTGGAGCGAGGCGGTCATCGAGTATGTTCGCGAACTTGAGGCAGCTTGACTTGGCCGGCGTGGGAGAGACCCTACGCCGGCCGCTCGTCTACGTCGAAGCCGGCGCGCGGAGGGTTTCGGGGATCCAGAGCCAGATGAAAGCGGCGAGGAGAAAGGCGGCGGCGCTGAGCAGGAAGGCGGCGCCGAGGCCGTGACGGTCCGCGAGCGAGCCTACGGCGAAGGGGGCGACCGCAGAGGCGATGCGGCCGGTGTTGTAGGTGAAGCCCTGGGCGGTGGAACGGATGCGCGTCTCGTAGACTTCGGCCGTGACGGTGGCGAAGCCGGTAAAGTAGCCGGTGGCGGCGAAGGCGAGGAACGGGGCGAGCAGGAAGAGGAACACGGGCGAGCG
>CAXSDM010000173.1:0-4588 GCA_964235575.1 uncultured Acidobacteriaceae bacterium | reverse complement strand
GGGTTGTCGGAGAGCTTGACGGTGGGAATGCCGTCGGCGCTGGTGAGCTTGCAGACCAGGCTGAGGGGTTCGAGCGTGTCTTCGCCGCGGGGGTGGCAGCCGCGGAAGTCGTTAGTCAGGAGCGTGCCCCAACCGGCGGAGAAGCGAATGCGGTCCTCGAAGTAGCGGTGCAGGCGGATGATCTCGTTGGCGTCGAGGCCGTCGCTGGCGATAAGGCGCTTACGCCGGGGGTCTTTGCCGCGGGACTCGAGCCAGCGAATGTACTCGTCGCCGGCGACAACGGGGTCCTTGGAGTCGATGCGCTGGCCGGTCCAGTCGGCGACCCATTCGGGCGCGCTCTGAAGAAATTGTGTCGTGCCGAAGGTGTCGGGCAGCAGGATGAGCAGGGCGCCGCCGTAGCTTTGCTGCCAAAGCTCGAGGACGCGGTACTGGGATTGGCGGAGCTCGTCGTCGGTGCCGCGCGAGGCCATGGCGGCCAGCGCCATGGGGAGCTCGTGGGCGTTGGTGCCGATGGCTTCGAGGTCGTGCTTGTAGGCGAGCGCGGTGTTGGAGGTGCCGGAAAAACGGTCTTCTTCTCCTGGGCGCGGGTCGCGGCCGTTGGGGTTCAGCGCGCGGCGCATGGCCTGGACGCAGTACTCCTGCCAGAGAAAGCTGTGGCGGCGGCGGGTGCCGAAGTCCGACAGGCTGAGGCCGTGGAGCGTGGGGTCGCGGAGCAGCTCGATCTTGTCCCAGAGGCGGGTTTTGGCGCGTGCATAGAGGACGTCGAGTTCGAGCTCGGTGAGCTCGGCGAGAGCGGCGCGAGTCTTGAGCTCGCTGACGATGGCGAGCGCGTAGACCTCCCACATGGTGACCGCGGACCAGAGGCCGGTGAAGCGGAGTACGAGCTGGCCGTCGTGCTCGGAGACGGTGTAGGCGCTCAAGCGGAAGTCGTGCTCAAGCCAGTCGAGGAAGGCGGGCTCGAAGATCCAGCGGGTGCCGTAGAAGGTGTTGCCGGCGAGCCAGACGAGCTCGCTGCGGCGGAAGCGGAGCTGGCGGACGTGTTCCATCTGCTCGATCAGGGCGGCGGCGCCGACGCGCTCGGCAAGGCGAACGCGTACCGTCCGGTTGATGATTTCGCTGGTGACGTGGAGCTGGGGAAAGTTCTTCCAGATGAACTGCAGCATGAGGAGCTTGTAGAAGTCGGTGTCGAGCAGCGAGCGGACGATGGGGTCGAGCTTCCAGTTGTGGTTGTGCGCCCGCTCGGCGAAGTTCACGTTCATGCAGACGATTCTCTCGTGACGCGGCACGAGGCACAACAACTTACGGGGTTTGGCTCAGAACGGAGAGTGCTGGATCTGCGCGATGCGGGCTTCGACGGCGCCGGTCTCCTCCTCGGACTGGTGGGTGCGTGCCAATGCGCGTGCGGAGGTGAAGGCTTGCTGCGCCTCCTCCGTGCGTCCGAGCCGCAGGAGCGCGCCGCCAAACTCGGCTTCGACGATGGGTGACTGCGGTGCGAGATGAACCGCGGCCGTCGCTTCACCGAGTGCGGCGTCGGGCTGGCGCATGCGAAGGAGCGTCGGCACCTGACTCATGTGCGTGGCGGCGGCGGCGAGCGGGACATCAAATCCGCCGCGGTAGACCAGGATGGAGTTGCCGATCATCTCGGCGGGATGGCCATCCTGGAACTGGCGATAGGGGTTGAGATTGCCCGGGCCCCAGAGCGCTCCGGAGGCGTCTTCGGCGCTGATGAGGACGGTACCCTCAATGTGCGGAGGGACGACGGGCTCGGGCTGGCCGGCGATGAGGGCGAGGCCGGTGGGCAGGGCTTTGCAGGGGAGCTTCTCGGGCGCGATATCCATGTTGCTGTAGGCGATCCAGCAATTGGTGCCAGGATGCGAGTGGACATAGGCGTCGACTTCCTTGAGCTGCTGTCCCCAGTCGACGTTGGAGTCGGTGAGCGCGAGATAGGACTTCGAAGGGCCTCCGAAGGCCTCGTTGGCGTAGGGCAGGTAGTCGGGAAAGCTGCGCAGCGAACTGACGCACTGGAAGAGCAGGAGAGCCGCGACGGCCACTGCCCCGAGGCGGGAGGCTCGGGCGACACCCCAGGCAGCGGCTGCGGCGAGGATTATGGCGAAGGGATAAAGGGCCAGGATGTGGCGAACGCCGATGTCAAGGTGCGAGGCCAGGCTGGTGAGGAGAATGACGCAGAAGGCGAGTCCCAGCCCCACGGCGGGAACCAGGACTCGCTTGCCGAAGCGCCGCAGGACAAACGGGGATAAAACCAGGAGGAGAAGCAGACTAAGCGTGCTCTTGACGGCGAAAGCGGCCGGGAAGTAGGCCCAGGTGCCGGCCGGGTAGACGCGGCCAAAGAGGAAGCCGGAGGTGGTCGTGACGTTGGAGAAGAGCTTTGCCCAGGCGTAGAGATAGCCTTCGGGAAGCAGGTGGGCTGCGGCAAGGTGCTCGAGCAGCGTCGTCTGCCAGGCACGCGGGAGCATGTGCCCGAGCTGCTGCAGGGTCGGGTTGAGCGGCGGGCCAGCCGGACGCGCCGCATAGCGAAAAGTGTAGAAGGCCCAGAGAATACCGTAGCCGAGCAGAGAGACGGCGACGAGAGAGCCGACAAGACGACCTGCACGCCTGCCGCGACCGAGGTTCGTCGACGCAAGGTCGGTCAGCGCAAGCAGGACCAGGATCGGCAAGGCGAGCACACCACTCACCTTCGCGGCGAAGGCGAGACCGACCGCGATCCCGCAGAGCAGCAGGCGGAGCGGGCTGGGTCGCTTGAGGAAGCGGTAGAACGTGTAGAAGGAGGCGAAGAGAAAGCAGGCCACGCCCATGTCGGTGGTGATGAGGGCGCCGTGAGCGAGGAGGGTGGGCTCAAAAGTGAAGAGAAAGAGGGCGACGAGGGCAACCGGTCCGCCGAAAATCTCGTAGCTCGCGGCAAAGACCAGCAGCGCCAGCAGCAAGGTAAAAACGCTGGCGGCTCGGCGGGCGCGAGTGAGGATTCGTTCTCCGTCGTTGGTGGTGTAAAGCTGGCTGCCGCCGACATACTGCTCGACCATGAAGTTGATGGGAGGCGGATGCGGTTGCTGGAGCTGCAGGCTCAGCAGAGGCGCGGTGGCCACTAGCTTGACCAGCGGCGGATGCTCCGGATTGACGCCGAAGTCTCGTTTCCGCCAGTGCTGGTAGCCGGCAAAGGTGTGCGCGCCCTCATCGACGGTGATGGAGAGATGGCGGATGGAGAGCCACTCCTCGCCGGCGAGCACCGCCAGCAGGCACAGCGCGGCGAGCAGGAACGGCCATCTGCGACGGAGTTGTGGCGAGGAGGCGGGTTCGCCCTCGGACCTGATCAAAATGGGAGACATGGGGCACGTCCTCTCCGGGCGGATTGGGTGCTGGCTGGCCGGCTCTGCGAGACCTCGCCACGAGGAGTGCGGCGGCCCGGAGACTGGCGACGCCTGGCTCTTCAGCGAGAAAGCAGAGGATTACTTCTGAATGCGCTTTTGAGCGGAATTATAGGACAGCCGAGCTCGAGAAATCCCTAACAATTCACACTGTGGTGCCTGGCTCATGCGCTGGACTGGTAATCTTAGAGATGCCATGACTCCTTCTTCTCCCAGCAAACAAGACCTTCTTCAGGACCCCATCCAGCACATCGACATCAAGCAGCACGATGTCGTAGCGCTCGTCGACGCCATGCAGCACCTGGCCTATAGCTCGCGCGATACCTACCGTGCGGCATCGATCTACGAGCGGATGCTGCGGGATACCGAGTGCGCGGTGATCCTGTGTATTGGTGGGTCGATGGTTTCGGCGGGGATGAAGCAGATTTTTATCGACCTGATCCGCAACAACATGGTCGATGCGATCGTTTCAACCGGCGCAAACATCGTCGACCAGGACTTCTTTGAGGCGCTTGGCTTTAAGCATTACATCGCGACCGACCAGTACAAGTACGGCAACGAAGACGCCGTCTTACGCGAACTGAAGATCGACCGCATCTACGACACGTTCATCGACGAAGATGAGCTTCGCATCTGCGACGACACGATCGAGGAGATTACCAACTCGCTCGAGCCGCGGCCGTACAGCTCGCGCGAGTTTATCCGCGAGATGGGCGCGTGGCTCGAGCGTAACGGCAAGACGCCGCAACGGGGCGGGGTAGATTCGGTCGTCTACGCGGCGTATGAGTGCCAGGTACCGATCTTTGTGCCGGCATTCTCGGACTGCTCGGCCGGCTTTGGGCTGGTGGCGCATCAGCATGCGCGGCAAGGCAAGCCGGTGGTGTCGATCGACTCGGCCAAGGACTTCTACGAGTTGACGCGGCTAAAGATCGTGAACCCGGTCACGGGGCTGCTGATGCTGGGCGGCGGAACGCCGAAGAACTTCGCGCAGGATATCGTCGTCTCCGCGGAGATCCTCGGGGCTGAGGCTCCGATGCACAAGTACGCCATCCAGGTGACGGTGGCCGATGCCCGCGATGGAGCGCTCTCGGGCTCGACGCTCAAAGAGGCTTCAAGCTGGGGCAAGGTCGACCTGACGTGGGAGCAGATGGTCTTTGCGGAGGCGACGATGGCGCTGCCGCTGATCGCCGGCTATGGATTTCACAAGC
>CAXSDM010000172.1:0-4660 GCA_964235575.1 uncultured Acidobacteriaceae bacterium | reverse complement strand
CCGCCCCCAAACGGACGGTCATCGACCGTGCGGTGACGATCGTGCGTAAAGCTGCGCAGATCCTGCGTCCGTACCTCCACCAAACCCGCCTTCACGGCGCGGTTGAGCACGCCATGGCCCAAAATACTGTGGAAGAACTCTGGAAAAATTGTCACCAACTCAAACCGCATCACGCCGGCTCGTCCCGCGCCGCTTCTTTCAAAGCCGCCCGGTTCAACTCCACCAAACCCCTAGGCAGCGCCATTTCGATCCGCTTGCGCTCCGGGTCAAGCGCCACCAGAAACGTCTTTACATACGGGATCAGCACCTCGTCGCCCTCCGCCGTCTCGACCGTCAGCAGAGGCGCCGCCTCCACCAGTCGCCGCGCCCCATCCGGCGTCATCGCGAACTCCACCCCTGTCACCTCACCCACGCGTTCCGCCCCGTCGAACACCGCACAACCCACCAGGTCGCTGACGTACTCCGCGTCCGCTTCGAGCGTCACACGCTCCGACTCCGGCACCAGAACCTCCAGGCCGGCAAGCTCCTCAGCCGCCGAGATCGACTCCACCCCCGCAAAGCTCAGCACCACGCGCCCGTGGTTCCGCCCGACCGGCAGCCAGTGGCCCAGCACCGTCGTCGCCCGCGCCTCGTGCTCAGAACCCGCAAACCCAGGTTTGGCCAGAAAAACGCGCGCCTCGTCGCTGAACCGCTCCGGAAAGTCCGTCAGCAGCTCCGCCAGCACCTCGCCTTTGCGCCCTTGCGGACGGAGCAACGCTGCCAATGTCACCCAAGAAGTGGCTTCGGAGACGGAAGTGTCCATACTCTCAGCATACGACCCCGGGCTAAACCTGCGGCTGCGGCACGTCCACGCGCTGAATGTCCAGGAGAAACCGATGCTGCGCCTTCATGCTCGCCGCACCCAGAATGGTCCGCATCGACCGTGCTGTGCGGCCCTGCTTCCCAATCACCTTGCCCAGATCGGCCGGAGCCACGCTCAGCAGCAGCATCGTTCCATCTCGCTCCGGGGCCGAAACGACCGTGACTTCATCCGGCGACTCAACCAGGGCCCTCGCCATCGTGGTAATCAGCTCAACCATCGATCGAGCCAGCCCATCCCGCTCTGCTGCATCCGCCATCGTGCCTACCCCTTGGGAGAGTGATTCGACTCGCACGCTGTCTTGAACCAAGCCCCCATCTACCGTGAGGGTCTCGAGATCAAGAGCAGGGAACCGTTCGAGGGTCGTTCCGTGACTCTTCGGCCGTTTGCTCTGCTGCGTTTCCGTCGAAGCTGGACCACTCGAAAGCGCCCAGCCTGCGATGAGTCTACGTCAATTCATCCAGTTTCCTGTTGCCCTGAAAGGTGCTTCGAATCTGATCTTTAGACACAAAAAGCGGTAACCGGATCATCCCCAGGAAGGGTTACTTCAGGCCGCCGCCACAACCTCAGGCACGCTTCCGGCCGGAGTCGCTGGAGCGCTCGCCAGCAGCTTACCCACGCGCTCCGACAGCTGCGCACCGTTGCCGGTCCAATAGTCAATCCGTTCGCGCTTCAGGATCACAGTGGCCGGCGTCGTACGCGGATTGTACGTGCCCACGACCTCGACCGAACGCCCGTTGCGGGCACGGTCCTTCTCAATCACCACAACGCGGTAGTGCGGCTGCTTGCGTGCGCCTACGCGCGCCAGACGAATCATCAACACAGGTGAAACCTCTCAGAAAGAAAATGATTTGGAGAGAGTCCGCAGCCAGAGGACAAACAACCAGACCGCAACACGAGCGAACTAAACTCCAACCCTACAAGTATGGGGGAAAGCGAGTCAAACCGCAATCATCTGTCATTGTTTCGCCGCTCTCACACCAAAAACCATTCCCGACCCGGGAATGCCTCCTACGCCAGGGGAGGGTACAGAAACCCAAGCACCCGGTCCAGCCTCTCCGCCCAAGCATCTTCCGTGTGTACTCCGCCCTCCACCACCGTCACCGCCAGATCCTTGCCCGCGCTCCAGCCCAGCCCCACCAGCCTGCGGCCCAGCAACTCCGTATCCCGCACATGCCGCAGACCCTCGGCCGTCCCGATGTCCAGCCAGATCCGCAGCGGAGGCTTCGGCCGCGCCGCCTCCGCAACATAGCCCAGAATGCTCCGCCGATCCCACCACAGACTTGGCGAAAGCACTGCCAGCCGCGTAAACACCTCCGGGTACCGGAAGCCCAGATACAGGCTGATCAGCCCGCCCAGCGACGACCCACCCAGCCCCGTCCGCGCCGGCTCTGGCTCCGTCCGGTAGCGCCCATCCACCCACGGCTTTAGCTCCTCGACCAGCAGCCGCCCATACCGGTCGCCCTCGCCTCCGCCCATCCGCGCATCCTTGGTCGGCGTGTACTCCGCCATGCGACGCAGCCCCGTATTGCCTACTCCCACCAGAATCACCGGTTCCGCCCCGCCGGTCGCTGCCATCCGGTCTGCCGTCGCCCCGGCCCGCCAAGTATGGCCCGGAACATACGCCGTCCGGTCGTCGAACAGGTTTTGTCCGTCGTGCAGGTAGAGCACCGGAAAGCGCCGCTCCGGCTCCCGCGCATACTCAAGCGGAAGATGCACCGACACGGTCCGGTCGTCCGGCAGGATCCCCGAATGAAAGTGGAAGTTTTCGAGCCGCTCTAATCCCTCACCCTCAGGCCAGGGAATCGCCGTAAAGCTCGGCGGGCCGTTTGCCGTCTCCGGCTCACTCCTCACCGTCCCCGAGCCCCGGGCAGGGCTGTACTGCAACGCGGCAGGAACAGGGAAACGCGGCTTCAAGCGAGAAAGGTCCTTCGGTACGCTAAAGTAAACTCACACACCTTAGCCAGACTAGCAGGGCCGCTCGGAGGCACAAGACGTTGGTCCAGCGCAGGAAAATCGCATGAGGCGCGACTACCATAAGTGGTTTTCGCCCTCGCTCGGCCGCGACATGGAGATGCTCGTCTACGGCCACGACGGCCTCCCCGCCATCGTCTTCCCGTCCTCCTGCGGCCGCTTCTTCGACTTCGAAAACCACGGCATGGTCGCCGCCGTCCAGCACAAACTCGACTCCGGCCAGCTGCAGCTCTTCGCCGTCGATTCAGTCGACGCCGAGAGCTGGTACAACCGCGACGTGCCCCCGCGCTGGCGCATCGCCCGCCACCTGCAGTACGAGCACTACATCCTCCGCGAGGTTCTGCCTTACCTTCGCCAGGTCAACCACAACCCTCTGCTCGCCGCCCTCGGCTGCAGCTTCGGCGGCTACCATGCCGCGAACATCGCCTTCCGCCACCCGCATCTGTTCACCGCCATGCTCTCGATGAGCGGCGCCTTCGACCTTTCCAGCTTTCTCGGCGGCTATCACGACCAGGATTGTTACTTCAACCTGCCCACCCAATACCTGCCTAACCTCCACGAACACGGCCTGCTCGAGCGCATGCGCAAGAACACCTACATCCTCGCCACCGGCGTCCACGACCAGTGCTGGGACCAGAACGAACGGCTCGCCCGCATCCTGCGCGACCAGGCCATTCCCGTCCGCCTCGACGTCTGGGGCAACCAGACCGGCCACGACTGGCCCTGGTGGCAACAGATGCTCCAGACCTACGTTTAGGAGAGCTGGTGAGCAATGGAGGGCAAGTTTCCGTAAAGTCGTCATTCTGGCATAGCTAGAATCCCCGTATCTGCCCTTGCTGTTGTTTGTTCCCCTTCGATCTACAGCTGCAACCAACTCGTACCCTCGGAGAAAGCAAGACCATGAAGAAGATCGGCATCCTGTTCGGCCAGGAAAACACCTTCCCCGGCGCCTTCGTCGAGCGCATCAACTCCATGCAAATCGACGGCATTCGCGCCGAGTTCGTCCAGCTTGGCGGCATCCAGATGGACCAGCCTTCCGGCTACGCCGTCATCGTCGACCGCATCTCGCACGACATGCCCTTCTACCGGGCTTACCTCAAGAATGCTGCCCTCACCGGCACCCAGGTCATCAACAATCCCTTCTGGTGGTCGGCCGACGACAAGTTCTTCAACTACGCGCTCGCCGCCAAGCTGGGCGTGGCCATCCCCCGCACTGCGCTGCTGCCGCACAAGTTTTTCCCGCCCGAGATCAACGCCCAGTCCTGCCGCAACCTCCAGTTCCCCCTCGACTGGCAAGCCATCTTCGACTACGTCAAATTCCCCGCCTTCCTCAAGCCCCACGACGGCGGAGGCTGGCGCGACGTCTTCCACGTCCACGACGCCGACCAGTTCTTCGGCGCCTACGACCAGACCCGCGACCTCTGCATGACGCTCCAGGCCGCCGTCAACTTTGAGGAGTACTTCCGCTGCTACGTCGTCGGCCAGTCCGAAGTCCACATCATGCCCTACGACCCGCGCCGCCCGCACGCCGAGCGCTACATTCAGGACCCGCCCCACTACGATCCCAAACTCCTTAAGCGCGTCCAGAAAGACGCCCTCACCCTCTGCAAGGCCCTCGGTTACGACCTCAACACGGTCGAGTTCGCCGTCGAAAACGGCATCCCCTACGCCATCGACTTCATGAACCCGGCCCCCGACGCCGACTACCACTCCGTCGGCCCCGCCAACTTTGAGTGGATCGTCGACGCCGTCGCCCGGCTCGCCATCAAGAAGGCCCAGAACCCCGTCGCCCCCGAACTCCGCTGGGCCGCCCTGCTCAACAACACA
>CAXSDM010000171.1:0-4674 GCA_964235575.1 uncultured Acidobacteriaceae bacterium | reverse complement strand
GATGCGGCTGGCGCTGCGGTGCGCAACAAGATCCATGCCCGGCTGATGGAGCTGAACGACTACGAGCGTTTCTCGGCGCCAAGGCAGGAGGCGGGACGGTACTTCTATCAGCGAAATACGGGACTGCAAAATCAGGCGGTGCTGTACTGGCAGCAGGGCGCTCATGGCGAGGCGAAGGTGTTGCTGGACCCAAACACGCTGGCCAAGGATGGAACGGTAGCGTTGCAGTCGTACTCGGTCTCCGATGACGGCAAGCGTATGGCCTACGCACTGGCGGAGGCAGGCAGCGATGTGCAGAAGGTGCACGTAAAGACGATCGCAACCGGTGAGGACCTGCCCGATGTAGTCGACTTTGTGAAGTTCAGCGGCGTGAGCTGGATGAAGGACGGCAGCGGCTTCTTTTATTCGAGCTTCGGCGTACCCAAGACGGAAGCAGAGCGAGCGGAAGCCCTGAAGCGAGCTGCGGTATTTCACAAGGTGTATTTTCACAGGCTTGGTACGCCGCAAAGCTCGGATGGAGTGGTCTTCGAGCGGGCCGACGACAAGGAGATGCTTTTGCAGGCGGGTGTAAGCGAAGATGGCCGCTGGCTTTTTCTGGTGCAGAGCAAAGGCCACACCAACGCGCTGGCGGTGAAGGACCTGAGCAAGCCCGGATGGGAGTCGGCCACGGCTCCGGTGATTCGGATCGCGGCGGTTGATGACGCGCGGTACGAGCCGATCGGCAGCGTGGGAGACGAGGTCTGGATGTTGACGACCCGCGATGCTCCGAAGGCGAAGATCGTCAAGGTGAATCTGAAACATCCGGAGCAGACGAGTTGGACACAGCTTGTGCCGGAGAGCAGGAACTCGCTTGAGAGCGTGTCGATGGTGCATGAGGAGCTGATCCTAAGCTACCTGGTGGATGCCAAGAGCGAAGTGGAAGTGCGCGGGCTGGATGGCGCGATGAAGCAGAAGCTGGCGCTGCCGGGGATTGGGTCCGTGGCGATGGGCGGCGGCAAACGCAATGAGGAAGAGACGTTCTTTACGTTTACCAACTACACGACGCCGCCCACGGTGTACCGGCTTGACCTGAAGACGAACGCAGCGAGTGTATGGAAGCAGCCCAAACTGACGTTCGATCCCGGGCAGTTCGAGACGACGCAGGTGTTCGCGACAAGCAAGGATGGAACAAAGGTGCCTTTGTTCGTGACTTACAAAAAGGGCACGAAGATGGATGGGTCCGCGCCCGCACTGCTGTACGGATACGGCGGGTTCAATGTTTCGCTTGGTCCGGCGTATGCGTCCTCCCGGCTGGCGTGGCTGGAGATGGGTGGAGTGTATGCGGAGGCGATCTTGCGCGGGGGAGGCGAGTATGGCGAGCAATGGCATCTGGCGGGAACC
Source organism: uncultured Acidobacteriaceae bacterium (assembly GCA_964235575.1). Lineage (GTDB taxonomy): Bacteria > Acidobacteriota > Terriglobia > Terriglobales > Acidobacteriaceae > Edaphobacter. The sequence continues at coordinate 3,294 of CAXSDM010000171.1, read as the reverse complement.
AAGACGCACAAGCAGAACGTGTTCGACGATTTTATTGGCTGCGCGGAGTATTTGATCAAGAACAGTTACACATCGCCGAAGAAGCTCGCGATCAACGGGGGATCGAACGGAGGACTGCTGGTCGGAGCGGTGGAGCTGCAACGTCCGGAGCTGTTTGGCGCGGTGCTGGCGCAGGTCGGCGTGATGGATATGCTGCGCTTCGACAAGTTCACGATTGGGTATGCGTGGAAACCGGACTATGGCAGCCCGAGCGAGCATGAAGAGGAGTTTCGCGCCATTTATAAGTTCAGCCCGGTGCATAACATCCATGCAGGAACGCACTATCCTCCGACGTTGATTACCACTGCCGACCACGATGACCGGGTATTCCCGGCGCACAGCTTCAAGTTTGCGGCGGCCATGCAGGAGGCTGCATCGGAGACTCCGGATGCGGCTCCGATGCTGATCCGGGTGGAGACACGGGCGGGCCACGGTGGAGGCATGCCACTTTCGAAACAGCTGGATGGGACGGCGGATATGTATGCGTTTCTTGTGAAGGAACTGGCGATGTGACGAGCGGTTTCCTCGACTCACAGTACGTAGCTTTTGCTTTTGAGAGTGTCTTCCTACCGGCCGACGATGCTAAGCCCGTTGGTGGCAACCCTGATTGCCGGCGGCCCGAGAAGAACAATGAAGAGACTGGGGAAGATGCATAGAACGAGCGGGAAGATGATCTTCACGGTGGTTTTCGCGGCTAGTTCCTCTGCACGCTGGCGCCGCTTCTGCCGGATGCCGTCACCAAAATTGCTCAGAGCGCGGGCGATGGGAGTGCCGAAGCGCTCCGTCTGTCCCAGCATATTGACGAAGCCGTCTACCTCCGGCAATTGACAACGGTCAGCCATCGACTGCCAGGCTTCGAGCCTCTGTTTGCCGGCGCGCTGCTCCCGATTGATCCGGAAGAACTCCTGTTGCAGGGAGGGATGCCGTTTGCCGATCTCCTGGGCAACGCGCAGCATCGCCTGATCGAGGCCAAGTCCCGCATCGACGCAGATTACGAGCAGGTCAACCGCATCAGGAATGCCGCGCCGAATCTCTTGTCGACGCGATCGTACTTTGTGACCGAGAAACAGACTTGGTGCGATGTAACAGAGGCCGGGAAGCGCCAGCATCAAGGGAACGCGGTTCCAGGAGATGAACGAAGCCGCGATGAGCATGAGCAACGCCCCGACCGAGCGGCTGACCAGGTATAAATCATGCTGCGAACGCGAGAGGATTCCTGCCTGTTCAAAACGCTCCTGCAGCTTCGGCCCTACGGATAGGCCGAGGTGCTCCCGGAGCCAGGCGGTAAACGCGAACAGCCGCATCGATATAGCCATCGCCGAGCGCAGGCGAAGTGTTTCACGCGGGCCGCCGTTGAGAATCCTTGCCAAACGCTGGGAGGTGGTTGCTGCCCTTGCCTTGGACAGGTAGACAGCAACGAGACCGAAGGCGCAGAAGCCAGTCAGCGTCATTAGCACATGCAAGAGCAGGTCCATGGCTTCTCCTTCTTGTTCCTATGCAGCTAAACTTTGATGTCGACGATGCGACCGATAATGTAACCGCCGATCAGGATGGTGACGCCGCTTGCGATGAGCAGCTTCTGGCCGATCGGGGTGTGAAAGAGCGGGTCCGAATAGCCGGGAGATAGAAAGCTCAAGAGAACGAGCATTCCGACAGGCATGAGGCTGAGGATCCAACCTGTGAGCCTCCCTTGTGCTGTGTGCGTCATGATCTCGCCCTGAATACGAATGCGCTCGCGGATGAGACGTGTCGTTCTATCGAGGATCTCGGTCAAGTCGCCACCTGTTTCTTTCTGCACCAGCATGGCGGTAATGAAGAACTGCAGATCATCAGAAGGGACGCGCTCGCCGACGGCGAGAATGGCTTCCCGAAAAGGAACGCCGTACTTCTGCTGCTGAAAGCACAACGCAAATTCCCCGCCCAGTGGCTCAGGGGATTGCACTGCAATGACCTCGATGGACGAAGAAAGAGAATGGCCTGCACGAAGGGCGCGGGCCATCAGGTCCATTGCATCGGGCAGCACCTCATTGAATTTTTTAGTTCGCCTGCTCCGCAGAAAGAGGAGGAAGAGAGACGGCGCAAACGCCCCGGCAGCGCCGGCAAGGAAAGCAATGGTAAGCATTCCTGTGAATCGTTCCACGATAAAACCGACGCTCGTCGCGCTTCCGAGGCTTGCCAGTACGATGTGGCTTAGGCTTGTATTGAAGCCGGAGTGAATGATCAGTTGCTCCAGCTTCGCGCCCAGTTTGTGGCTTTGCACGAGTGAAGTGATGCCGTCGTTTAGCTTGGTGTTCACCCTCGCCGCGATCTCGAGCGGCTTCTCCTGCTTTCTTGATTTTTTCTTCACAATCTCATGGAGCCGCGCACGTGCGATGCTCTGCGAAGAAGGTCTGCCCGTGGACAACAGCACCAGAGCCACGGTCACGACCATCGACAATGCGAAGACAAGCGCAAGGATCATCGCTCGCTAGACCTCTACCGATTCTGTTAAGAATTCAAGACTGAGCGGAATGCCCGCTGCTTTAAGCTTCTCAGCAAATTTAGGCACGATACCTTTGGCATAGAATCGGCCCTTGACCTTCCCGTTCGCGCCAATACCCTGCTTCTCGAAGACGAACAGATCCTGCATGCTGACGACGTCCCCACTGGTACCCGTTATTTCACTGATGTGAGTGATGCGACGACTTCCATCACTCATGCGCGAAGCCTGAAGAACAAGGTGGATGGCTGATACGATTTGGGCGCGAATGGCTTTTTCCGGAAGCGCGACTGAGCCCATCATGCACATGGTCTCGAGCCGCGCGATGCCGTCGCGAGGGCTGTTCGCGTGGATGGTCGTAATCGAGCCGTCATGTCCGGTGTTCATCGCCTGCAGCATGTCCAGTGCTTCTTCCCCTCGGATTTCACCCAGGATGATGCGATCGGGGCGCATACGCAAGGCATTGATGACGAGCTCACGCTGCCGGACGGCTCCCTTCCCTTCTACGTTGGGGGCCGGGTTTCCAGACGAGCTACGTGTTTCTGCTTGATCTGGAGCTCGGCGGAATCTTCAATCGTGACGATACGCTCGTCGTGCGAGATGAACCCGGAAAGAACGTTCAAGAGCGTTGTCTTGCCCGCACCTGTTCCTCCAACGACAACGATGTTCAAGCGGGCTTTAACTGCCGCTTTCAGTAACTCAAGCATCTGTGCCGTCAAGGCGCCGTTCCGCAGCAGATCATCGGCGCCAAGCGGCGTGCTGCCAAAACGCCGGAT
>CAXSDM010000170.1:2435-4690 GCA_964235575.1 uncultured Acidobacteriaceae bacterium | reverse complement strand
AGCTCTAGATCGACCGCTTCCTGGCCGTCGATGGTGAGGACGATCTGGTTGGGTGGGCCTTCGATGGTGACGGTGATTTTGGACTCGCCAGGCATGACCATGGGGCGGATGGTGAGCAGGTGCGGGCAGATGGGCGCGACGATCATGCAGTTGACGTTCGACATGACGATGGGACCGTTGGCGGCGAGGTTGTAGCCGGTGGAGCCGGTGGGGGTGGAGACGATGACGCCGTCGGCACGGAAGGTGGCGACGAGCTGGTCGTCGATGTGGATGGTGTAGTCGCCCATGCGGGCGATGGTGCCCTTGGCGAGGACGACGTCGTTGAGTGCGTCCCACTCGAGGATGGCGCGGCCGTTGCGGATGAGCCTAGCGTTCATCATGGCGCGGCAGTCGATGTCGGCGACGCCGTTGATCCAATTTTCGAGCGTCATGTAGAGGTCCGACAACGGGATCTCGGTGAGGAAGCCGAGCGAGCCGAGGTTGACCGAGAGGATGGGGGTGCCGATGCGGGCGAAGGCGCGGGCGGCGGAGAGCAGGGTGCCGTCGCCGCCGAGCACGATGACGAGCGCGACGTCGTGGTCGGGAAGCAAGGAGCGGGGGATGCCGGGCTGGTTGAGGTAGGCCGCTGAGTCGCCATCGAGGACGGCTTCGTAGTCATGCCCGGCGAGCCAGGCGATGAGCTCCGGCAGCAGGTCGGCGACCTCCGGTTTTTGCGGCTTCGAGATGATGGCGGCCCTGAACATTTGTGGGTAGTTTACAGGGCGGGCGAGGTGGGGCGGCGGGTGGACAGGAAGCGGGCGTGGAGGAGGTACTCGTGATTGCCTTCCATGCCGCGAATGGGAGAGTCGATGCGGTCGAGGTCCTGGGCGCCGAGGGCGCGGGCGGCGGAGGTGACGCGGTCGATGGCGAGCTGGCGGGCTGCTTCGGTGCGGACGATGCCGCCTTTGCCGACGTGCTCGCGGCCGGCTTCGAACTGAGGCTTGATGAGCAGGACGAGGTCTCCGTGCCAGGAGGTTTCGGGGAGGGCGAGCGCGGCGAGGACGGCAGGCAGGACGAGGGTGGCGGAGATGAAGGAGACGTCCATGGCTATGAGGCGAATTGATTGGGCTGCGAGCGAGTGGGGCTCGAGCAGGCGGGCGTTGGTGCGCTCCATGAGGGTGACGCGGGGGTCGCGGCGGAGGGAGTCGGCGATCTGGCCGTAGCCGGTGTCGATGGCGAGGACGCTTTGGGCGCCGTGCTGGAGGAGGCAGTCGGTGAAGCCTCCGGTGGAGGCGCCGATGTCACAGCAGGCGAGGCCCTGGACGTTGAGGCTCCAGTGGGTGAGGGCGCGTTCGAGCTTGAGGCCTCCACGGCTGACGTAGCGGAGGTCGTCGCCGAGCAGGCGGAGGATGGCGTCGGCGGCTACGGAGGTTCCGGGTTTGTCGACGCGCTGGACGGCTTGCTCGGAGGCGCCGACGAGGACGCGACCGGCAAGGATGAGGGCCTGGGCGCGTTCGCGGGATTGGGCGTGGCCGCGGTCGACGAGGAGTTTATCGAGACGTGTCTTCATTGTGTTGTATGGACGACGTCCCTTTCACTATCTTGATTAACCGGGTAGAGTTCAGTTTGACGGCTCGAGGCGATATTGCGTCCTGAATTGCCACGAAACGCTTGAACGCTGCGGTTCTCAGCAATCTGCTCTACCCACAGGTGCGTTGAATGTACAGAGAAACGGGAGTCCTGAACATGCCGCCCCCCTCGCAAGAGGACGACGCCACCCTGTTGGGGCTGGTACGGCGCGGCGATGAGCAGGCGATGGCGTCACTTTTCGATCGCTATTCGAAGGTAGTGTATTCGGTTGCGTTGCGCGTGCTGCGGGATCCGGCTTCTGCGGAGGACGTGTTGCAGGAGGTATTCATGCAGATTTGGCGGAGTCCGGACGGTTTCATCGCCACGCGCGGCAGCCTGGGCGGCTGGCTGGCGGTGGTGAGCCGGAACCGTTCGATCGACGCCCTCAGGCGCAAGCGGCCGACGGAGCTGGTGGACGAGCTTTCGCTGGCATCTCCGTACAATCTGGCCGAGGAGTCAGAGCGGACGGTGATGGTGGAAAGGGCGCGGGAGGTGATTCTTCTGCTGCCGAATGAGCAAAGAAAGACGCTCGAGATGGCATTCTTCGATGGCCTGACGCACTCGGAGATTGCGGAGATGACGGGCGATCCGCTGGGGACAGTAAAAACAAGAATCCGCAGCGCGCTGTTGACGTTGAGAAAGGCCTT
>CAXSDM010000170.1:0-2335 GCA_964235575.1 uncultured Acidobacteriaceae bacterium | reverse complement strand
CCGGAGGGACGCGCGGTCTACGTGCCGGATAAGGGGTCGCTGGTGTTTATTGCGAGCAACCTGGAGAAGCTGCAGGCGTACAAGACGTATGAGCTTTGGCTGATTCCGAAGGATGGGAAGAGTCCCATTCCGGCGGGAATCTTCCGCCCGGATGAACGCGGCAATGCGAGCGTGGTTCTGCCGGCACTGCCGAAGGGCGTGGAGGCGGCGGCGTTCGGGGTGACGGTGGAAGATGGCGACGGATCACAGACGCCGACCGCGCCGATTCTGCTGAAGGGGAACGCGGCTTAGCGGATGGTTTGCTGGAAGCAAAAGGCCACCTTGGATGAGGTGGCCTTTCTGCTTGGTTTTAGCAGTACGGAAGACGACGGAGATTCTGGCTTCGCCAGAATGACGAATTGTCCATCTAGGACTGGGAAGTTTGATTTAGTCCCGCTTGCGGCTCGCACAAGCGAAACGCAGAGTCTCTTCGGGAATGACAACAAAGAAGCACAGTCGGCGAACGAAACACCCTGATTAAAGATTTCCTAGGGGGCGTTGACGCGGACGCTGACGCCGGAGCCTTGCAGGGCGACGTGGGTGGTGACGGTATCGAGGTCGGTGCGGATGACGGTGAGGTCGGTTGAGTCGCCCGCAGTGACGTAGACCTTGCCGGTGGGCGTTCCGTTGGTGACGGCAATCCAGTTGGGATGTCCGTGCACGAGGGCGTCGGTTACGACGGTGCTATTGGCGGCGGGGATGGTGGCGGTGACGGTGTTCGAGGTCAGATTGACGACGCTGACCGAGCCGGGGATGCCGGCTGCGGCGTTGCCGGCGTTGATAACGTAGGCGCGGCTGCCATCGGCGAGTACGGCTACCTGGATGGGATTAATTCCTACTGGGACGGTGGCCAGGACCGTGCCGAAGCCGGCGGCGTCGACGGGGTTGGCGGTGTCGCAGTTCGGGTTGCTGGTGACCGTGAAGGCGTTGCAGAGGGGGATGCTGATGATGCTGAGCGAGCCGGGAGAGGTTCCGTTGCCCTGGTTGACGACGACCATCTCGGCGAGGGTAGGGGCGAAGTCGGCCCAGACGGGAGCGACGCCGACGGGGATGGTGCTGGTCACGGTGGCGCCGATGTTGAAGGTATCGAGCGCGTTGGTTTGGGAGTTGATGACGGAGACGGAGTTTGAACCCTCGTTCATGATGAAGGCGCGGCGCGAGTCGGCGGTCATGACGCCGTAGATGGGATTGTTGCCCACGGGCAGCGTGGCCGAGATGGTCTGGGTGGTGGTCTCGATGGCGGCGACGTGGCCGGGCGAGGTCGTGGTGGCGCCTTGCACGATGGAGTAGGCGCGCGGCGAGCTGGCGGCGCCTACGGTGTAGATCGTATTGGCACCGGTGGGAATCTCCTGCTTGATGGCGGAGGGCTGGCCTTGCAGCTGGGCGAGGGCGCTGCGGCCGAGCTCGGTGACGTAGATGGAGCTGCCCTGCGAGTAGATGGAGTTGGAAGGCGTGGTGAGGCTGGGGCACGCGACGTTGGGCGGCAAGGTGTTGGGGAGCAGCGTGGTTTGGAGGACCTGGCTCTGGATGAGGCTGGCGCTGATGGTAAAGGTGTTGAGGGTGCCGTCGCAGTTAAGCGTGTAGCCGTAGGAGTTGGTGGTGTCGAGAGTGAAGTAGTACGGCATGAGACCGAGCGCGGTGGTGTCGACGATGGTGTCGCCGGAGAAGTCGACGAAGGTGACGAGGCCGTTGGCGTTGGGGTTGGTCGAGACGGCCAAGGCGTACTTGGATGGCTGGCCGGCGGGCCCGACCGGGCTGATGGCGCTGACGACCGGGCGATAGCTGGCGCCGCAGCCGGCGAGCGCGAGGAGAGCCAGAATGGAGACGGACGTGAGGGTGGCGCGGAGAGAGCGGCCCAGGGAAGATTCAGTAGCTGACTTGCGATTTAGGTACAAAACTGCTCCCGCGGCAAAGCTTCTGTGAAATGCTCAAGGCCTGAGTCGCGCATTGGCGCTGAACCGGCCTGGTCGCTGCGATGACTTGTGTTTTCCAAGGTTCGATTGTAAATCAACGCGTTGAGGTGAGAGTTGGGTTCCGGGTGGACGAAGGCGATTTCGGAGGCTCGCGACGGGCGGCAAAGCCGGGCGCTGGTGGGGGTGGTGACGCCGTTGCTGGTGATGGCGGTGGCTGCAGGTTTGACGATTGCGATGGCCGCGGGGCTTGCGGCGCGTGTAGATTTTGTGGAGGCGCTGGGGATCAGCCTGGTGTTTGCGGCGATTGTGTGGGGCTTGCGGGCGGGCACGCCGGCGGCGGCGCTGGTGGGGGCGGCGATCTGCTTTCTGATTACGTTTGCGGG
>CAXSDM010000169.1:1953-4751 GCA_964235575.1 uncultured Acidobacteriaceae bacterium | reverse complement strand
CTCGGCGGCCCCGTCTTCGACCTCGTCAAGCTCAAGTGGCTCAACGGCATGTACCTCCGCGCCCTCACCCCGGCCGAGTTCCAGCGCCAGCTCCGCGAAGTCATCTTCTCAGACGCCTACCTCGCCCAGGTCGGCGCCCTCGTCCAGGACCGCATCGAGACCCTCGCCCAGTTCGGCGACGTCACCGGCTTCTTCTTCCGCGACGACGTCCAGCCCACCCCCGAAGTCTTTCTCCCAAAAAAGCGCACCCTCGAAGAAACCCTGGCCTTCGCCGCCGAGCAGCTCACCGCCATCGAAGCCAGCGACTGGACCCACGACTCTCTCGACGCCAGCCTGCGCACCCTCGGCGAAGCCAAGGAGTGGTCCGTCAAGGAGAACTTCATGCTTCTCCGCGCCATCCTCACCGGCAGCAACCAATCGCCGCCTCTGCTCGAAAGCTTGGTCGTCTTCGGCAAGGCCCGCACCCTCGACCGCGTCCGCCGCTTCCTCGAAGCGCAAAAGAAAACCGGGAAGCGATAACCATCGCCTCCCGGATCTCTTAGGCCTCCTCCACTCACGTCATCCTGAGCGCAGCGAAGGACCCCCGTATTTCGCATGTGGTCTTGCCAAATGCACGTCGCTGAGCGAACCAGCCAGCTTAGTTCTCAACCACCTTCATATCGCCCAGCACCTGCTGCGCCGGCATATTCAAAACCACCTTGCCATCTTCCACCGAAACCACCGTCTCGAGCTTGATGTAGTGGTGCTGATCATTCGCCAGCGGATCCCGTTTGGTCAGCTTGATGCCCAAATTGTCGACCGAACCCACATGCTGTCCATCCGACCCAACCACTTCCATGTGCTCTTCAATCTTCGTCGTATCCACCATCTCGTGTAAGCTCCATCCTGCGAAAAATATCGTACACTCCCTCTGATTCCGCCCTGCGTTCCGAAGTTGTGGCGACCCCAACCATTCCCCGAGGCAAACCTCCACCCCATGAACTTCACCCGACGCCGCGGAGCCATCGCCACAGCCATCACCCTCGGCGTCCTGCTCACCGGCCTCGCCATCACGCTCAACGTCGCCTGGATCGTCAACAACAAAGCCCGCGCCGCCTACCTCGTCCTCGGCATCATCTTCTTCGCCCTTCTCGTCGCCGGCGTCGTGCTGAACACCGTCTTCCTCGTCCGAGAAGTCCGCCGCAACGAGCGCCAGGACAGCTTCCTCAACGCCGTCACCCACGAGCTCAAAACCCCCATCGCCTCCATCCGCCTCTACCTCGACACCCTCCAGCGCCGCGCCGTCACCGAAGACCAAAAACAAAAGTTCTACGCCATCATGCACGCCGACTCCGACCGCCTCCTCGCCACCGTCGAGCAGGTCCTCAAAGCCGGCGAGCTCGGCCAGCGCGCCCGCCACGCCCACCGCGCCACCCTCGACCTCGCCCCGCTCCTCGCCGACTGCATCAGCATCACGCTCGCCCGCCACCACCTCCCGCCCGACTCCATTACCCTCGCCCCCATCCCCGGCCAGGTCCGCCTTCGCGTCCAGGGCATCGCCGAAGACCTCCGCACCGCGCTCCTCAACCTGCTCGACAACGCCGTCAAGTACTCGCCCGCCACCCCCGACCGCCCCCATCCCTCTATCCGCTGCACCCTCGCCATCACCGACTACCGCTTCGTCGCCCTCGCCATCACGGACCAGGGCCTCGGCATCGCCGAACCCGAGCTCAAGCGCATCTTCCGCCGTTTCTACCGCATCCCCGGCCGCTACGAGGTCAAGATCAAGGGCACCGGCCTGGGCCTCTTCCTCGTCCGCACCATCGCCCGCCAGCACGGAGGCCGCATCGCCGCCACCAGCCCCGGCCCCAACCAGGGCACCACCCTGACCCTCACCCTCCCCCTCGCCCAAACCTCCTGACCCCGGGCGCCGAGTACCGGGTTCCCCATCCTTTCCAGTCCTATCGGAAAGGGTGCAGTATCGTTTGCGGCAGCAAACGACCCTTTTTCTCTCGTGGCTCCAGCCCGGTCTACCCAAATACACTTTCACCATGCACCGCCTCGCCCTCCTCGTCGCTCTCACCACAACCGCCCAGGCTCAATGGCAGCTCCAGCAATCGAACACCACAGCCAGCCTCCGCGGCATCCACTCGCTCGGAAACGGCATAGCCTGGGCCTCCGGCACCGAAGGCACCATCCTTCGCACCACCGACATGGGCCAGCACTGGCAACGCTGCGCCACTCCACCCGCCGCCGAGCACCTCGACTTCCGCGGCATCCAAGCCTTCGACGCGCTAACCGCTATCGTCATGTCCTCCGGCAAAGGAGACCTCTCCCGCCTCTACAAAACTACCGACGCCTGCCGAACCTGGAAGCTAGTCTTCACCAACCCCGACAAAGAAGGCTTCTGGGACGCACTTCAGTTCACCTCAAGCCAACACGGGTTCTTGCTCGGAGACCCCGTGACCACGCAAGGGGAACAGTCGGCGCACATGTTCCTCGAAGAGACCTTTGATGGCGGACTTACCTGGAAAGATTGGCACGACCGTCCCTCGGCTCTCTCAGTTATGGGAAAGACTGCAATCTTCGCTGCAAGTAACTCCTCCATGGTGGCGGACTCAGACGAAGTTTGGATCGGAACGGGTGGCGACCCGCAACCCGTTCTCCTCAGAGTGACAAGACACTTCCCAGGCATCTGCAACTGTTTTCCTGTTCCGACGAAAGCGGAACTCGACGCAGTGCATGCGGAATTCCTCCTGCAGCCAATGACCTCAGGACCAACCGCCGGTGTCTTTGCCGTAGGAAGAAATAAATTCGAC
>CAXSDM010000169.1:0-1853 GCA_964235575.1 uncultured Acidobacteriaceae bacterium | reverse complement strand
CGACGCCGACCGCAACTGGAACGCCCTCTCCCTCCCCTTCGTCGTAGGCCCTCACGGCCGCATCGGCCTCCTCAACCCCGCTGCTCTCGCCCAACCTTGACAGATGCCCAGATTCTGACGCACCACACCTCGCCTCTGAGATGTGAGCCTGAGACCAGACTTGTCCCACCTCCTAAGATTTTAGTTGACGCCCGCTCCCTCCCAGGCATACTCTCCTAATCAATTAGGAGATCAGCCGCCCGTGCCCCCCAAGCCCACCCTCACCAAGCTCGAACTCCAGATCATGCACGTCCTCTGGCGGCAGGGCGCCTCCACTGTCACCGCCGTCCAGCAAGGCCTCGAGCAGCAACTTGCCTACACCAGCGTCCAGACCATGCTCAACATCCTCGAGCGCAAAGGCCAGCTCCGCCGCAAGCTCCACGGGCGCGCCTTCGTCTACAGCCCCGCCGTCACCCAGGCCAAGGCCGCCCGCCACGCTGTCCGTGACCTCATCGACCGCATGTTCGGAGGCTCCAGCGAAGAGCTCGTCATGAGCCTTGTCCAAAGCCGAGACCTGGACGCCGCCAAGCTCCGCAAACTCAGCCAGCTTCTGGAGCAGGAGAAAGGAGAAGACGCATGAACACCGTAGCCACCCTCCTGCTCACCTACGTCCTGAACGCCCTCTGGCAGGTGCCTTTGATTTACGCCGCGGCTCTCCTCCTCGCGCGCATCACGCGACCCTGCACCCCCACCACCCGGCATCGCCTCTGGGTTGGCGCCCTGGCCGCTGAGATCGTCCTTCCCGCCCTCAACCTAGCCGCCGTAGATGAGCTGCGCACCCTCGTTCAGCGGCTCACCTCGTTTCTCCGCCACGCAGGCCCCACGCGCGAGCCACGCATCCTCGTTCGCATCGGTCCCGGATCCGTCCGCGGCTCCCTCGGCCTGCCCAGGCCTCTGCTCCTCGCCCTCGCCGCCCTTTACCTCGCCCTCACCGCTTACTTCTTCGCACGGCTCCTCTGGAGACTCCACCAGACTCAGCGCCTTCGTCTCCACGCCCACGCCGCACCCTCCATCCCCGCCCATTGGCACCGCCTCGCGCAGGCATTTCGCGTCCCAAATGCCAAACTCGCCTTCTCTCCCGACGTCTGCGGTCCCGTGACCCTTGGCATCCGCCACAGACTCCTGCTTCTGCCCCCGAACTTCGCGGCCACGCTTCCGGACGAAGACCTTGCCGCCGCCCTCGCTCACGAGTTCGCCCACATGCGCCGTCAGGACTTCGCGAAGAATCTCGCGTACCAGGCGCTCTCCCTGCCCATCGCCTTCCACCCGTTCCTGCACCTCACCCTGGGCCGCCTCTCCGCCACCCGGGAGATCCTCTGCGACGCAAGCGCAGCCGCCGCCGTCGCAGGTCCAGAACGGTACGCACACTCTCTCCTCCGGCTCGCCACCACCCTCGTCCCTTACCAGCGAACCTCCACCCTCCACGCCATCGGAATCTTCGATGCCCACACCCCAGACCGCACCTTGGAGACACGCATCATGACCCTGACCGCGAAACGCTTCCCTCTGCACTGGACCTCCTCCCTCTCACTCGGCCTCTGCTCGGCCGCCCTCATCTTCGGCACCTGCACCTCCGCCCTTGCCCTTCACCTGCAGGTCGCCGGCCCGCCCAGCGCGCAGATCTCCAACCCCGGTCAGCAAACGGCCCGCATCTCCGGAGGCGTCATGGCCGGCCAGATCCTCACCAAGATCGCGCCCGTATACCCGCCCGACGCCAAGGACGCGAAGGTCTCCGGAGCCGTCGTCCTCCACGCGATCATCGGCAAGGATGGCACCGTCCAAAACCTCACCGTCATCTCCGGCCCCGAGATGCT
>CAXSDM010000168.1:0-4778 GCA_964235575.1 uncultured Acidobacteriaceae bacterium | reverse complement strand
GTACATCACGGCGATCTGCTTGTGATCGACCGAGGCCACCCACTTCAGCATGCCGGCGTGCTTCTCATAGCGCTCCAGCCGCTCTATCGATACGGGAATGATGTCGAGTTGACTCACTTGAGGGTCTCCAGATATTGCACGATGTCGCCGCGCTGGTCGTCGGTCAGGCGAAGGTTGGGCATGTGGGAGCCGGGCTTGAATTCGTCCGGATCATGCAGCCACGCGGAGAGCTGTTGCGGCGTGTTCTGCAGACGCCCGGCGGCCAGGGTCTCGCGGCTGGCGAAATGGGTCAGGTTGGGCCCGACCCGCCCCTGCGCGGATGTGCCTGCGATGCTGTGGCAGCTGGCGCAGGAATAAGTCGTCACGTCGTATTCGCCACGCCGCTGCGCGACATTCTGGGCCGGATCGCTCGCCGTGTGTTGATTGGCGGCCCAGGCAGCGAACTCCGCCGGGCTGTCAGCGACCACACGGATGCGCATCCAGGCATGCTCCTTGCCGCAGAACTCCGCGCACGCTCCCAGGTAAGTCCCGGGATGATCAGCGGCCAGCCATATCTTGGCGTGGCGGCCGGGGATCAGGTCGATCTTGCGTCCCAGCTCGGGTACCCAGAAGTCATGGATGACGTCCGCGGATTCAAAGCCGAACTGCACGTTCTGACCCGACGGAATATGCACCTCGTTGGCCGTGATAAACCCCAGCTTCGGATAGCGAACCTCCCACCACCATTGATGGCCCACCACCACGATGTCGTCGCCGCTTGCCTGCGCCGGCGGATCGGCAGTGTGCATTACGTGGAGCATGAAACCGAACATCACCGTGAGCAGCACGGCGGGTGGAATCAGATACGTCAGCTCCCACTTCGTGCTTCCAAAGATCTGCTTCGGATCCTCTTCCCCCGGCCGCGCACGATATTTCCAACTCGCGTACCCGACCAGCCCCGCCACCAGCAGCAGGATGGCCAGGCAAAACCAGAGTACCCACCAGGACAGTTCGGAGATGGAGCGGGCGAAGTGTCCCTGCGGATGCATGACCAGACCTCCCGGCCCGAAGAGAGCCAGGATCCGGAGCGAAGCGGAATCAGGTACAGGTGGTGCGAACGGCATGCAGGAACTCCGTTTTAGGGGCAGGGTTGACGCTTCGGACGGCGAAGCAGGACATACCGCTATTTGAGGCGGGGCACTCCCTTACCCCAGGTGGCGGGCGGTGCCAGCTCAGGACGGATCGGAGGCGTGGTCATATCGCGTTTGTTGCTGGTGAAGATGGTGTCTCCCTGGCTGATCAGGTAGTCGGCAGTACGCGCGGCCAGCGCCTGAATGGTGAGGCCCGGGTTGGCGGAACCCTGCGTCGGAAAGACGCTGCCATCGCACACAAAGAGATTGGGGATGTCGTGAGTGCGGCCGAACTTGTCTACCACCGAGGTGCGGGAGTCCGAACCCATGCGGCACGCGCCCACCAGGTGCGCATAGCGAGCCTCCTGCACAACCTCCGTCGCACCGGCTGCTTCCATCACCTCTTCGGTCTTCTTGCGCGCGGCCTTGATGAGCTTCTTGTCGTTGTCGTGCAGGTTGAAGGTGACATGCGCGACGGGCAGGCCGAAGCGATCTTTGTCTTCGGCTATGGTGACGGCGTTGTCATCCCAGGGTAGGATCTCGCCGAGCAGGCCGAGGGCGGACCAATGGTTGTAATCCATCATCTCCCTGCGAAGGCCCCAGCCCCAGGCCTGCTTGGCGGCGAGCATCTGCTTTCCGAACGCAACCGGGAGCGGTCCCACGGTCTGGATCGCGTAGCCTCGGGCGAAGTCGTTCTTCGAATTCGTTTCGTAGAATTCTTCGGTAAGTGCATGCGCCGGAGGAGCCTTGTACATGCGCACGGGCTGGTCGAACCGGCCCATCACCACATTGCCGGCCTGCGCCATCAGATACTTGCCCAGCACACCGCTGGAGTTAGCCAGGCCCTTTTCATAGCCGGGGCAGGCGGAGTTGAGCAGGAGCCGCGGTGTCTCGATGGCATAGCCCGAGACGATGACGGCCTTCGCCTTCTGGAAGTGCGGCTGGCCATCCTTGTCGAAGTAATGAACACCGGTGACGCGGTTGTCTTTGCCCAGTTCGACGCGCGAAACCATCGAGAGCGAACGAATCTCCGCGCCCTTGGTGACCGCGTCCGGCACGTGAGTGACGAGCGTGCTGGCCTTCGCGCCTACCTTGCAGCCCTGGATGCAGAAGCCGCGATAGATGCAGTGCGGGCGATCGCCATGCGAGCCAGAGAGAATGGCGACAGGGCCGCCGATTGAGACAGGGATGTTCAGTGCGGTGCAGCCCTTGATGAGCGTGTTGCCAACGCCGCCCATCGGGTGCGGGCCGTAAGCATAGCCGTGGGGGTGGCCCCATGGATAATAGGCGGGGCCGGCAACGGGCATCTCCAGCTCGAGCTGCTCGTAGTAGGGCTTGATGTCCGCGTAGTTTATGGGCCAGTCCGCGCCGACGCCGTCCAGCGTATAGACCTCGAAGTCCGAGGGATGCAGCCGCGGCGTGAAGGCGGCCCAATGCACCGAGCCTCCGCCAACACCCTGGCCGCAGTTGTTTGCGCCGAGGGCCAGCGGGTCCGAGCCGCCGGTGACTCGCGGTTCGGTCCAGTAGAGCTTGTGTGAGCCGACCTCATCCGAAACCCAGTCGCGCTCCGTGTCCCAGAAAGGACCAGACTCGATGCCGACGACGTTGAACCCGGCGCGGGCAAGCCTCTGCACCAGCACGCCGCCCGCGGAGCCAATGCCCACGACCACGTAATCGACTTCTTCGTCATCACGAAAACGCCGCATCGGCGCGTGGATGGTCTGCAACGGGCCGACCATGTGCTTGTTGCCGGACGGCGCCTCGAAGACTCCAAAAATCGGCTTCTTCAATGGGTGCCTCCACTTCCGTGGGAACTCTGCGAATCGTCGCCTTCCTCCGGCTTCGAGACCTTGCTCGAACAGGAGGCGCTGGGGGCAAGCCAGTCGTAGCGCTTCTCTTCCACCTCCCACGGCTCCGGCTCGCCGCGTTCCAGCCGGGTGTACGCGCGGGGATACGCGGGTCCGCCGAAACCGATCTCATCCCATGCCCAGGGATGAGCGTAGTAGGCGTCAATGGCATCGGCCATGATCATCTCCCAGAAGCGCTTGACCGACATATTCTTCCAAATCTCAGGCGCGGCCTCGGGCTTGCCGTCGGAGATGGCCTTCAGTACGAGGTCCTGCTGCAGGTTGGGCAAGAGAAGAAACTTGCCGCCATAGCGATGCTCGGCTTCCCTGTCGATGGCTTCGATCCCGATGGAGTAGACCACGCGGTCGTGCGGCATATCTTCAAAGCGATAGCCCACGGTCTTGTTCTGTTCGAGCCGGTGATCGAGCGGTGCGACGAGCGGAATCTGGCGGTCCGCGGTCCGATCGGTTTGGGGAATAAGGTGAGCGAAGACCGCGGTCCAGAACGTCCAGGCCTCTTCTGAAAAGAACTTGCGCGGCGGCGGCTGCTTCACGCGTTTGTCGACCACCGTTCGTGTCGCATCCTCCCAGAAGGCCTGTTGTGAGAGCGTGCTGAAGCCGGGATAGTAGCCAGGCTGTTGCGTGGGAGGCAGCGCTTCTTCGGTCGCGGGATCGCGAGGCAGAAGCGCGGTGTCGATGGCTTGTCCGGTGCGGTTCATCGTTGCCTCCTACGGAGCAGGCTGGCCAGGATGCCAAGCATTCCCGCGGCGCCGAACAGCAGAGGCGCGAAGATGGGAGGGCCGTACATGATGTTGTAGAGCAGGTGCTTGGAGCCGCCGGGCCGACGTAGCACGCCTCGTCCGTGATAGAAGAAGCCAACGGCCGCGTCCGCTCCGGCAATGACCGAGAGTGCGGGAAGCGCGGTTGTAGCCAGCCTGCGGCTCTTGACCGAGGCGAAGGCGACCCCGGCGAGCACCGGAGCGATGGCTACGGGAGTCCACTGGGCCCAGTAGCGGAAATTATTTTTATAGTGCGAGTAGTAGGCCTCAAACCCGCTCAGCAGCGCGCTGATGCCGGTGACGATCGCTACCTGGCGTTGGAACTTGCCCTCGCGTTCATCCTGCTCCGTCGACAGCAGGGAACGGCCTGCGCTGTCCGGAAGCATGCGCGAGAGCCATGTGTCCTTGCCGCTGGTGGAGGCCGCGCCGGTACTCTCTTCCCGTTGCAGGTAGGAGGCAATGAGCCCAAGGTAGGCGCTGGTTCCGAAGAGCAAGGGCGCGAAGATGGGCGGCCCCATGATCATGTTGGTCATGGGCAGACGCCAGCCGCCTGGCTTGCGGTAGATGCCGCGTACATGAAAGTAGAAGCCCACCGCTGCATCGACCAGCGTGACCAAGGCCATGAAGCGCAGCACGGTGCGAGCCAGGCGGCGGCTGAAGAATCCCGCCACACCCGCCCCTGCCAGCAGAATGCTGAGGATGACGGGCGTATACATGACCCGGCGGCTGTAACTGCCCCGGTAGTGCTCATACGCAACTTCGAGCCCGCTGACGATGCTGGTCACCGCGGTGAGCAGGGAGAGGCTGCGCTGAAAGCGCCCCTCCCTGATCGCGTTGGCGATGAGCTCCAGGTCCTGCCCGGGGTGCTCGAGGGTAAGCGAGGTTTCGTCCGCCATAGACTAGATGACCTCGCGCACTTTGTCGGACAACACGGTCTTGATGATGCCGATAGCATCCTTCTGGCCGCGCGCCAGTGCTTCGGCAAACTTGATCGCCTGCTCGGTCTTTATCTTGCCCGGCATCGGCGGCTCATTGGGGTCGAC
>CAXSDM010000167.1:0-4973 GCA_964235575.1 uncultured Acidobacteriaceae bacterium | reverse complement strand
CCGGTGAAGCTGGAGTAGAGGCGGGTGAAGGTGACGCCCATCTGGTAGGCGAGGGTCCAGCCGGTAGTGTCGTAGGGGCGGGTGGGGGGGGCGCCGGGGTAGGCGAAGTCGTTGGGGTGGTCCTGCGGCTCGAGCATGTCGAGGATCTGGGGGCGGTAGGCCTGGGCGCAGGAGATGACGAGGGAGCCGGCGAGGTAGTGCTTGCCGTCGACGTCGAAGGCGGCGGTGGCGCGCTCGATGGTGACGCCGGACTTCATGAGGGTGTTAACGAACTTGACGGCGGTGGGGAAGTCGGGCTGGTCGGAGGGCAGGATGTAGCCGCGGGGATCGCGGTGGGCGGGGTCGTGGAGGACCGAGGTGTAGAGGCTGGCGGGGACGCCGCCGAGATTGCGGCCTCCGCCGACGACTCCGGGCGTGGGACCGCCAGGAGCGGGGATGGGATTGCCGGCTATGCCCGCGCCGGCGGCGCCTCCGGCTCCCGGCGCGGTGGGCGAGGTGGCGGCGGGCGAGTCGCCGGTGGTGGCGCGGCCGCCGCGGTTCCGGGCGGCGGGAGCGGCGGCGGCACCGGCTTCCTCGAGAGCTTCGATGCGCTTGGGGGTGACGGTCCAGCTGTCTTCGTTGCCGTGATCGATCGAGCGCTGGCCCATGACGTACATGTCGTAGAGCAGGTGGGTGCGCTCGCGGGAGGCGTAGTCGAGCACAGCGCGGTTGTTGGTCTGCTCGTAGGCGACGGACTGGGCGTAGTGCCAGGTCTGCGGGGCGATGGGGTAGGGCTGGTCGCCGCTGGGGAGCTGGCGGGCGGGGATGAGCGGGATCGGCATGGGGGTGGGGCTGCCGATAATCTCGGTGAGGAGGCCCGTGCTGTTGTGGAAGTAAGTGATGGTGCGCAGGCCGCCGTTGTACCAGGTGCTGTAGGGGGCGTCGGAGCGCATGACGGAGCCGGGCTTGTTTTCTTCGACCAGGCGCTCATGCATGGCGGTGCCGACGGCTTCGATCTTGAGCGGCATGAGGGGGTCGTAGTGGAAGTTGAAGGGGTCGCGGAAGGGAGGCATGAAGATGATGGTGCCCGGCGGCCCGGCCTGGTGGTGGTTGTACATGATCTGCGGATACCACTCGCGGAAGAGCACGCGGGAGATGTTGGTGGATTCCGGCATGTTGTTCATGTAGAAGTCGCGGTTGTTGTCGTGGCCGATGTACTTGGCCCAGAGGCGCGGGGTGCCCTGGCCGGGGCCGTCCATGACGCGCTTGGTGGGGTCGGGCTCGCGCATGTACCACTTGGCGACGAGGTCGTCTCCGTCGGGGTTGTCGAAGACGAGGAGCGCGATATCGTCGTTCAGGAAGCGCATCGTCTCGGGGTCGGTGCGGGAGTTGAGCTCGTAGATGGTCTCGACGAGCTGGGTCTGGCCGACGGTCTCTGACGCGTGGAGGCCGCCGTCGATCCAGACGATAGACTTACCCTCTTCGGCGAGGGCGTGGGCCTGGTCGGGGGTAAGGCCCTCGGCGTGGGCGAGTTTGGCGGAGATTTCCTTGTAGTGGTCGAGCTTGGCGATGTTCTCGGGCGAGGAGACGATGACCATGTACTGGCGGCGGCCCTCGGCGGTGGGACCGATGTCGACGAGCTTCATGCGGTCGGACTCGGTGGCGAGCTTTTGGAGATAGGTGGTGATCTGGTCGTAGTTGGCCAGCATGTAGTCGTCGCCCATGTTGAAGCCGATGGACTGTTTGGGCGTGGAGATGTTGGCGCGGGGGGCCTGGGCGATGGCGGGCAGGGCAAGGAAAGGGAGGGGCAGGAGGGGGAGGGTCGCGGAAAGGCAGCGCAGCCGAAAGGCGAGGCGGAGGGGCAAGGCAGGTCTCCTCAAATCTGGAAGGTAGCGGTGGGATAACTCTATCGCAGTGTGAGGGTAGGTGGAGGGGGATGGTCTATGCGGGACATAGGGAACGTCTATCCGCACTCGAAAGGGTACTTCTGTAAGAGTGAAGACTTTCGCAAGACAAGCATCGCACTCGTTCTTAGAATGCCGTCCCGCAGCGCTCCATGTGCCTGGGCACCGGATGGGGTCTCAAACCGGTTTGTGGCGCTTCTGATATTTCTCCTTGGCACAGTGCAGTTCCTCCACCTGCTCTGCCGACAAGGGGCGGGGAGTTCCAAGCTGGTGGGTGGCAAGAGCTACCTGTGCAAGATGCTCGACCGTTTCCATCTTCATAAACGCTTCGAGAAGCGTCGCTCCGTAGCTTACGGCGCCGTGGTTGGCCAGCAGAATCGCGTCATGCCTGGCAAGATAGGGCCTCAGGCTCGCCGCTACCTCTTGTGTTCCCGTCGTCGCGTACTTGGCTAATGGAACACACCCAAGCGTCATTACGGCTTCCTGGCAGAGTATCTCGTTGAGCGCGCGACCGGAACAGGCGAAGGCGGTGGCCGTAGCCGGATGAGCATGCACAACGGCTGCAATATCCGAACGTTCCTCATAGACCGCCAGGTGCATATTTACCTCGCTGGTTACGTTCCTTGTGCCGGCAAGAAAACGGCCCTGAAGATCGACGATGACGATGTCGGCAGCCTTTACGAGACCTTTGCTCATGCCGGTAGGCGTGACAAGAAGGCGTGTCCGGTCCAGTCGAACGGACAGATTACCGGACGTGCCGGGCGTATATCCAAGACGTGAGAGCCAGCGGCTGAATCGCACCAGCTCACGCCGTAATTGTTGTTCCTGTCCCAAGTCCTCTTCGATCAGTACGCCTCCTCCTTAGCTCGGAAGAATCTTGAAGGGGATAGGCTCAGGCTGCCTCTCCGGCTTTGAGGAGAAAGAGCTTCTCAGCTTTCGGAAAGCCTTTCCGAAGCGGTCTGAAGCCATGAACAGATGACCAGCTGTGAGTCCGCCAACTACTTGATAATGCCCGACGGCTGCGAGTCCCATGGAGGCGATGCAGCCACATTGGGAGCAGTCCGGATTGCCGCCGAACTGACAGGGCGTGATCTGCGTCTTCAGATCAGCCGAGATCGTTTCGGTTGTCCGTGCAAAGATACACTCTTCAGGACTCGCCGGAGGTGTGGCCATCTCATCGATGACGATCTCGTGCATATCCAGTTTAGGAAAGAGTGGCCGCAGCCGGCGCAGCTCGTTCATGACGAGCAGACGTTGCGTGGGCGTCAGAATCTCCGGATCGGTTGCTCCGATCTGAGGAGTGAACAGGCTGAACCAAATCTTGCGGATTGCTGGGTTGGCGCTCCAGAAGGTCAGGAACTCCTCCAGGTAGCCGGGGCGCGACGCTATTTGAGAGGTGATGGTGGAGTGAATCGTCACATGAGAGCCGAGTATATTTTTCAATATTCGCTCGTAGGTTGCGGGCTTGCGCCGCTCATCGTGCTCCGGCTGCAAACCATCTATCGAGACGACGATGTTCAACTTCTTATATTTCTTCCACTCTGGCGGAATGACACGGAACGCACTGGTGACGACCTGAGTGTGGATGCCACGGGCCTCGATTTGTGGAATGAGCTGCTCCAACTCGCGATAGCGCACGAAGGGATCCCCGCCAACGAGCGAAACATGGAGCGGCTTCAACTCGTCGAGAAGTGAGAGGATGCGCGTCACCAACTCCTCACCCTTGAAGTCGGAGAGCTGGCGCAGCAGGGTATCGCTGCCGAGATGGGCTGCGTCGAAGGCATAGCAGCCGGGGCAACGCAGAGGGCATTCCTTTGTGATTTCGATCGAAAGCGAGGGGGCGCGTCCAGCCAGAATCGTGGACCAAGCATGAAGCACGTCAGATTTTCGCAATTTTCTCTCCAGCGTTCGCCGTATAAGGGCCGATCTGGCTTGCACAAGGCTAAGAGAGGCTAACAAAGCCGTCTCCTCAGACAGGCAGAGAGAGGTCTATCATATTTGAAGAGGCAGGTTGTAGAAGCCTAAAGCGGGGGATCGCTTTGGCTCGCCGGGAGAGTCACAGCGGAAGCCGCAAAAGGGAAGCCGGGCAATCAGGTCGGCCTTGTCAAAGACGAGATTGAACCATCTCCTGAACGCGAGAAAGAACGACCAGCCATGCTTTGCCATCGACGCGAGTAACAGTAACAGACAGAACATGGTCACGATGGAGAGAAGGCTTAGTTCCAGATCTGGGTGTCCGTGAAGAAATCCATCGAAAGTCCAATAATGTTCTGTCCACGGCATCAAGAGCAGAATGAGCGCTGCGAGTGAGACCAGAAGGCGGCCGGCGGAAGATTGGAGCCGCCAGACTCTTTTTTTCTCCAACTTCGCCGCATAACTGTCTGCCCGCAAGCGTCCTCTCATTCCGTTTTCTATTTTAGCCTTAAGCACGACAAGGTCGCATTGTTGTAAGTAGAGTCGCTCGGAATACATTCTTTCTGAGTAGAGGTGAGGTGACGCACAGCTAAACCGTGGCCGCCTGGGAGAGTTCCTGGTCCTGGTATTGGAGCTGGTAGAGCTTGTAGTAGAGGCCGTGCAGGGCTAAAAGTTCCTGGTGGGTGCCCTGCTCGCGGAGCTGGCCCTTATGCATGACGAGGATCGTGTCCGCGGACTGGATGGTGGACAGGCGGTGGGCGATCAGGACCGAGGTGCGGCCGGTGATCATGCGCGATAAGGCGAGGCGGACGCGGAGCTCGGTTTCGGTGTCTACGGAGCTGGTGGCCTCATCGAGGATGAGAATGCCGGGATCGTGCGCCAAGGCGCGGGCGAAGCTGATGAGCTGCTTCTGACCGGTCGAGAGGCCGGCGCCGCGTTCCCGGACGGGCTCGTTGAAGCCGAGGGGAAGTGAGCGGATGAAGTCGCCTATGTTGACCTCGTCGGCGGCTTGCTCGACTCTCTTCTCGCCTATGGAAGATGTCCCGAGGCGGATGTTGTCGGTGATGGTTCCGGAGAAGAGGAACGGGTCCTGCAGAACGACTCCGAAGCGCCGGCGGAGAGCGGTCAGGTCCTGCTGGCGGATGTCGATGCCGTCGACCAGGATCTGGCCGCTCT
>CAXSDM010000166.1:0-5071 GCA_964235575.1 uncultured Acidobacteriaceae bacterium | reverse complement strand
CTCGACTACCAGCTCTCCGGCACCTGGATCTCGCCCATGGTCAAGATGGACATCCTCATCGGCGGCGACCCCGTCGACGCGCTCTCCGTCATCATCCACCGCGACTTTGCCCAGCAACGCGGCCGCGCCCTCGTCTCGAAGATGCGCGAGCTCATCCCCCGCCAGATGTTTGAGGTCGCCATCCAGGCCGCCATCGGCTCGAAGGTCATCGCGCGCGAGACCGTCACCGCCATCCGCAAAAACGTCATTGCCAAGTGCTACGGCGGCGACATCAGCCGCAAGCGCAAGCTCCTCGACAAGCAAAAGGAAGGCAAGAAGCGCATGAAGCGGATCGGCAAAGTCGACATCCCGCAGGAAGCCTTCCTGGCCGTCCTCAAGGTCGGCGAAGAGTAAACCTCCAATTTGCCGTCATTTTGGCAAAGCCAGAATCCCCGTACTTGTCTTTTGTCTCAAAACAGCGAAAGGGCGGACCCGACTCACACCTCTGAGTCTGATCCGCCCTTATCCGTGTTCTCCGTCGTATCCGCGTTACCGCGCTGGAGGCTTCGTAGCTCCTGCACCAGCCGGCCGCGCAGCTGCCGGACGAGGCGATGGCGGCGGCGGCGCGGAGACACCCGAAGACTTGTTGTAGCTATCCACAATCGCCTGCGAGACATCGGTCGAAGGCAGCGCCCAAAGTACATTCGAGCTCTGGCTCGAAACATCCAGCAGAATCGTATATCCCTGCTGCTGGGCATACGTTTTCGCGGTCACCGCGACCTTCTGCGCAACCTTCTGCAACGCCTCCGTCAGGTCGGCGTTATAGGCGGTCGAGGCATCCTCGGCGTCACGGTTCAGCTTTTTCGAAGCAGTATCGATCTCGCGCAGACGCGTCGCGCGGTCGGCGTCCGAGAGCGTCGCCGGCGCGGCCTGCAGCGCCTTATTCTTCGCATCGACCTCCTGCGACTCGCGCTCGATCTCATTCTTCTTCGGCTCGTATTTTTTCTGGGTGTTCGCCGTCACCACCTGGCCTTCGTTTGAGGCCAGCACCACCTGTTCAAAGTTCACCAAGGCAATTTTCGCATCGGCGGCCGGCGCGGCAGCAGCCGGAGATGCGGTGGCCGCGGCAGGAGCCTGCGCGGAAGCGAGCGGGACGAGGGCAAGACCTGCGCCCAGCGCGGTCAGGAGAGAGAAAGTACGGTTCATACGAGGTTTGGTGCTCCTTGATCTGCGATGAGGAGGAGGATCCGGTTCCGAATCGTTCCCTGAATCTACTTCTTTGGAACAGCCTGTTCCGTTCCTGCGATTCCTGTACTTGGACTTTCAAAGCGCAAGACCGTAACTGGACCCAGCGGAGCTGATCCTCTGGAACCCAGGCGAATCTCAAGCCCAGAATCCTAAGCCGGAATGCGAGTTGCCGGCTCGGACGCAAACCAGACCTTTCCGGCCGCGAGCCGCAAATCTCTCCTTGCCTGGCGGCAGGAACCGAAAACGGAGCGCGTCGAGCGAAGGAACTGCATCCAACCCAAATTATAGGCGGAGCGTCAGGGAGGGTCAACGACGGCAGTCGGCGGGAGCTACCGAAAATGGAAACTTCGCGCCCGCCTTTTCCTATTTCTGGAGTGTCCGTGACGCACCTGAGCTTCAGACCCAGGTTTTCTGGGGCATTTCAGCGCGTGTGCTTTGGCCCCTAACTTGCTGCCACTTCTCTGCAGGCGAACACATCCGGGCGTCCTGCTCCCGCCTCGCACACGGTATGCGCTCAACAGAAGCCGCAGCCGCATGTACTACCGATCGCAATCCTGTAGCGTTCGGGCTTTATGGAGGCCAGCGACTGGCCATTGCACACGCACCTGTTTCCGGCGGCCACCCTGCACACGGTGTGGCCGTCTCCGGTTTAGGGGAAGCTAAGCTTCGCGCCGGCACCCTTCTGATGGAACCGAACGCTTCGCTTCCAGACGTCACGGGAAAGTTACCTTCGTGCCACAAAAGGAGTACATCCAAATGGCTTACAGCGGTGTTCTATAGAGGAAGGATTCGACATTCGTCGGAGCGCACGCAGACCAAAGTCTTCAGGAGTATCAGTGCAGACCATCCAGCAGCAGAAATTAGAAGGACTTTCCGTTTCCATCGACGACACGCACTTCGTCGACTGCACCTTCATCGACTGCATTCTGGAGTATAGCGGGCGGCCGATCTCCTTTGAGCGCACCGTCATGCGCGGCTGCCGCTACGTTTTCTTCGGAAGCGCGCGCAGTACGGTCCAGTTTCTGCAGGGCGTGGGATTGATGGAGGGATCGCCGCTGAACTGGGGAGAGTTTCCCAATCAGGTCCATTAAGAGGTCGGAAGCACCATCACCTTATCGGCTTGAGGGCCCTGCACTCCCTGGATAACATCAAACTCCACCTCGTCCCCTTCCTTCAGGCTGCGGTATCCGTCGCGCTGAATGGAGGAGTAATGCACAAAAACGTCCGGACCGCCGTCGCGGCCCAGAAACCCGAAACCTTTTGCGTTGTTGAACCACTTCACTTGTCCTTTGAACTGTGCCATTCGAGTCCTCGGATTGCTCTGAGATGTGCGTGCTGACCGGGCAATTTGCGAGTGCTGCTGTTGCCCGCAGATCTATGATTATGCGTTTCTCTGAAAGCGTTTGTCGTCTACCCAACAGAAGAAGCTTTTTTGAACTCACGGCTGACCGTGCGGAAGCGGGTTCGTCATTCAGGCGAGCGGACGTGTATAGAATTGATTTGCAAGCAGGCAGAGCGGGTGGTAGGCTTGGAATCGCGTAAGGGTCCGTTCCTTGGAACTGGGCTGTACGCCCCCCTTGGAGCTGAGCAGTCCGCAGGGAACCGGCCCACACTTGGGACGACTCAAGGCCGGAGTGACAGCATGAGCGGCAGGGTTTCGTTGAAGCTCGTTGGCTGAGATACACGATTGCTCCTGGATGCCTCTAGTAGGTGCCGCGAACCGAAACGGCAGGCAAGGACGGCGGAAAGAGCGTTATCCGGGGTGGCGCGCAGGTTTCGTAGTAGACGGCGCAAGTTCCCGCGGACCTGCAGCAAACACCGGAGGCCGTTCAGGCCGGGGCGAATTTGATCTGGAGTAGATCGGTTGATCTTCGAATTCGGAAATCCAAAGACTTGAGTTCGTACATGGACACCCCGGACAGCAAGCCTGCGCTCTCTCGAGCGTCGCGCCGCAGAATTCCGGAACATCCACGCGTACGAACGCAGAAAAGCGCGCCAGCTCCTGGCGTCAGGCAAGAGGAAACGGAAGCATGAGTTCAGAACAGAGCGTGACAGAATCACCGGTGCAGCCCTCCGCACCGGCGGCAGCACGGGAAGACAGCTCCGAATCGGGCTCCGGAAATGGCGCTTACGAGGGCGGGTACGAGCTGGATGAAAGCGGACAGCGCGTTCCGCACGGCATGGGCCAATCCAAAAGCAGCCGCCGGCGCCGGCGCAAGCGCAAAGGAAAAGGCAGCGAAGCCGGCGCACCGGGAGGTGCATCCGGCCAGAACAGCGCAGACGGAGCCGACATCGAACCCTCGGCAACGATCAGCGTCATGGCCGGTGAGGCGCCCGCGCCAGTCAATCCGCCGATGCGTACCAGCAATAGTCAAAGTTATCCTCAGGGCCGCAGCTTCTCCGGCCCCCAAGCCGGGAACGGCGCGGCCAACCAGGCCAACGGCAGCGGCGGCCAGTTAAACGGAGCGCCCGGAACCAAGCGCTGGAAAAAGAAGTTTCGCGATCGCGACCGCCCGCGTCCGGCCGGGGAAGGCTCCTTCACGAGCAGCGCGCACGGCAGCGCCGGCCAGAGCAGCGCCGGCCCCAGCAGCTTCCGCGGCCCAGACACCCACCAGCCCGGCAATAGCAGCTTCAAGCGCAAGGGCGGCTTCAGCAGCGGCGGCAAGCAGCGCAGCGGGGGAAGCGGTTCCCGCGGGGGCTTCGTCGGACCCATGGACCACAGCTACCGCGCCACTAACGGAAATGTTTTCGAAACGCCGCCGGCCACCATCGATCCCTACGGCAACGGCAACGGACACGGCGGAGGGCGCTCGCGCTCCTATCACCAGAGCGACTCGCAGCCCATCGACTACTCGCAGGGCCGCGCCATTCCGATCGCAGCCGACGCGCCCACCAAGATCTACTTCTTCATTGAAGATCTCTTCTTCATCGCTAAAATCTCCGAGACCGCCCGCAAGCTGGGCGTCAAGGTAGCCTTCGCGAAGAACGAAAAAGAGCAGATCGCGGCGCTCACCGATGCCTCCGAAGACGATCGTCCGGGCCTGATCGTCTTCGACCTGAACAACGCCAATGCCAAGCCGATGACGCTGATTCCCAAGCTCAAGACCAAGCTCAAGAAGACGACCTCCATCATCGGCTTCCTCTCGCACCTGCAAGGCGATCTGAAGGCCAAGGCGGTCGAGGCCGGCTGCGACACAGTCATGCCGCGCGCCGCCTTCTCCCAGAACCTGCCCAACCTGCTTCGGCGCTACGGCATCGAGGAAGTGGAAGAGCTGAACTATAACCAGTAACGCGGACGAACGGATACAAGTTGCAAGGGCGGAACTTGTAATCGATTTTGCTCTTATATTCGTCCCATTCGCTTTCCTGATCCGCGTTCCCGCCTTCTACCCCGGCGGCCAGCTCATCGGCCGTCCGCCCAGCACATGCAGGTGAAGGTGGTGCACGGTCTGGCCGCCATCCTCCCCCGTGTTAATGATGATCCGGTGTCCACCCGGCAACCGGCTCTCGCCCAGCCTGGCCGCCACACGCAGTAAATGGCCCAGCAGCTCTGCCGGGACCTCCTCTACGTGCGCGTAATGCTGCTTGGGGATGACCAGCAGGTGCGTCGGCGCCTGCGGATGCGCGTCCGGAAACGCCTTCGACAGCTCGTCCTCCGCCACCGCCTGTACCGGGATCTCTCCCGCGCCAATCCTGCAAAAGATACAGTCGCTCACGGCTTCTCCTTCAGAAAATACTTCGGCGCTTCTCCCGCTGCCCACGGATCATACCGCGCCGCAAACGCCGCGCGCAGCCAGATCGGCGGATGCGAGTCGACCCACCACTCGTAAAACGGCGCCGGTGT
>CAXSDM010000165.1:1718-5116 GCA_964235575.1 uncultured Acidobacteriaceae bacterium | reverse complement strand
ACGAAGCCTGCGGACGCGCGGCGGCAGAGGCGGCGGGGCGCACGGGCGCTCGGCTCATCTCTTATTTTTTTTGGACGTGGCATCGCGGCACACCGCGGACGCTTGCAGGATTGAACCTGGCGATGTTTCCGCTGGATGAAGAGTTGCTGCGGGCAAAGACGGAGGCGCTGGCGTGTCATCGTTCGCAGCTGGAGCGGGATGGCGGCGGCCCGGTGCTGCCTCCGGAGTTGCTGGGTCCGGCACAGCGGGCGTTTGAAGTTTTCCTGGTACGACGATGATTGAGCCATCCACAATTGACCCGTCCAGTACGGAGTTTTTCGAGCGCAAGTATCAGGAGAGCGCCGACCCGTGGAACTTCGGTGGCTCGGCCTATGAACTCGAGCGGTACGACGTAACGTTGCGGGCGATTGCCGGCCGGCGTTTCCGGCATGGCTTCGAGCCTGGATGCTCGGTGGGCGTGCTGACCGAGCGGCTGGCGCGAGTGTGCGATTGGGTGGATGCCGTGGACCTTTCAGCTACGGCGGTAAAGGCGGCGCAGGCTCGGTGCGCAGGCCTCAAGAATGTACGCGTTCAGATTGGCTCGCTCGTCGACCCGCTGCCTGAGACGGAGTTCGATCTAGTTGTGCTCAGTGAGATTGGTTACTATCTCGAGCGTCGCGAACTGGCGCGGTGCGGGGCCGCCCTGGTGGAGAAGCTCGTGCCGGGAGGGTGGATGGTGGGCGTGCACTGGCTGGGGCGCTCGAAGGATCATCGGCTGAGTGGAGACGAGGTGCATGAGGTTCTGAGATCGCTGGACGACTTGAGGCTTGATCACTCCGAGCGGCACGCCGGCTTTCGGCTGGATCGGTGGACGCGACTGTGACGGGCGCGAGTTGGCATGTCTGCGTATTGATTCCGGCCTGCAATGAGCAGGATTTGCTGCCGAGGTGTTTGCGCTCGGTTTTGCGCGCGCGTGCCGGTCTGCCGAAGCGCGTGACTGCGGATATCGTGGTCGCGGTGGATCGCTCCTGGGACGAAACGGCGCGGCTGGCGAAAGGTCTTCTGCATGGGCATGGACAGGTGATCCAAATCGATGCCGGGTGCGTGGGTCTGGCGCGCGCGGCCGCGGCTTCGGCGGCTTTGGCAGCGTACCGCGGCGATTTATGTCAGTGCTGGCTTGCGAATACTGATGCGGATTGCGTGGTTCCGGAGGACTGGTTGGCGGATCAACTCGCGCTGGCCGAGGCGGGCGTGGAGGCGCTGACCGGGATCGTCGATGTGGATCACTTTGGCGAGCATGACGCGGGTGTCGAGCGGCGCTTTCGGGAGAGTTACATCATTCACGAGGATGGCACGCATCCGCACGTGCATGGAGCGAACCTGGGCGTGCGGGCGGACGCTTACCTGCGCGCGGGTGGGTGGAGTCCGCTGACGACGGCGGAAGATCACGACCTTTGGAACCGGTTGGGAAGTTCCGGCTGTCGGCGAACGGCGATGGGGCGTCTGAAGGTGGTCACCAGCGGCCGGCGGACGGGGCGGGCGCCGCGGGGGTTCGCGGAGGCGCTGGCGGCGCACAACGAGGCCGTGGCTTGACGGGCGAGCAACTGCTGCGCCGGATGCGCGAGTTGGTGGAAGATGCTTTGCCGCTGCCGGGCGCGGGTAGAACGGCGCAGCGGCACCGGCGTTTGATGGAGATTGGACGGGAGGACCTCTCGCTGGCGCGGCTGGCGGAGGCGCATTGGGATGCGGTGGCGATTCTGGCGGAAGCGGGGCGGGCGGCGGCTCCGGGCGCGCTGTATGGGGTTTGGGCGGCGGAAAAGCCGGGGCAGGCGCTCCAACTTGCGGCTGAGCCGGGAGGCGGCTTTGCGTTGAGTGGCGGTAAGGCGTGGCTGAGCGGGGCCGGGCTCGTCGATCGGGCGCTAGTCACGGCCGGGGCGCCGGAGTCTTTGCTGGTTGAGGTGGACGTGCGGGCGCATGCGGACCGGGTTGTATTTGATGGCTCGGGGTGGAAGACCGAGGCGTTTCGCGAGACGCGGACGGCTGCCGGGCGGTTCAACGCAGTGCCGGTCGCGGCGGAAGGCGTGATCTGCGGGCCGGGATGGTATACGGGGCGGCCGGGCTTCTGGCATGGCGCGTGCGGTCCGGCGGCGTGCTGGGCGGGTGGCGCGGCGGGGCTGGTCGAGATGGCCATGCGGACATCGCGGCAGGATGCGCATACGCTGGCGCACCTGGGCGCGATGCGTGCCGATGTGTGGGCGCTGGGTGCGTACCTGGATGCGGCGGGGCGGGAGATCGATGCGGGTGGAGATGCCGGTGCGGATGCGCGGGTGAGGGCGCTGACGGTGCGGCACCTGGCGGAGCAGGCGTGTACAGATGTGCTACGGCGGCTGCCGCGGGCGCTGGGACCGGTGCCCCTGGCGATGGATGAGGCTTTTCAGCGGCGGTATCAGGAACTGGATCTTTATGTGCGGCAGAGCCATGCGGAACGGGATTTGGAAGCGCTCGGCAGGGGATTGCACGAGGTGGAGTAAGGAACTGCTTCGGCCGGTCCGGGCTGGCCGAAGCAGCTTTGGTTAGGCGTTGACGGCGAAGGCGACGGCTTCGGAGAGCGTGGTGGTGGGCCTGCCGATCAGGGTGTGGAGATCCTTAGATTCGCTTTCGAGCTCACCTTGAGCGGCTCCAGCGTCGGATTGAGCGAGCATCGCGGCAAGAGGTGCGGGCAGGCCGAAGCCGGTGAGCGCGGCCTCGTACTGCGGCTCGGGCAGGTTCCGGTAGACGACCAGCTTGTGCGCCTGTTGGGCGACCTCGGCGGCCAGTTCGGTGAGCGTGTAGGAGCTGTCTCCGGCGAGTTCGTAGATGCGGTTGGCGTGCTGCTCGGTGGCGAGGACCGCGGCTGCGGCTTCGGCGTAGTCTTTGCGGGTGGCGGAGGAGAAGCGACCTTCGGCGGCGGCGCCGAGGATAGCTCCGTGTTCGAGCGCGGGCGCCAGTGTCTCGGTGTGGTTCTCGAGGTACCAGCCGTTGCGCAGGAAAACGAACGGGATGCCGGAGGCGCGGATGTAGGTTTCGGTGGCTTCGTGGTCGTTGGCGAGCGAGAGGGACGAGGTGTCGGCGCGAAGGATGCTGGTGTAGGCGAGCAGGCGAATGCCGGCGCGCTTGGCGGCGTCGACGACGGCCTGCTGCTGCGGGATGCGCTGGGCGAGGTCGTTGGAGGAGATGAGCAGGAGTTTGTCGCCACCGGCGAAGGCGGGATCAAGGGTCTCCGGCTTGGAGTAGTCGGCTGGCCGAATTTGCACTCCGAGGGCGGCGAGGCCAGCGGCTTTGCCTGGGTCGCGGACGACGGCGGCGATCTCCGACGCGGGGACTTGGGTGAGGAGTGCCTGGATGACGTGGTGGCCAAGCTTTCCTGTGGCTCCGGTAAC
>CAXSDM010000165.1:0-1618 GCA_964235575.1 uncultured Acidobacteriaceae bacterium | reverse complement strand
ATCCTGGTGGTTTTGCTGGAGCGGACGCATCGGTTCAGCGAGTTGGCGCGGCGCATCGGAGGTGTCAGCGAGAAGATGCTGGCGCAGTCTCTGCAGGCGCTGGAGCGAGACGGCCTGGTGTTGCGGACCGTGTATCCGACTGTGCCGCCGAAGGTGGAGTACAGCCTGACGAAGCTGGGCCTAGAGGGTGCAACGCGGATGCAGGCGCTGACAAGCTGGGTGGAGGCAAACGTGGCAACGGTGCTGGCTGTGCGCGAGAGGTCGGCTGCTTCGTCGATGCGCGGCGGGGAGAAGGCGGTTCGTGCTTAGGTGGGTGGCCCGAGTCGATCTCCGCTGCCGGTGCAATCAGGCGATGCGACTGTCGAGGTTCGATCGTCTCGGCTGGAAGACGCTCTAAAAGCGGGCGACCATCCATACTCCAGCACAAAGCAGGCCGCAGCCGACCAGGCGTCCTGGAGAGGCTGTGTGCTGCTTGAAGCCGACGAGGCCGAACTGGTCAAGCAGCACGGAGGTGACGAGCGAGGCACTCAGGCTGGCTCCGGTGAAAAGGGTGGAACCGAGTTTCTGGGCGATGGTGAGGCCGATGATGGTGGAGATGATGCTGACCGCGCCGCCCAGCCAGGCCCACCAAGGGACGTTGTTGATGCGATCCGTGGGTATTGCCTGGCGGACGAAGAGTTGGATGAGCAGGAGGGTGGCCAGACTGGTGGCGTAGACCGAAAGCGTGGCCCAGAGCGGCTTGCCCAGCTGCTTGTTGAGCTCGGCGTTGAGGCCGGACTGGAAGGGATTGGCGACACCGGCCGCCAAAGCGACCACGAGAAGCAGGAAGGACATGGGTCGGGTCTCCGGGCGTGCGGTGGCTCTCGGGCTGGGCGAAAACAGCTCAGGGCTGGACTGAAGGTTGGATGCGCTGTCCAAGCTCGCGGCCAAGGAAGGCAGCGACCGCGCCGAGGATGCGGAGCTGGGCGGGCGCGGAAAACCAGTGGCCTTCGCCGGGGAGGAGGAGCTGCTCGTGGGGGATGCGGAGGGCGGAGAGCCGGGTCTGAAGCGCGTGGGCGAGGGTGACGGGGACTACTGTGTCGGCGTTGCCGTGAATGACGAGGGTGGGTGGGAAGCTGGGGCTGGCCTGGGCGTCGTAGGGAGGGACGAGGCCGCCGGAGATATCGACGATGGCGCGGATGCCGGAGTTGGGTTCGGAGCCGAGGGCGAGCGAGAGGAAGGCGCCCAACGAAACGCCGACGAGGGCGACGCGGCGCGGGTCGACGACGGGCTGGGAGCGGATGTGGGCGACGGCGTCGCGGACGGTCGAGAGCCAGAGCGGGACGTGGACGCCGTCGGTGAGCATGGTGGGCGTGGCTCGGTCGGTCCCGGTGCGGTCGAAGTAGTGGACGGCGTAGACGAGGACGCCGAGCCGGGAGAGCATGGGCGCGATGCGGTCGAGCCAGAAGCTGACGCCGCCGCCCGAGCCATGCAGGAGGACAATGGCGGGGTGCGGACCGGGCGTGGAGGGTTGGGTGATGTGGAGGCGGATGGGCTTGCCGCCGCTGAGGAACGTTTCCATGTGGGGTTGTGATGCTGGAGGTGGGCGGGTGGGCTTTTGGCAGATAGGGGCAAAGGG
>CAXSDM010000164.1:1488-5141 GCA_964235575.1 uncultured Acidobacteriaceae bacterium | reverse complement strand
TTGACCCGGGCCGCCCCTTTTGTTGTACGCCACCCATATCAGCTTGCTGATACTCTATCAGCAAGCTGATATGAGTGACACCCCGCACGACGAAGCCGAGTGGAAGCCCAGGTACAATCCCTGGGCCATCGCGCTCACCGTCACCCTCGCCACCTTCATGGAGACCCTCGACACCTCCATCGCCAACGTCGCCTTGCCGCACATTGCCGGCTCGCTCGGCGCCTCGCAGGACGAAGCCACCTGGGTGCTCACCAGCTATCTCGTCAGCTCCGCCATCGTCCTGCCTATCTCCGGCTGGATCTCCAACCGCATCGGCCGCAAGCGCTTCTACATGACCTGCGTCGCGGTCTTCACTGCTTGTTCCCTACTCTGCGGCCTGGCGCCCACCTTGCCGCTGCTTATTCTCGCGCGCATCCTGCAAGGCATCGGCGGCGGCGGCCTCGCGCCCTCGGAGCAGGCCATCATCGCCGATACCTTCCCCGTGGAAAAACGCGGCCAGGCCTTCGCCCTTTATGGCATGGCCGTCGTCGTTGCCCCCGCCGTCGGTCCTACGCTCGGCGGCTTCATCACCGACAACTTCAACTGGCACTGGATCTTCTTCATCAACTTGCCCATCGGCCTCTTCTCGCTCTGGCTCTCCAACCGCATGGTCGAAGATCCGCCGCAACTCAAAGCGCGCACCAAACTCAAGCTCCCCATCGACTTCACCGGCCTCGCCCTCGTCGCCTCCGGCGTCGGTTGCCTGGAGTTCTTCCTCGACAAAGGCCAGGAAAAAGACTGGTTCGGCGACCCCACCATCCGCAACGTCGCCGTGACCGCCCTCGTCCTGCTCACCGCCTTTGTTATCTGGGAGTGGCGTCACCCCGATCCCATCGTCGACCTCAAGCTGCTCAAGAACCGCAACTTCGGCACCGCCATCTTCCTTCAACTGATCCTTGGTATGGTCCTCTTCGGGTCCACCGTCCTCATCCCTCAGTATCTGCAAACTCTCCTTGGCTACACCGCCGAACGGGCCGGAGAAGTGCTCTCGCCCGGCGGCTTCATCCTTATCTTCTTCATGGCCCTGGCCGGCCGCAGCTTGGGAAAGATAGACCCTCGTCTCATGGTCTCGCTCGGTTACATCGCCGTCGCTGCCGGGCTGTATAACCTTACCCGCCTTTCGCTCGATAGCTCCTTCGGCACCATCACTCTCTGGCGCATGCTCCAGGTCATCGGTCTGCCCTTCGTCTTCATCCCCATCTCCACCCTGAACTACGTCGGCGTTCCGCGCTCCAAATCCAACCAGATCTCCAGCCTTTCCAACTTCGCGCGCAATCTCGGCGGCTCTGCCGGCACCGCCCTGCTCACCACCTTCCTCGCCCGCACCTCGCAGACGCATCAGCATCAGCTCGCCATGAACACCGTCCCCGGTTCCAGCCAGTACACCGGCTATCTCAGCGCCGTCGCTCGCATCTTCCGCAACGAAGGTATGAGCGCGGCTCAATCCATGCAGATGGCCGTCGGTTATGCTTATTCGCAGCTCCAACGGCAAGCCTCCATGCTGGCCTACCAGAACGCCTTCTTCGTGCTCGCCGCCGCTATCTTCTGCCTAACCCCGCTGCCCTTCCTCATGCGCCTGCCCACCAAAGCCGCCAAGCCTGCCCCCGAAGAACTGATCGCGCATTGAATCCATCGAGGGCTCAGCGGCGCTAACCCGTTGACCTGATGAAACAGCTCTGCGAAAGGCAGCCGCCTATGTCATGCACATGACATTCTGGCCGTCTCCAGGCATACGATAGTGACGCCGAGTATCGAACGGAGATAGGGCACCCGATCATGAAGAGACAGGAACATCCGCTCGCGCGGAACGGGGTAGATGCGCCGGCGCACAGCCCGGCGGCCACCCACGATGGCGAGAACTGCAAGCTCTGCAATATAGGACCCAAGATCGAGTTCTCGATGGCCTTTCAGCCCATCGTGGATGTGCAGGCCAAACGCGTCCTCGCCTATGAAGCCCTGACGCGAGGTCCACAGGGCGAACCCGTCAGTAACGTTCTAGAGAAGACTCTGCATAACAATCGCTACGCCTTCGATCAGCGTTGCCGCGAGAAGGCGATCCACATCTCCTCGCGTCTCGGCATCCTCGCCACAGGCGCCGATCTCAGCATCAACTTCTTCCCCAACGCCGTCTATGAGCCGGCCCAATGCCTGCGCCGCACCTTTCAAGCCGCCAACGAAGCCGGCTTTCCGCTCCAGCGGCTCATCTTTGAAGTCACGGAGGTAGAAAAGGTCCACAGCCAGGAGCATCTGAGCAACATCATGACCGAGTACAAAAGACACGGCCTCCGCATCGCCATCGACGACTTCGGCGCAGGCCACTCCGGGCTCAGCCTGCTCTCCGTCTTCCAGCCCGACCTGATCAAGATCGACCGCGCCCTCATCCAGAACCTTCACCAGCGCCCTGCCAGCCGCTCCATCGTGCGGTCCATCGCCCAGGTCTCCGCCGAGCTCGGCATCACCGTCATCGCCGAGGGCATCGAGCAGGAACAGGAGATGCAGGTGCTCTGCGACATAGGCATCTCGCGCATGCAGGGCTACTTCTTCGCCCGGCCCGCCTTTGAGGCTCTACCACCCTGGCCATCCGCCGAGGCAACGCACGTCCATCCCGCCTGATTCTTCTGTGCAGGCTTTTGTGAAAAAATTCTCTGCGCCCCATTCATCGCAGCCTCACCGCGATGAGTGGGAGCTACGAAACGCATTCGCCTTGGCGAACTCCTCCCGCAGCTCCGGCGTCTTCAGATTCTCGCGCATATGCGCCAGCCGCTGCTCGAGCGCCAGCAGCGCCGCCGCCAACGGCTCCGTGTTCGTAAACGCCACATCCCGCCACATGCTGTACGGACTCGCCCCCAGCCGCGTCATCTCCCGGAACGCCCGCCCGCCGATCGCCTCAAAGTCGCTGGCCAGCTCCGGAGCCTCCGCAAACTCGTCGGCAAACATCGCGCTTAACGCGGTTGAAAGCATCTGCGGCAAATGGCTTACCGAAGCGCAGATCCGGTCATGCCGCGCCGGATCGAGGTCCATCGCGCGCGCGCCAAACCGCTCCACCCAGCCCCGCCACACGCGCTCCAGCTCACCCGTCTCGCCCATTGGTGTAAATAACCACATCGCCCCATGAAAGAGTGTCCCCTCCGCCCGCTTCGCGCCGCCAGACTCCTTGCCAGCCATCGGATGTCCCGGTAAAAATCGCGCCTGTCCCGCCCCCCCAAACAGCGGCCCCGCAAAATCCGCAATCGCCAGCTTCGTACTCCCCGCATCCGTCACCAGCTGCCCCGGCCCCAGCACCGGCGCCAGCCGCTGCATCCAGTCCAGAATCCCCAGCACCGGCACCGCCAGCACAATCACATCGGCTTCCACACACGCCGCCACGGCTTCATACTCGCTCACCACCGCATAGTCGACCGCGCCCATGCGCACCGCCGCCGCGCCCTCCTCCGCGCTCTGGTCGATGCCCGTGATCTTGCCCGCAAACTCCGCCCGCCGCAGCGCCAGCCCCACTGAAGCCCCAATCAGCCCCGTCCCGACAATCACCACGCGCCGCATCACAGCGTCAGCCCTCGCGTCGAGAGCAGTGCCGCTTCCACGATCGCAGCCAGCTCCGAATTGTCGCCCTTCGT
>CAXSDM010000164.1:0-1388 GCA_964235575.1 uncultured Acidobacteriaceae bacterium | reverse complement strand
TCCGGATTCGGGTGCATCTCAAGCAGCAATCCATCCGCCCCCGCCGCCACGCTCGCCAAGGCCAGCGCCGGCACAAACTCCCGCTTGCCCACACCATGTGAAGGATCGCCAAACACCGGCAGATGCGTCAGCTTCTTCAGCACCGGGATCGCCGAAACATCGTACGTATTCCGCGTATACGTCTCAAACGTCCGAATGCCGCGCTCGCACAGCATCAGCTCATAGTTGCCGCCGGACAAAATGTACTCCGCCGAGAGCAGCACCTCTTCGATCGTCGCCGCGATCCCGCGCTTCATCAGCACCGGCTTGCGCACATGCCCCAGCTCCCGCAGCAGATTGAAATTCTGCATATTGCGCGCGCCCACCTGGAAGCAATCGATGTACGGAAGCATCAGCTCGATCTGCGAGATCTCCATCACCTCCGTGATCACCAGCAGACCCGTCTCGTCCGTCACCTCGCGCAGCAGCTTTAGCCCTTCAAGCCCCATGCCCTGAAAGCTATAGGGCGAGCTGCGCGGCTTGAACGCTCCCCCGCGCAAAAACTGACACCCGGCCTTCGCGGCCAGCTTCGCACTCGTTAGAATCTGCTCCCGGCTCTCCACCGAGCACGGCCCCGCCATCATCGTCACCTGCTCGCCGCCGACAACGACGCCGTTCGGAAACGTAATCCGCGTCCCCTCCGGCCGAAAGCTGCGCCCCGCCAGCTTGTACGGCGAAGAGATTCGGTACGCCTCAAACACGCCCGGCAGCACGCTAAACTCCGCCACATCGAAGTGGCTCGGGCTGCCTACCCCGGCAAGAATGATCTGATCTACCCCGGTGGTCCGGTGCACATTGAACCCGAGCTCGACCATCCGCTCGATTACCTGCTGAACATCCTCTGTCGTCGAACTGCCCTGCATCACTACAATCATCGCCACGCTCGTCTTCCCGTCCGTCGTTCGAGTTCTGGGATAAGTTCAATCCCGGTTACATATTTCACTGCCGCGAACCGTTTCGGTTACATATCCCGCCGCTGCAAGGTGCGCATGACGTCAATCAGTCGTTCGTACACATCCATCATCTCCGCGTTGGAGAGCGGCCCGGGATTAATCCGCTTCACATGCTCAAACACAT
The DNA here is from genome assembly GCA_964235575.1 of uncultured Acidobacteriaceae bacterium. Classification (GTDB taxonomy): domain Bacteria; phylum Acidobacteriota; class Terriglobia; order Terriglobales; family Acidobacteriaceae; genus Edaphobacter. The sequence continues at coordinate 272 of CAXSDM010000164.1, read as the reverse complement.
CCCGCTCCCGCTGCGGCTCGTACACCGGCAAGGTCGTCTCCCGTTTGAGCAGGCCAATTTGTTTCGCCGCCTGCGCTCGCTTGCTGATCAGCTCGACAATCTGCTCGTCCATCTCATCGATCTGCTTCCGCCAGTCTTCTATCTCCATCGTCCAAAGCTCCTCGTGCTCATACTGAAGTACCTGCCCGCAACCCTTGAATAAACTTTCCTACCACTCGCGGCGCGTCCGCCGGAGCCGACTTCTCGATCAGCGCCACCAGCGCACTGCCCAC
>CAXSDM010000163.1:0-5169 GCA_964235575.1 uncultured Acidobacteriaceae bacterium | reverse complement strand
CAGGAAGACAACTCAACCGAGCTCAGCAGGATGCAGAGAGGTACGCCCGGAGCTATGGTCTAGGCACATGTCCACATGGATGGGACCTCTGTCGCCTTGCAACAGAAGCTCATGCGGCACTCAGACATCGGAACGACGCTCAACATCTACGGTGATGTCGTCACGGATGAGATGTCAGAGGCAAAGAATCGCGTTTCCGACAAGGAAGCGCTCTATCAGCTAAGTTATTGAAAGAAATGGTGGACGCGGAAGGAATCGAACCTTCAACCAGTCGATTAAGAGTCGAATGCTCTGCCAGTTGAGCTACGCGTCCAGGGTGATTGAGAGCCTGAGTCGAGGCCCGTGAGAGCTTGTTTCGCTTCCATTCACAGGGATAAGAATAGCATAGCTGGACCCATGCGATGCGTCAGCCGACGAAGTCGACTTTGGCTTCAACCGGGATAATGCCGCGCTCATGGCCCATGGCAAGGATGCGGCGGATGGCTTCGCGGCCGTCGTCGCCGAAGTCGAGCGAGCGCTGGTTGACATACATGCCGACGTAGCGGCTGGCGAGGTTGGGGTCGAGGTCGCGGGCGAACTGCATGGCGTAGCCGAGGGCCTCTTCGCGGTGGTCGAGCGCGTGCTGGATCGAGTCGCGTACGGCGCTGGCGACGATCTGCATGGTCTCTGGACCGAGGGCGCGGCGAATTACGTTGCCGCCCAGAGGCAGCGGCAGGCCCGTCTCGCTGTGCCACCATTGGCCGAGGTCGAGGATCTTGTGGAGGCCGTCGTTGCCGTAGGTGAGCTGGCCCTCATGGATGAGCAGGCCGGCATCGAACTCGCCGGCGGCGACGGCGGGGATGATCTTGTCGAAGTCGACCGTGACAGTTTCGATCTCGGGGGCGAAGAGCTTCAGGGTGAGATAGGCGGTGGTCAGGGTTCCGGGGACGGCGATGCGCAGGCGGCGGATCTCGTCGGGCGTGTAGCGGCGCGGGGCGACGATCATGGGGCCGTAGTTGTCGCCCATGCTGCCGCCCGAGGCCAGGATGCTGTAGTTGTCCTGCAGGTACGGATAGGCGTGGAAGCTGATGGCGGTGACGTCGAAAAAGGCCTCGTCGATGGCGCGGTGGTTGAGGGTTTCGATGTCGGTGAGGGTGTGGACGAATTTGAAGCCGGGGACGCGGATCTTGCTGGTGGCGAGGCCGTAGAACATGAAGGCGTCGTCGGAGTCGGGGCTGTGGGCGACCTGGATCTCTCGTGTTGCGGAACTCATGTGTTGCTGTCCTTCAGGAATCGGGTGCGGGCGGAACGAAACGAAAGGCCACCCGGGACAGGCGTGGCCGAAGAAGAGCTGCTGCGGTGCGGCGGATCAGGCGCGACGCCAGCGACGAAGCGAGGTGAAGATGCCGCCGGCGGCGAGGACCTTGATGGCCTGTCCGGGCAGGAAGGGCAGCAGGCCGAGCCGCAGCGTGACGCCGGGAGCGAGATGCAGCAGGCTGCCAAGCCAGAAGATGCCAGCGACCATTAGGAACGCGCTTGCGGCTGCTGCGGCGAGCAGGTTAGCGCCGAAGCTGGCGGGAAGCCTACGGCGCATCCAGCCTGCGGTGAAGGCGGCCAAGGGATAGGCGAAGAGGAAGCCTCCGGTGGGTCCGAGGAGCTGGGCGACGCCGCCGAGGCCGCCGGGGTTGAAAACGGGCAAGCCGAGCGCGCCTTCGAGCAGGTAGAGCATCATGGCCGCGAGCGCGGTCGCCGGAGCGAGGATAAGGCCGACGAGGACCACGGCGAAGTCACTGAGCGTGAAGGGCACGGGCGTGAACGGGATGCGGACGGAGGCGTGGGCGCAGAGCGCGACGAAGGCGCTGGCGGCGATGGCGATCAGGATCTGGCCGGGAAGGGTTTCGGCCTGCAGACGAAGCGATGGTGCGGGAAGGGAAGCGGTGGTGCGGTGCGGCTCGGCTGTGTGCATCGGTGCACATCCTTTCAAAGGGCGACGGTTTTAAGCATACCAAGGCGCGGCGGCGTTTGTGCGCAAGCCGTCCGGTCGGTTTGCACGGCGCGAAGGAGAGCGCGCCGGGGTGACGAATGTGGTTCGTACATTACCTTGGTGCGGCTGCGCGGGACTCTGCACTTGACTGCGGAGCGCTGGCCCGGTTCACTAGAGAGCGATGAGTGGGTATAGAACTTCTGCGCGGATGTTGGTTTGGCGCGGCCGCCTCTACGGGCAGTGGCGCAAGCTGGCCACGGTGCTGGCGATTGCGCTGGCCGCCGGGGTGGGATATCACGTGGTCTTTGGGCCGAACGGGCTGACGGTGTATGAGGCCAAGCGCGAGAGTGAGCGCTCGCTGACGCAGCAGCTGCAGCTGCTGAGCCGTGAGAACGAGTCTCTGAAAGGACACGTGGAGCGGCTGGAGTCGGATCCGGGAGCGATCGAGCACCAGGCGCGTGAGGAGCTGCACTACACGCGGCCGGGCGAGGTGATTGTGACGATGCCGGTGGAGCCTGCAGCTTCGACGAACCCCGCGGCCCCGCGTTGATGTCAGATGTCCCGTAGTCTGCTGAGCCGGACGCCGCCGAAGGCCGATCATCGGGTGCCGTATGGCGCAGATGCGTCGCAGTTTGGGGACCTTTGGTTGCCGGTGACCGCTGCCGGGGTGAAGGCTCCGGTGGTGGTTTTTTTGCATGGGGGCTGGTGGCGTGCGGAGTTCGGTCTGGAGTACGGCAGCCATCTCTGCGCGGCGCTGAAACGCGAGGGGATCGCCTGCTGGTCGATCGAGTACCGGCGCGTGGGCCAGCCTGGCGGAGGATGGCCGGGGACGTTTGAGGATGTGGCGTTCGGCTACGGGTTTCTGCGGGTTCTCGCAAGCATGTACTCGCTCGATCTTGGCCGGGTGGTGGTGGTGGGGCACTCGGCGGGCGGACACCTGGCATTCTGGCTGGCTGGCCGGCCGCATGTGCCGGAGAGCGGGCCGCTGCGGCCTCCGGAGAAGATGCTGCAGATGTGCGGGGTCGTGGGCCTGGCGGCGGTGGTCGATTTGCGGATGACGATCGATCTGGCGAAGGGGATTTTTGCGATGGATCGGCATCAGGTGCTGGACTTTATGCGCGCGACGCCGGCGCAGGCTCCGGAGCGTTACCGGGCGGGGAACCCTGGGGAGTTACTGCCCTTGAATGTGCCGCAGATGCTGCTGCAAGGCAGCGTGGATGGGCAGATTCCGCCGCAGCTGCCGGTGCGTTGGACGGCGCGCGGGCATCGGATGGGGGAGACCGTGGCGTTTGAGCAGATCGCCGATGCGGACCACTTCGATGTCGTCGATCCGGAGTCGAAGGCCTGGCCGCAGGTGCGGGATGCGATCAGGCGATTGCTGCTGTAGGAAGAGGGTGAAAGCATGATCTTTGCGATGGCCGAGACGAAGCCGAAGACGATCTACAACCTGCTGATCGGGCTGGTGGCTCCGCGGCCGATCGCCCTGGTCACAAGCATGAACGACGAGGGCCGGCTGAATGCTGCGCCGTTCAGCGCCTACAACTATCTCTGCACGGACCCGCCTGTCGTAGGCCTCGGCGTGACGGACAAGCCGGGGGGCGGCTTCGTGCCCAAGGACACGGCACGGAACATCCGGCGCGGCGGCGAGTTTGTGGTGAACGTGGTGACCGAGGACCTGCTACGGCAGATGAACGTGTGCGCGACGGACTTCCCGGCGGAGGTGGATGAGCTGGACATGGCGGGGTTGACGACGGTGCCGTCGAGCCAGGTGAAAGTTCCGCGGATTCGCGAAGCGCACGCGGCACTCGAATGTGTGGAGCATACGACGCTCGAGATTGGGCGCTCGCGGATCATTCTGGGGCGGGTTCTGGCGATGTATGTGGAGGATGCGTTTGTCGATCCGGCGGGGCCGTACATCCGGTCCGAGGAACTGCACGCAGTGGGACGGATGAACGGGCTGGGGGCCTACGTGAAGACGCGGGACGCCTTTGTGACGGTCCCGCGCATCTCCTACGCGGAATGGCTAACAGGCAAGCGATAAAGTCCAGCTAATTGATCTCGATGTCGCCAGAGCCGGTGCGGGCCTCAAGCTCCGGACCGCCGCCGTTGAGCGGAGCGCTGACGTGATGATGATCCGACGTACTGAGGCCCGCGACGTGGATAGAGCCGGAGCCGGTAGACGCGTCGACGTTCAGGTGGGCGTCGTGGCCGAGATGGGCGCGGATCGAGCCTGAACCGCTCTGCAGTCTTGAGGTGCCGGTGATCTGGCCGTTGGCTTCGATATCTCCGGAGCCGGTGTGAGCGGTGAGCGCGCCGGAGAACCCGTTGATGCGGATGGATCCGGAGCCGGTCTGGGCGCGGACCTCGCCTGCGGCGGCCTGCTGAAGCTCGATGTCGCCAGAGCCGGTGTGCAGGTCGGCGGGGCCGGCGATGCCGTGGGCGCGCACGGATCCGGAGCCGGTGTCGGCCTTGAGGAAGCGTCCCAGGTTGTCGACCTCGAGATCGCCGGAGCCGGTGTGCAGGTTGAGCGCGACGGACTTTGGCGCGGAGATCTCGTAGTCGATGGTGATGTTGTTGTAGAGGTTGCGCGATTCGCCTGTGACCTCGCCAATGCGGACCGTGTTGCCGCTCTGCTGGATGGGCGGATTGCGCGAGATCTGACGAATACGCTCTTCGGTGTCGCCTCCCGCATTCCAGCCGGCGTGCAGATGGGCTTTCACGTGAATGCTGTTGTCCGATCCGGGGAAGACGTGGATCGTGCCGGAACCTCCGGAGACGTACAGGTCGCTCTGCGCCGAGACTTTGAGGGTGCGGTCGAAATCTTGGCTATGCGCCGCGACGGCGAGCGGCAGGACGGCGAAGAGGCTGGCGAGACACGTTCTGCGAAACATGGGTGGCTCCTTTGAAGTTGGCTGCAGTTGAGCTGGTCAAAAGGGAAGACCAGCCTTGCGATAGCGCACGTCCTACTACGGAGAGAGGTGTGGAACGGTTCCATCGCATGCGAGAGGCCGCGACCGAGTTTGAGACTGAGTCCTTCTAGAGTATGGAAGGGCGCAGCCGCCGCTTGTCGCAGGGCACTCTCATTGAGCTGGCGGAGGGATGACCGAGGTCTGCAGCTTGACGAGCTCGGGCTCGGGGAACTTGGTCGGGCCGAGCACGGCGATGCGGGGGAGCGGGCCGCGCACCATGGCGACCTCGTCGCAGGC
>CAXSDM010000162.1:2808-5221 GCA_964235575.1 uncultured Acidobacteriaceae bacterium | reverse complement strand
TTCCCATTTGCAAATCTGTTGTGAGTCGTGGGAGAGCTCTAGAAGAGCCGCTCACGACGCCATAGGATTAGAGAGGCTGAACGTCAGACGCCTGCCAGCCCTTCGGTCCCTTGACCACGTTGAACTGCACAGCCTGACCCTCTTGGAGGCTCTTGAAACCGTTCGAATTAATCGCCGAGTAATGCACGAAGACATCCTCGCCGTTCTGACGGCTGATGAAGCCAAACCCCTTGGCATCGTTAAACCACTTCACAGTTCCCTGTTCCATTTTCGTTATTTCCTTAAAGCTTTCTTGAATTTGCCGCTAGCAACAGATCAGGGGTTCGACACTCAGTACCGCATTGCAGAAAACCAATCTGTTTCAAACGTTGTACCAACAGTAGCACAAGTAACAACTTTCTACACAAAAAAGTTTTCATTCCTTGCTGCCTAAATTCCTGGGCATGCGTCGCCCCGCTCAACCATCCAGCCGCGCCCGCACAATCTCCTCGCTCCGCGCCAACACCTCGTCGAGCGACATCTTGGTCGAATCCAGCACAATCGCCCCCTCGGCCGGCCGCAGCGGACTCAGTTCACGGCTGCGATCGCGCTGATCCCGCGCCTTCATCTCGTCGAGCACCGCCGCCTCGGTTACCGGCGCCGCCTCATGCTCGTGCGAAGCCACCTGCCGAAACCGCCGGCCCCCCCGCACCTCCGGTGCCGCATCCAGGAAAATTTTTACCTCCGCATCCGGAAACACCGCCGTGCCGATGTCGCGGCCTTCCATGACCACGCCGCCAGCGGCCCCCAGCGCCTGCTGCTGCGCCACCATCCACTCCCGCACCGGCGCATGCACCGAAGCCCGCGACGCCGAGGCAGTTACATCCGCATCCCGGATCCGCCGCGAGACATCCATGCCGTCGAGCAGGACGCGGTTACCGTCGCGCGCCGGCTCGAGCCGGATCGAGGTATGCCGGCAAAGCTCGACCATGGCCGCGGCTTCATCGACGTCGAGATCGTTCTCGATGGCCTTGAGCGCCAGCGCCCTGTACATCGCGCCAGTCTCGAGGTTCAGGAACCCAAACCTCCGCGCCAGATGCGCCGCCAACGTACTTTTGCCCGCCCCCGCCGGCCCATCGATCGCAATCACCGGCCGCGTTCTGCTTTCCGCCATGCCCACCTACCCGTTCCCTTCCGGACGCCGCCGCTTGGTTGGGCCGAACCCGCCGCCCGGCTTGCCGCCGCCCGCCGCCTTGCGCGGCGCACCCGGCTTGCGAAACGGCTTCTGGCCGTCAGCAAACTTGGCGAACGGTCCGCCAGCTTTTGCGAACCCGCCTCCGCCCGGCTTCTTCCCGAACGGCTTTGCGCCGAAGCTGGGCCGTGAACGCTCCCCACTCGCGTCGTCCGGGCGGTTCGACGGACGTGCTGGACGCCCGGCAGGCGGTCTGCCTTCAAAGCTGCGCCCGGCACCCTCCGGCCGCGCACGGAACGGCTTGCCTTCGCGCGGCGCGTCGAATTTGCGGAAGACCTTGCGTGGCGCCTCGCCTGATTCCGGGCGTTCGCCGCGGTCCTGCCCGGCGCCCGGCTTCGCCCCGAACGGCGGCCTGGCCCCAAACTCCCGCTTCGGCCGCGGCGGGTAGGAGCCTGCGGAGCTTGACGCACGCTTGAACCCTCCAGCCGCCGTCCGCTCGCCGGAATCCCGGCGCGGGGGCCGTCCATCGCCGGAACCAAACTCCCGCCGGGGCGGCCTTCCTTCGCCAGCCCCAAACTCCCGCCGTGGCGGTCTTCCTTCGCCGGAACCAAACTCCCGCCTTGGCGGCCGGCTCTCGTCGCGTCCCGCACCCGGCCTCCCGCCGAAGCCCTCGCGCTTGCGCCCAAAAGTTCCGGGCTTGCTGAAGGTCTTGCGCGGAGCCTCGCCGCCAGCCGGTCGAGGCGCAGGGCGCACCGGCGCCTCATCCGCTCCGGCAGCCGGCGAGTCAGCCTCCGGACGCGGCTTGCGATCCTCATTCCACGGCTTGTCGAAGCGCGGCTTCGCAAATCCGGGCTTGCCCTCCCGCTGAAACGGCCGCCGCTCCCGGTCGCCAGCTTCGGGCCGCTTGCCAAACGGCGGCTTCGCCCCAAACGCCGGCCGGCTGGCGCTCTTGCTGCCCACGCTCTTCGTCCGCAATCCCGTGCCGATTTTGCTTCCCGGCTTGGCGGCAAACTTGCGTATGCGCGATCCAGGCTCCTCCGCGCCCGCAACCTCCAAGGACTCTGGCTCCTTCGCGTCCGAAGCCGCGGCCGCAAACGCCGGCAGCTCGCCCGTTACATGGAGCAGCGTCTTGCCCTCGACCACGATGGTCTCGAGCTGCCGTGCCGAGAGCAGCGCGTGGATTACGTCGCGCACCCGCGAGCGCGCCGCCAGCGGCGAGAGAAACGTCTCGATCTCATCTTC
>CAXSDM010000162.1:0-2708 GCA_964235575.1 uncultured Acidobacteriaceae bacterium | reverse complement strand
ATCAGCCGCATCAGCAGAGTACGCGCCTCCTCGGTCCCGCTCAGCTCCGCCTCCGCGTCGAGCTTCCGGCCCAGCACCGCCTCCACCCACGAGGGCGCCGGCGCTCCCAGTTGGTGCACCCGCGGCCCGTAGGCCACCAGACCGCTCCGGTTCAGCCACGCGCGCAGGGCGTCCGTCGTCAGCAGCGGCTGCGCATTCTGGTGCCAGTGTGTGGTGCGCTCGGCAGTGAACTGATCCGCCGTGGGAGGCGCGGGCGCGGTGCCTGGGCGCGGCGTGGGTCGGGCATTACTGTGGGGCGAGCCCTGGTCGGAACTCTGATCGTCGGTCATGTACTGGTCTTGCCTTCCTGCCCGAGCGGCATGCACGTGGCACGGCGCCGATGAGCTCCCTTCACCTGAAGGGAAGGGTCCTGATGTCAAAAGTGTCCGGAGAAAGCCGGCCCGGTCTTCCGCAAGCCTGTGCCTGCGAAAGCGAAGTTCTACTTCAGATGCGCTGAAACGCCCGTTCAATCTCTTTATGAGAATACCTGAGCGCGATGGGCCGGCCGTGCGGACAACTGGTCGGATGCTCGGTTTTGCCCAGCTCGGTCAGCAGCCACTCAATCTTTTCGCGTTCGAGCGGCATGTTGATCTTGACCGCGGCATGGCAGGCCATGCTGGCCGCGATCCTGCGCCTTCGCGCTTCGGCATTCTCGGTCTGCTGCAGCCGGTCGTCTAGCCCGAGCACCTCCTCAAGCATGCCTTCGAGCTCCTTGCCCTCCAGCCCCACCGGCGCCGCCTTCACCGCCAGCGTGCGCGGCCCGAACGGCTCGGCCTCAAAGCCATTGCGCTCGAGTTCCGCGGCGATCCTTGCAAAAGCCACCATCTGGGCCGGCAGCAGGTCGATCAGCAGAGGCATCAGCAGGCGCTGCCGCTGGACCTGCTCAGTGTCCCGCTCACGCAGGATCCGCTCAAACAACACGCGCTCATGCGCCACATGCTGGTCGACGATCCACAAGCCCTCGTCGTTGACCGCCAGGATGAACGAGTCGCGCAGCTGGCCGAGCGGCTTCAGCGTCGCCAGCGAGTGAAGCGACGGCTCCTCGATGACCCGGCCGCCATCCCGCGTCCGCTCGACCGGCAGGTCGTAGCCCACGGCGAGCGAGCTTTCTCCGAACGCCAGCCGCCCCGGCGAAGGCGCGACCGGCACTGGCTGCAGACCGAACGGGGCGCTGTCGTCATTGCCCGCAAAGACCTCCGACTCCGGAGGCAAGGTCGGCTCAAAGAATGGTTGCGAGGGTCCTGAGGGCAAGGGACTCACATCGAGCAGCAGACTCGCGCTGGCACTGGCATAGTTCGCGCCCGTCAGCGCCGAGGCGAAGCTCGCCGCGGGTCGCGTCTTCATCAGCGCCGTCCGCACCGTGTCGCGGAGAAAGTCATGGACGAAGGTCGGCTGGCGGAAGCGTACCTCGGTCTTGGCCGGATGCACGTTCACATCCACCTCGCCCGGCGGCATCTCGAGAAACAGCAGCACCACAGGAAAGCTGGTCGGAGGAATGACGTTACGGTAACCCTCCGCCAGCGCATGCAGCACCAGCTTGTCGCGCACCAGGCGGTGGTTGACGAAGACGTAGATGGAATTGCGGTTGAGCCGCTGCAGCTCGGGCTTGGACACAAATCCGCTGATCCGCAGAAAGCCCGGCTCGGGCGCCTCGTAGTCCTCCTCGCGCCGCCAGGGCGGAGGCTCCGGCAGCCCGGCGCGCGCGAAGTCCAGCTCCGCGGCGGTCTGAATCATTAGCCCCGCAGTCTCCGCGCCGAAGATCTGGAAGAGCCGCTCGCCCGCATCGGCCACCGCGGGTGCGATCAGCAAGGCTTGTGTGGCCGTGTGCAGCTCAAAGTGCCGCGTCGGATGCGCGAGCGCATAGTGCGTCACCAGCGCCGCGATGTGGCTTAGCTCGGTTGATTCGGACTTCAGGAATTTGCGTCGCGCGGGCGTGTTGAAGAACAGGTCGCGCACGGCGATGGTCGTTCCCTCGGGCAGCCCGGCCTCATCCACGCGCAGCATCTTGCCGCCGGCCATCTCGACGATAGTACCGGTCGCGTCGTCGGCCGAACGCGTCTCAAGCTCGACGCGCGCCACGCTCGCGATGGACGGGAGCGCCTCGCCGCGAAAGCCGAGCGTGGAAATCGATAGCAGATCGTCCGAGCTGCGCAGCTTCGAGGTCGCATGCCGCTCAAACGCCAGCAGCGCATCGTCGCGCACCATGCCGCAGCCGTTGTCGACCACCCGCATCAGCTTGCGGCCGCCGCCCTCCACCTCGATGCGAATGCGGGTTGACCCGGCGTCGAGCGCATTCTCGAGCAGCTCCTTGACTACGGAAGCCGGTCGCTCCACCACCTCGCCCGCGGCAATCTGGTTGGCCACCTGGTCGGAGAGTACGCGGATCCTGCCCATCCGTAAATTGTACGGTGCCGGTGACCGAGCGCTTTCGCGCTAGCTACTCTTGCGCGCGGTTCCGGCAGCATCTCGTCCAGCCCCCGGCTTGCCTTTTTTGCTGTTCCGCAAGACACCAAAGATCACTGCTCCAATGAGCAGCGAGGCCATCACAATCAGAATCAGTACTGCCATCGAAGAATCCTCCAAACTGTGTGAGGCCTGGCAATGCGCAGGTGTTGTGCCCAGACCAGAGAGGATCGCAAAGGACTTTCGTGGCGCTCACAAAAGTGCGA
>CAXSDM010000161.1:0-5320 GCA_964235575.1 uncultured Acidobacteriaceae bacterium | reverse complement strand
TCGGGCCGGAAGCTGTGGCCGAGATACTCGCTGAGCGGAATGAGTGTACTGGCAGCCAAAAGTAACCTCTTTGCCGCATTATGCGCCCTTTGAGTGATAGGGCCAACCCCTTTTGCGTGAGACGATGATCGGGTATGGAACTCCAGGATTTTGCAATCGCCATCATGGCCGCCGGCAAGGGGACGCGGCTAAAATCGAAGCGGCCCAAGGTTCTTCATGAGATCGGCGGCCGGGCGCTGCTGCTGCATGTGATCGCGGCCGCGGAGACGGTAGTTGCGCCCGAGCAGATCTACTGCATCGTGGGGCATGAGGCCGAACGGGTGACGGCCGCGGTGGCCCACACCGGCGTCCGCTTCATCCCGCAGCCGGAGCAGCGCGGCACCGGGCATGCGTTGCAGATGGTAAAGGCCTGGTTTGCACTCCAGGGCGGGAGCGCGCCGGAGCACCTGCTCGTGTTGAGCGGCGACGTTCCGCTGATCCGTCCGGAGACGATTCGCCTGGTCTGCGACACGCACCTGAGCGAGCATGCCGCGATGACCATCCTGACCGCGGTTCCGAGCGATCCGACCGGGTACGGGCGGGTCCTCCGCAAGACTTCGGAGGGGATGGAGGTCACGGCAATCGTCGAGCAGAAGGCTCTCCGGCCGGATCAGTTGAGTACGCCGGAGATCAATTCCGGGATTTACTGCTTTCAAACCGAGGCGCTCTTCGCCCGGCTCGATGCCTTGTCGACCGAGAACGCGCATGGAGAGTATTACCTCACCGACGTTGCAGCGATGATGGTGCAGGATGGAGAGCGCGTGGTTGCGGTGCAAGCGGAGCACGTGGACGAGGTGCTCGGGGCAAATACCATCGCCGAGATGATGCATCTCGACCAGGCCATGCGGGCCGCCGCAGCGCGCAGACTGATGGCGCAGGGCGTGACCATCTTCCGGCCCGATACATGCGTCATCGATGCCGAGGTAACTGTCGGCCCGGACACGATTCTGGAGCCGTATGTTCAGCTGCTCGGCGCAACGAAGATTGGCAGCGATTGCCGCGTTCGGTCGCATGCGGTCATTCAAAACTCAACCCTCGGCAACGGCGTGCTGGTGCGCAACGGCTGCGTGCTCGACGGCGCGGAGGTTGCGGACGGCGCCGTGCTCGGGCCGTACGCACATCTGCGCCCGGAGAGCCGCATCGGTGAGGGCGCCCACGTCGGCAACTTTGTTGAGACGAAGAAGGTGAGGCTGGGCAAGGGATCAAAAGCGAACCACCTAAACTACCTGGGAGACGCGGAGATCGGGGCCGGAGTGAACATCGGCGCGGGGGCAATTACGTGCAACTACGATGGCGTCCTGAAGCACGTGACCAGGATCGGGGACGGGGCTTTTGTCGGTTCGGACTCCACGCTGGTCGCTCCGGTCAGCATTGGTGCCGGGGCCTACGTAGCCGCTGGATCGAGCATCACGGAGGATGTCGCACCGGGGGCGCTGGCGTTTGGGCGCGCCAGGCAGGTGGTGAAGGAGGGTTGGGCCACTCGGCGAAAGAAAATCGTAAAAGAAATCAAAGATAATTGCTAAAGCTGTGCCGGATTGTGCCGATAAGCAGGTTAAGGCGCTGCTGCGCACGGGGAACCAGGAATGGCAGACGAACAGATTCTAGTGGTGGATGACGAACCAGCGGTACGTGCGATTGTGATGGCCGTGCTTGGCCGGCATGGGTACCTCCCCTTTGCCGCCGCCGGCGCGAAGGAGGCGCTGGAGCTGCTGAGCCAGAATCCCGGGTATTCGCTTGTGCTCTCTGATGTCATGATGCCGGAGGTGGACGGGCTGACACTGCTCGACCTGCTCGGACAACATCATCCCGGGCTGCCGGTTGTTCTTTGTACCGCGGTCCATGACGTTCAGGCCGCCACCAGTGCCTTCCGGCGGGGCGCGGTCGATTACCTGCTCAAGCCGTTCGATCGGACACAGTTGCTCGGCGTCGTCGATCGTGCTCTGGAACACGGGCGGCTGGAGCGGCAAAGGGCGCAGTATTGGCAGAATCTGGAGGAGGTTGCCGCCGCGCGTACGGAGCGCCTCAGGGTGACCATGCAGGATCTGGAGCGCAGCTACGATACGACGCTCGAAGCGATGGGGGACGCTCTCGATCTGCGCGATGCGGAGACGGAAGGACATTCGAAGCGGGTCACCGCGTACACGATTGCTCTGGCCCAGGAGATAGGTCTGGGAACCGACGAGCTGCGCATCATTGCCCGTGGAGCCTTTCTGCACGATCTGGGCAAAATTGCCATCCCCGACAGCATCCTGCTGAAGCCCGGCAAGCTGGACCCCGAAGAGACCGAGATTATGCGGCAGCACTGCGAGCGCGGGTATGAGATGGTACGCAAGATTCCGTTTCTGCGCGAGGCGAGCGAAATCGTTTACTCGCACCAGGAGAGTTTTGACGGTCGCGGTTATCCGCGGGGTTTGCGTGGAAATGACATTCCCCTGGGGGCGCGTATTTTCGCCATCGCCGACACGCTGGATGCGATCACGTCGGACCGACCCTACCGGGCTGGGCGAAGCTTTGCAGAGGCGAGAGCCGAGATCGAGGGCTGTTCCGGTCGGCAGTTTGACCCAGCGATTGTGGAGGTCTTCCTGCGTATGCCGCCGGACACCTGGAGTGAACTGCGAGCCAAGGTAAACTGCATGCCGGTCACCGAAGTGTCGACCACCCTGTGCCGGCCCACACTGGTGGCTTAGTTTGCCGGATGATGCGCTCCGCACTTAGGCGGAAATCTCCCGTTCCTGTTCACTGCCAGTCGGAAAGTTCTCACCAGTGTTGATTCCGATGTGGATGAACTCTTCTCTCTACACATAATGAAAGAAGCTAAAATAAGGTGGCTCTGACGATGCTGTTGCAATGAAAGAAGATAACGAGCTTCGAGCAGCGCCATCATGCGCGGCGATCGGATGTTGTGAAATTAGGGAGATGTTTGCAAAGAAAATATGAGAGAAGGTAGATTTTCATGGCAACCAGTGTTATTCTTTGGTTACTGAGGGTGAGTCCTCCTTCAAAAATTTCTCGGCTGCGGACTGCCGACACAAGTTGCGTCACTGGCCTCCCGGCATGAACACACCGTTCATGCCGCCTTTTTTTGCCTGTGGGCCTGCCGTTTCCGGAGTCAAGGTGTCTGCCTCTTCATCTCTGTCGCGTCCTCCGAGGCATTCTTTCTCTGCCGAGCTCTGGATTGATCACAACCCCGGCCTGGTTCTGTTTGCGCTGCTCACCTATGCCTGCGTTCTCGTCTTCTTTCAGGCACACCTGAAGCTGCTTTGGGCTGATGAGCTGATTACGCTTTCCGTCGCCATGCAGGCTGGCCTTCCCGGGGTCTGGCGAGCGCTGGTTGCCGGCGCTGATCCAAATCCGCCGCTCATTCATCTGCTGGTCCAAGCGTCTACACACCTGTTTGGCCTCGGTCCGCTTGCCCTTCGCCTTCCCGCGATGCTCTGCGTCTTTTGCACACTTGCTCTTCTCTGGGCGATGCTACGGCGTTGGGTGCGCCCGACGTTTGCGGCCGCAGGCATCCTGGTCTTCATGGCAACTCGAGGGTTAGACTATGCCTATGACGCCCGCTCCTACGCGCCGCTGATGGCCTTCACGATCGCCGCGCTCGCTCTCTGGATGTGGCTGTCCGGCGCCTCCGGAGGCAGGCGAGCTCTTCTCTATGCAGGGCTCACGGCGGCGTTGGCGGGAGCGGTCTCTTCAAACTACTACGGCGTGCTCGCAGCGGTTCCCGTCGCTGCCGGTGAGTTGGCCCGCATGCGCTTGACGAAAAGAATGGACGCCGGAGTGTGGATCGCGATGGTGTTCGGGCTGTCTCCCCTGTTCTGGTATCTGCCGCTCATTCGCCATGACCTCGCAGAGTTTGGCCCCCATGCCTGGAACCGGCCTGCACCTGGCATGGTTGGGTCGAGCTACGTGGAGCTGGTCGAGGCCATCTTCTGGCCCACTCTTCTCCTTGCTGGATATGCGCTGCGCAAACGGCTTGTTCGTTTTTGCGTCCCGCGTCCGGAGTTCGTGGCCATTGCTGTGTTGCTGTTATATCCGCTGCTTGGGTACCTTCTGGCCGCGGCCGGCAGCGCGATGATCTCGCCGCGATGCGTGGTGCCGGTGTGTTGCGGCTTCGGTTTGGCCGCAGGCGTGCTTTGCCAACGTGTGTTTGGGAGGGCGCCGCGGTCTGGTTTCGCCGTAGTCTTTTTCCTGCTCACCTGGGTGACCATGCGAGAGGCCGTGTGCGCGCGCCTTTTGCTCGACCAGCGGCGCGCCTTTCTGGAGTTGCGAGACGAGGTGCAGCGCGACGCGCACAGCCGAGTTTTCGTCGCCGACTCGGCCTTTGCCCTGCCTCTATTCTTTTATTCGAGCAAAACTGTCCAGGCGCGCATGGTATTTCCGATCGACTTCGCCGCGATCCATCGCTACGAAGCGGACGATTCTGGCGAGGAGAACCTCTGGGCGGGTAGGAATGGAGTCTTCCCATTTCCCATCGTGTCTCTTTCCTCGCTGTACCCGCTGCAGCCGGACGATCTGGCCGTGGCCCGGCCGGATGGCTGGCTGGCTCATGAGATAGAGGCTGCTGGATGCAAAGTGGTCCTTGTGCCCTCGCGCGCGGAGGGCCTGTGGGATCGTCTCGGCGGCGTGTTTACGCCCATGGGCCACGCGGAGACGCGCGCATGGCGGGTCGTTGCTTGCCGCACAAACGGTATGATGGAGGCACCATGAAGAAGCTGCTCGGATGTGTGGTCCTTGGATTGGTGGCTCTGGCCGCGTCGGCGCAGTACTCCAACCCGGCGGAGGACGTGCCGGCCTACAACGCGGAGAAGCCGATTCGTCCGCTGCCTCCGGTGATGAGCGGAGACCAGTTGACCGGCCCGTATTTTGCCCACAGTTACCAGGTTACGGCGTACAAGATGGCCGCCAGGATTCCCGCGGTGCTCCACCAGCAGCCGTGTTACTGCCGGTGCGACCGGGAGATGGGCCACAACAGCCTGCACTCCTGCTTTGAAGGGACTCATGGTGCCCAGTGCTCCACCTGCATGAAGGAAGCGGTGTATAGCTATCAGCAGACAAAGAAAGGCAAGACACCTTCGCAGATCCGGGCCGGGATCGAGCACGGCGAGTGGATGAGCGTGGACCTGCAGACGGCTGCGATGTAGCATCCTGCGACAGGACGGCATAAGCGAGCCACTCAGCGATATAATAAAAACAGTTCTTTGAGTGCCCAATGCAATGTTGGTGCCAGCTCCAGATGGGGGCGTCACGGCTTCGACGGGATTGCTTGCGGCAGAGAGGCATG
>CAXSDM010000160.1:2911-5424 GCA_964235575.1 uncultured Acidobacteriaceae bacterium | reverse complement strand
TTCGTCTCCTGCAGACGATGGTGCACGCTGTGCGCGGCCCACGTCTTCTGCATCCAGCGAAACGGTATCTGGTTAATGCGGGTGGAGTGCTCTACATGATGAAAGATGCCGTAATAGCTATACGCCGCGGCAAACCCGGAGATGAAAAACCCCGCTTCGGAAAAACCCAGCGCGTAACGTAGAAACAACCAGATGAGCATAAGCACGACCATCCCAGTGAGGAAAAACGAGGACGCCGGCATGTGCGGATCCCGGTGATGCGCGTCATGCAGGGGAAAGAGAAATGTCTTCGGATTGTGCAGCAGCCAGCGATGAATCGAGTACTCGGCAAGACTGAACAGCAGGAAACCAACCAACCAGAGCAACACCGCCGAAGGCCACGTAAACGGCTCGCGCGCACCCAGATAGCCGAACAGCCAGATGGAGGAGAAGTCCGCCACAAACGCAGCCGCGTAGTTGAACCGGCTCTCGGAGACGGCCTGCAGAAAGGTGCGTGGAGCAACAGGGGTGTCACCGGATGTCACAGCGTGGGCTCCTCGTATGTCGGGCGGGATCGATTGAGCCGAATCTTACCTGCTCGGGTTAGAGCCCCACAAGGTGGGCTGGAAGAAGAGACAAGCGTATCTAAGTGTAGACGCATCCAGGGAAAGAAGAGTCGCCGCGTTTCTCATCTTGTTCTTCAGCCACACTCAATCCGGGCCAACGTCTAAACTTCACCTATGCGAGCCCTCCTTCTTCCGGCGCTTCTCACCGCTTCGCTCGCCCACGCACAAACGCCAGCCGCGCCTGCCCCGCCAGACCAGGCCCCGTTCACTCTCCGTAGCCAGTCGAACCTCGTTCTCGTCCCCACCCAGGTGCAGACCCACCACGGCGACATGCTCTATGACCTCCAGCCCGCGCAGTTCACCCTGCTCGACGACGGCGTCCCGCAAACCATCCGCATTGACGAAGACACTGACTCGCTCGGCCTTAACCTGGTCGTTGTCGTCCAGTGCTCGCGCTCCGCATTCACCCAGTTCGGCCACATGAGCGGCCTGCCCGCCATGGTCGACGACCTGCTCGGGGGCGCACCGCACCAGATCGCGCTTATCAACTACGGCTCTGAGATCGAGCTCCTCACCTCGTTCACCCACTCGGACAAGCGCCTCGCCGACGCCTTCACCAACCTCCAGCCCTGCGACGACGAGAAGGACGCCCGCACCCTCGACGCCGTCGACTTTGCCAATAAGCTCTTCGACAAACTCCCCGCGAACAACCATGACCGCCGCGCCATCCTGCTCATCGGCGAGACGCGCGACCACGGCTCGCAGACGCACACCGCCATCGTTGCCGCCAACCTCGCCCGCTCCAACACCGTCGTCGACGCCATCTCCTTCAACCCCGGCAAGGATGACCTGCTCAAGATGCTGCCGTTCGGCGGCCCCGCGCCCAACCCCAAGGAAGCCATCCTCCTGCTCGTCAACGCTCTGCGCCGCAACGTCCCGCACACCCTCACTGACATGACTGGCGGCGAGTACTCCAACTTCAACTCCCAGAAGGGTTTCGAAAAGGGCGTCCACCGCCTGTCCAATCACATCCACAACTACTATCTACTCAGCTTCCAGCCCGCGACGGCCGACGGCTCGCCCGTCCAGCCCGGCCTCCACCGCATCTCGGTTAAGATCCCCGACTATCCCGACGCAAAGATCCGCAATCGCCTGACCTACTATTTCGGCTCTGCCCCTCCGCCCGATGTTCCTGAGCCGGCGGAACCCGACCCGAAACCATCGCAGCCGTAGCCGCAGTCCGCACCTCCCACGCCGGCGGACATGGAATTGCGCTATCGTGGATGGGACTCGAGGAGCCTCCATGAACCAACGCATCTCCCGCCGAACCTTTGCCGCTGGCGCCCTCACCGCTGCCTTCGCCGCACGCGTCCGTACCTTCGCCGCCGACTCACCCTTCCAGGTCGGCGTCATCTCGGACGAAATCTCGCAGGACTTCGATCATGCCTGCTCCGTCATCGCGCATGACGTCGGCCTGCACTTCGTCGAGCTGCGCGACATCTACGGCAAGAACCTCCAGTCCTCCTCCGACGCCGAGCTGGCCGACGCGCAGAAGGTTCTCGCCAAATACAGCCTCCAGGTCACCGACATCTCGAGCCCCCTCTACAAGGTCAACTGGCCCGGCGCCCCGCACTCGCAGTACAGCTCCAAGGAAGACATGCACGGCGCCGACGAGGTCAGCTTTAAGAAGCAGGACGAGGTGCTCGAGCGCTCCATTGCTCTCGCCAAACGCTTCAACACCAACAAAGTCCGCTGCTTCGACTTCTGGCGCATCGACGATGTCAAGCCTTACCGCGCCGCCATCAACGAGCTCCTTCAGCAATCCGCCGAGAAGGCAGGCCGGCAAAACGTCATGCTCGTCCTTGAAAACGAGTTCGCCTGCAACACCGCCACCGGCCGCGAATCCGCCGCCACCCTCGCCGGCGTTCCCTCGCAGAATCTCGCCCTCAACTGGGATCCCGGCAACGC
>CAXSDM010000160.1:0-2811 GCA_964235575.1 uncultured Acidobacteriaceae bacterium | reverse complement strand
GCCTACGAAAGCACCGGCACCGTAACTTCCTGCCCCACCTGGATGTGATCCGGATTGGCAATCCCACTCGCCTCCGCAATCTTCGCATAGTGATTCGGACTGCCGTAGAAAAGCTTGCTCACCTTGCTCAGGTTGTCCCCCGGCGCGATCGTATATTTCTGATCCGGCCCGCCCGTATTGGTGATCTCATGCTTCAAATCCGCAAACGTCGGATCGACCGCCTTAATGGAGTCCCATACCCGGTTGAGTACTACCTCGGACGGCACATGCGCCACCAGGTGGTACTGCTCGCCCACCAGCTCCGAGCCGTCGAATTTAGCACCATACGGTTCGAACTCCTTCACGGTATCCACTACCGGAGCATACTTCTGCTGCAACGCCTGAAAATCCGCCATCGTTCTTCCTTGTCCTTGCCATGCTGGTTAGAGAAAACGCCCTAAGATTTCGCTCGCCATCGAGCCCGCCCCGGAGTTCGGCGCAGCCTGCGTCCCGCCCTGCGTCATGTGCGCCATCACCATCGGCAGCACCGTCGCAAGGCCGATCTTTACCATCTCCGGCGACATACCCGTGCGCTGCGCCACCTTCTCAATCATCCCGGAACCCTGCAAGCCCTGGCCCGCCTGGTCCGGAGACATAGGTTGGCCAGACGCCGCGGCCTGCGTATCCACACCATTGTTCTGCATATGCTGCATCAAGCCGCCCAGCCCACCAGGATGCTCCTCGAGCGCACCTAGAAGCCCGCCCGCGACCTGACCATTCGGGTTCGACCCCGACTGCCCGCCCATCATTGACTCTACTGAATCCAAAATCCCCATCGTCTCTCCTTGTGCGCTCCGCTTCGTTACATCGTCAGATGCGGAACCGCCGACTGCGACCGCTCTTTAGCCAATATTTCCACTTACTTCTGTACCGCCCAAGCCAGCCCGTCCGGCTCCAATCCCGGCATCACCCTTCCCATTACGTCCATCTTCTTCAAATCGATCACCGCCACCCAGTTATCCGGCGAGCACGACACAAACGCCCGCGCTCCACTAGGCTCCACCAGCACCCCCGCCGCGCCCGTACCGACCCGAATCTCCCGCACAACTCGGCGCCCCGCTGCATCGAGCACCGCCACGTCGCCCGACTTCTCCCGTGAGATCAGCGCCAGCCGCCGGTCCGGCGTAAACCGCATCCGGTTCGCCGACGGCACATTTGCCTCAATCGTCCCCGCGACCGCCTTGCTCTTCCAGTCCACGATTGACACCGTCCCCTCTACTGCATTCGCCACCCAGATCGTCAGCGGATCGCCAGCCTCATCCGCCAGCACGTCGAAGCCCTCCGGATAACCACCCACCTTTACTACAGTCTCCTGCCAGTCCGGCAGCCCCGGTCCGCCGTTCGCTTCGGTCGCCACCCCGCCCTGCTTCGACATCTTCTGCGGGAAGAAGTCCGTTGGCTGCGGAGTCTTTTGCTCCATCAGGCTCAGCGTCCCCGACCCTACGTTCGCGGTCACCACCTTCCGCCCATCCTTCGAGACCCACAGCATATGCGTGCCCGTCTGCCCCGTCCCCAGCTCCCAGTCCACCTTCTCGTTTGCCGGGTCCAGTCGCCCAACCACCTTCGCCCGCTCCGCCGTAAAGTAAGTCTTCCCGCCCGCGACCGCCAGCCCGTGCGGCCCGTACAGCGGCCCCAGGTCGATCACCTTCACCACCTTCTGCCCCACTAGGTCGACGACAGTAATGGTGTGCGCCGCCCCGTTGTCGTAGTTCGTCACCCACGCCGTACGCCCATCTTCAGACGCGATCACCTCGTGCGGATTTACGCCAACCGGCACCTTCGCCACCACCTGCAGCGTCGCCGGATCGACAATTGACAGCGTCATATCCTTCTTCGCCAGCACCAGCAGGGCCACTTTCGGCGTCGGCTGCGCCGGAGGCATCGTCACCTGTGCCGACGCCAGACCCCCTACTCCCATCATCCCAGCCAACCACAGACCCACCGCCCAAGCTCGCATAAGCACCTCTCAACTTAAGATGCGTCACCACGTCCTCTGTCTCCTTTCCGGCTCGCTCTAACGTCTTTGCGCTCAGCTTTTTTCATACGAAACTCAGTCGATTCCCGCATCCAACCACGCATGTCGAATCCTTACGACGCGATCATCATCGGTACCGGAGCCGGCGGCGGCCCTCTCGCCCTCCGTCTCGCCCAGGCAGGCAAGCGCATCCTGGTCCTTGAGCGCGGGCCCTTCATGCCTCAGGAAAAGCTTAATTGGTCGACCTCCGCCGTCTTTCTCGCCAACCGCTACCACACCCGCGAGACCTGGCATGATAAAGACGGCAAGGACCTCCACCCCCAGCAGTCCTATTTCGTGGGCGGCCAAACCAAGGTCTATGGCGCCGCCATGTTCCGCATGCGTGCCGAGGACTTCGGCGTCATCCACCACCAGGGCGGCATCTCCCCCGCCTGGCCCATCTCCTACGCCGACCTCGAGCCCTTCTACACCGAGGCCGAAGAACTCTTCCACGTACACGGGGATCTCGGCTCCGCGCCCGCCGTCCCCGGAGGCTTCGGCTCCAGCTTCGACCCCACCGAGCCCTTTCACTCCAAGGCCTATCCATACCCCGCCTTTGCCAACGAGCCCCGCATGGCTGAAATCGAAGCGGGAGTCCGCTCGATAGGCGTTAATACCTTTCCCATCCCGCTCGGCCTCAAGCGCAACGAAACCGACCCCCTCGCCTCAAAATGTATTCGCTGCGACACCTGCGACGGCTATCCTTGCCTCGTCCACGCCAAATCTGACTCCGACATCAACTGCATCCGGCAGATCCT
>CAXSDM010000159.1:0-5436 GCA_964235575.1 uncultured Acidobacteriaceae bacterium | reverse complement strand
ACGTTCGACTCCGGCCGGCTATAGCCTGCGCGAAATCCGGTTCCCTCCGGCTCGATGCGCAGTCGGATGCGGTTCCGGTAACCCCACTCGGCAGCGGTCCGGGTCGCAATGGCTGGCATAGCGCTGATCCCCGCATCCGCCAGCAGCCGGCCGAGAACCTCCGCCTTCCAGCCCACCTGCGCCCCGTATTGGCCCTGCTGGTAATGGCACCCTCCGCATCGGCCGAAGTGCACGCAGCCGGGAGCGACCCGCTCCGGCGAGGGCTCCAGGATCTCCCTCTCAGGGCCGGCCACCCGCACCAGCTCGCCCGGCAAGACAAAGGGCAAAGCTCCGCCCACTTCCAGCCGGAAATTCCCCCCGTATACCGGCTCCGCGATCCGGCTGATGAGGGTTGAGGGCTGGTCGAGAGCGCGGAGAGGCATCATGAAGGGTGGATACTCCATCTTACTCAGTGCTGGCCAAGACCGGGAGCAAGCTGTGTTCCACATCTCTCACCGGCGCAACTTTCCTGTCAGGATCGCGTTTATCAAGGTGTAGTAACCGCTGCGGATACACGGACAACCGCCAGCGGAGGATGTCGGCTCCAGTTCCGAGGAGATCCAATGAAAATCATCAAAACGTTCGCTTTACTTAGCACTCTCCTGGGTGTTCTGTTCTTTCCCGCCACTGTGCCCACGGCCCACGCCCAGGTAGCTGTCGGCGTCGGCGTCGGAGTTCCTTACGGCGGCGGCTACGCCTATGGCCCACCGGCCTGTGAGTACGGCTACTATGGCTACGCTCCCTACGCCTGCGCCCCGTACGGCTACTATGGCCCGAACTACTTTGTCGGCGGCCTGTTCATCGGGGCCGGCCCCTGGTTCCGGGGCGGGTATGGCGGTTACGGCTTCCGTGGAGGATACGGCTACGGCGGCTACCGCGGCGGATATGGCGTAGGTTTCCGCGGTGGCTACGGCGGCGGATACCGCGGTGGTGAAGCTCTCCACGCAGGCGCAGGCTTCGGCGGCGGATTCCACGGTGGCGGCGGTGGTGGTTTTCACGGCGGCGGTGGCGGACGCCGGTAAGCTGAATTTGTGAATCGAAAGGGCTGACGAGTTCTCGTCAGCCCTTTTCCGTATCTTCCTTGTGGGTCATATAGAACAGACTCAATCGCGGCAGTCCTCGAGCCTCCAGCAAGCGCTTCTGCAAAAACTGCTGCTGCACTTGCCGGATCTGCACCGCCTGCATCTTCCCCCGATACGGCGCAAGCTCCCGCGCCGCCTGCTCCCGCAACTCCGTCAACTCCTCTTCCGGAGTCTCGGCCAGCAGCCCCGCCAGCAGCTTCTCCTCAAGCACCGTCAACGTTCGGTCGAGCACTTCCAAGCGGCCCTCGTGGTCCTCCGCGGCAAGCACGCGCAACCTTCGGGCAAGCTCCATCTGCAACCCTGTAGCCTCGATCGCCGCGGCATTTGCCTTCAGGAAGCCGCGAATCCGCTCAGCCTCAAACCCACTCTCCCGCACCTCAGTCTTGTCTCGCGGCTCGACTCCCGTAGCCGCTTCCGCCGCCACCTCCGCCGCCTGCATCACGCTCGCCGCCGCCCACGCCAGGCCATTGATCTTGCGAATCCGCTTGCCACTAGCACGCAGCCGTTGCGCGTCGTGCTTATCGAAGGCGTCGTCGATCCCGCGCAGCACCACCTCGAGCGGCACGCCAGCCTCACGCCACGTCTCGATCAACGCCCAGTCCAGCGTCGACAGCATCAGCAGCGACCCCCGCCGCCGCTGGAAGCGCTCCTCGATCTCCGTGAAGTAATTGAAGTAGTTCAACACATTTCGTCGCGAGCGCCTTACGTCCGGCGCCGGTGCCGCTCCTGCTTTCCCTGCCGTTCCAAATTGCGCTCAAACACGATCCGCAGCCCTGCCAGCGTCAGCTTCTCATCCACCACGCTGATGAACCGCGACCCCCCCGCAATCAGGTGCGCCAGCCCGCCGGTCGCAATCACCTGCACCGTGCCCTTCGGCTCCGCATCCGCGTTCAGCTTTTCGAGCATGCGCTCCACAATCCCGTCCACCAGCCCGATGTACCCGTAGTACAAACCAATCTGCAGGTTATCCACCGTTCCCGTGCCGATCACCTTGGCCGGCTTGCGAATCTCGATCCGCGGCAGCCGCGCCGCCCGCGTAAACAGCGCCTCCGAAGCAATCCCCAGCCCCGGCGCAATCGCCCCGCCCACAAACTCGCCGCGCGCGGAGACCACGTCGAACGTCGTCGCCGTCCCCATGTCCACGATGATGCAGGCGCCCTGGAAGCGCTCAAACGCCGCCACGCAGTTCACAATCCGGTCCGCGCCCACCTCCGCCGGATTGTCCGTCAGCACCGGCATCCCCGTCTTGACGCCCGGCTCAATAAACAGCGGCTTGATCTTGAAGAACACCTCGCACAGCTGCCGCAGCACGGAGTCGAGCGGTGGCACTACCGACGAGATGGCCACCCCCGTAATCTCCGCCACCGATACGCCGCTCGCGCTGAACAGACTCCGCAGCGTCACGCCCAGTTCGTCCACCGTCCGCGACTCCGGCGTCGTGATCCTCCACTGCACCACCAGCTCCGGCGCAAAGCGAGCCGAGCCCGGTTCTGCTCCGGTCCCAACCGGCCGGAACAGCCCCAGCACCATGTTGGAGTTCCCCACATCCATCGCAAACAGCATGTTCCCGCACTCCTAAAACGGCCGAACCCCACCGGACAGCACCGTTCGCACGTTGCCCTCTGCGTCCTTGACTTGGAGAAACCCGCGCGCGTCCAACCCGCAGGTCCAGCCAGTATAGCCGCCCTGCTCGTCCACCCTCACGTGCTTGCCGCTCACCCAGGAAGACGCCGCGGCAAACCGGCCCAGCAGCCCCGCCGCGCCGTCATCCAGCCTGCGCAGCTCGGCATCGAGCTTCCGCAGGATCGCCCCCAGCAACTCCTCCCGCGTATGCCGCTGCCCGCTTTCGACATACAGCGACGTAGCCAGCTCCCGCAGCTCCTCCGGAAACTCTGCCTGCCCCACATTCAAGCCGATGCCGACCACCGCATACCGCAGCCCCGCCTCGCCGCCCGGCCGAGCCTCCGACACCGACTCCACCAGAATGCCGCCCGCCTTCCGCGCCCCGAGCATCAGATCGTTCGGCCAGCGAAGATCGAGCGTGATCCCAGCCACCTCGGCCACCGCCGCCTGCACCGCCAGCCCCGTCGCCAGTGCAATCCACGGAGCCTCGCTCAGCGGCACACGCGGCGTCACCAGCGCACTCACATACAGCCCATCGCCCGCGGCCGAGTGCCACCGGTGCCCTCCACGCCCGCGCCCGGCGGTCTGCTCATCCGCGATCCATACGCCCGCGCGCGCGCCACGGAACGCCGCCTCAAGCGCCACCTGATTCGTTGAGCCCGTCGTTCGCAGATATGTTAAGCAACCCGCGAACCGAGTTCCCTGAAGCTCAGACTCCGCCGTGCGCACGTCGAACTCAGCCGGCATCGACCGCAATCCGCAAGGCTTCTACACCACTCCGCACCCGCTTGCACTTCCACTTCATGCCGAGATTCTACGCCCCGGCTGCGCTGCATCCGTCGCAGCGACACGTGGAACGCCGCACCGCCTGTCTCGAATTTGGCAAGTCATCTGAACGGAGAGACTGCGTGCTTATGAACCTGCCTGCCTCGCCACGGCATCCAAGCGCGTAGGAGTGTCTACTCCGATGATGCCGCTCCATGTTCAACTCGGGTTTCTCCTGCTTCTGGCCCTTCCGGTCGCGTGCGCTTCGTGGACCGTCACGCATGAGGAAGTCTTCCGTGAGCCGCGCGAGTTTTGCCAGAAACAATCCCAAAGCTGCAAGTCGCTCCCGCGCCGAAAATTCTTTTATCTCTTCACCTGCGAGTACTGCTTCTCGCACTATGTCACCCTCTTCTTCCTCGTCATCACCCGCTTCCAGATGCTCTTTACCGGCTGGCGAGGCTATCTCATCGCCTGGTTCGCGCTCGTCTGGATGGCGAACGTTTACATGAGCATCTTCAACCGGCTTCGGCTGGAGATTAAGCATGAGAACGTCGTCATCGCCACCGAGCAGGCGGTACAAAAGAAGGTGCAGGCCGAAGTCGCCGAACCGGAAACCCCGGCGCACGTCCCGGCCATCTCAGCTAGCCAGAGGTGATCTATGGAAGAGAGCAAACCGGCCCACCCGGAAGAACCCCGCGGCTTCGGAGCCCACACCCGCGGCTTGGCCGGCGAGTACGCGCATGAGCAAGGCTGGGCTCTCGAAGAAGACCAGCGGACGAAGCTTCCCGACACGCCGCAGGACACTGACGGCGGCACCGATTACGAGTATGGCGCGCGCGACTTCGGCGATGAGCCAATCAACCCGGCGCGCGTCCTGGGAGCGACCGACCAGGCCGTTGCCGCGCCCGATGCAGCCGTGCCTCAGAAAGAGAGCGGCAAGCAGCAAGGCGATCCGCTCGATCACGATCCCGATACGCTCACGCCGAGCCCTGACCCTCTGCCCGCCCCGGACGACAACCGCCACCCCCATTCTCCAGTCGCGCCCTGAACTCTGGTATCGCATCGCAGGTAAACATAAGGCAAGCCGGCTTTAGGCGCCCAGCTCTGCCAAAGCCGCACGAGCCTTCTCATACAGCAGCCCCGTCTCCGCCGCCTGCTTCTTCAAGCCCGCAACAATGTGCGCCGGAGCTTTAGCCATGAACGCCTCATTGCCTAGCTGCTTCTGCGAAGCCGCCAAGCCTTTCTCCAGCTTCGCCAGGTCCTTCGTCAACCGCTCGCGCTCTGCCGGAACATCCACCATCCGCTCATAAATGATCCGCACGTCATAGTTCGCCGTACTCTTCGATCCACCGCCCGACAGCGGCCCCGCCGAAGCCGCCACCGAAGCCACACGAGCCATCTTCGCCAGCACATCCGCGTTGGCAATGGCCAACTCCGTCACCCGCGCATCTCCCGAATACACCAGCACCGGCGCAGCTTCCTTTTCCGGCACACCCATCTCTTTGCGCAGCCCGCGCACGCTGACAATCAGCTCCTGCATCAGTCCCACAGCCTTCTCCGCCTCCACATCGCATGGAAAGTCACTCGCCAGTGGAAAGCGCGTCAGCGCAACCGACTTCGCCGGAGCCTTCTGCCCGATCGCCGCATACAGTGCATGCCAGATCTCCTCCGTTAGGAACGGCATGAAGGGAGAGAGAAGCCGCAGCGCTGCTTCATACACGCTCGCCAGCGCATGGAGTGTTAGTCGCGCGGCCGAGTCATCCGCCCCACCAAACTCCAGGCGCACCTTCACCAACTCCAGATACCAGTCGCAAAACTCGCCCCAGAAAAACTGGTACACGGCCCCTGCAGCCTCATCAAACCGATACGCCGCGAGCGTCCGCTCCACCTCTGCCGCTACCGCACTCAGCCGCGAGTAAATCCACCG
>CAXSDM010000158.1:0-5436 GCA_964235575.1 uncultured Acidobacteriaceae bacterium | reverse complement strand
GAGTTCGTCGCGCCACGCCCGATCAGCACCTTCTTGTACGCCGGGTCGATACCCGCCGTCGCCCCATCCACCAGCCGCGCCTCAAACGGCGGAGCCACCCACAGTTCCGGCTGCGTCACCGGCATCGTGTCGTACATCCAGTAGATCAACAGCGTCTTCGGCGCGCCCTCGTTGCAGCTCGCATAGACCACCGGGTTGCCGTTCTGTCCCCACTTCGTCACGCCCACATCGAAGATCCGCGTCTCCTGGCAGCCCAGCTTGTCGAAGAAGCCCTTGACCATCTCCGCCGACTCCGGAATGCCTTCGCCACTGTTCGAGATGCTCGGCTGCTGAATCCACTTCTGCAGGTTCTCGACATGCTCATCGATGTGCTCGTCGATGTACGCGAACGCCTTCTTTTCGGGCTCCGGCACCTTACTCATGTCGATCTTGACGGTCTCATCGCCATACGGACGGATGCCCAGCTTCGGAGCCGCATTCGTCGCGGCTGTGTGCTTCGTCTGCGCACTCTTACATCCGCTCAGCCCCGCAATCACTACTAAGCCAGCTATAGCCAACCGATTCTGCATCCATATCCTCCGAGACTGTCACATCGAACCTACCGATACAGCACGCCTCGTGAAGGCTCGGCCGCTGCTCTCCCGTGCATGGAGAGTGTCTCGCATAGATTTGTGTGTTGCGTCGAAGTGTACCCCGTTTCCGCACGCCGTTTCCCGGTCTAGGTGCCAGCATAGGAATTAGCTATCCCACACATCAGCCTTCCGCGCCACTGCTAAAATCAAATCATTCCATGAAGTGCCCCTTCTGCGGTTTCGGTCAGGATCGCGTCGTCGACTCACGCGAAAGCAAGGAAGCCGATTCCATCCGCCGGCGGCGCGAGTGCGAGCGCTGTGAAAAGCGCTTCACCACCTACGAACGCATCGACGAAATTCCCTACATGGTCGTCAAGAAAGATGGCCGCCGCGAGCGCTTCGACCGCCAGAAGGTCCTCAACGGCCTGCTCCAGGCGTGCCAGAAACGCAACATCTCCGCCGCCCAGATGCAGGCCATCGTCGATGAATCGGAAGCCTTCATCGTTGACTCCGCGGAGCGCGAACGACCCACCCACGAGGTCGGCGAACTCATTATGGCGCGCCTCAAAGAGCTCGACACCGTCGCCTACATCCGCTTCGCCAGCGTCTATCGCGATTTCAAAGATGTCCGCGAGTTCAAAGCCGAGCTCGAAGATCTGCTCAGCGGCAACCGCGCCTCCCCAGAACCCAGGAAACGGACACCGAAAGGATAATCCCCCGCATTGTCTTCTGCTCCCCACCCGCGCACCCACCGCATCACCCTCATCCCCGGCGACGGCATCGGCCCCGAGGTCACCCACGCCGTCGTCGCCATCCTTGAAGCCGCCGGCAAACCGCAAGCCTGTACCTTCGACTGGCACCTGCATAACGCCGGCGCGGATGCCTTCGACAAGACCGGCGAGTACATCCCCAAAGCCCTCTACCACTCGCTCGAAGATACCCAGGTCGGCCTCAAGGGCCCTGTTACCACCCCCATCGGTGGCGGCTTCGCCTCCATCAACGTCACCCTGCGCCAGAAGTTCGAGCTCTTTGCCAACTTCCGCCCCATCAAGAATCTCCCCGGCCTCAACACCCGTTACCCCGGCATCGATCTCATCATCGTGCGCGAAAACACGGAGGACCTCTACGCCGGCCTCGAAATCATGGTCGTCCCCGGCGTCGCGCAAAGCTTCAAAATTATTACGGAAAAGGGCTCGACCCGCATCGCGAAGTTCGCTTTCGACTACGCCCAGAAGCACGGCCGCAAGCGCATCCACGCCATCCACAAAGCCAACATCATGAAGCTGACCGACGGGCTGTTTCTCGACTGTGCACGAAACATCGCACAGTCGTTTCCCAAGGTCGATTACAAAGAGCATATCGTCGACAACACCTGCATGCAGCTTGTCCTCAACCCCTACCAGTACGACATCCTGCTTACCGAAAACCTTTACGGCGACATCCTCTCCGACCTCTGCTCCGCCTTCGTCGGCGGCCTCGGCCTGGTCCCCGGAGCCAACCTCGGCGAGCATTGCGCCGTCTTCGAGGCCGTCCACGGCTCCGCTCCCGACATCGCCGGCAAGGATCTCGCCAACCCCACCGCCCTACTGCAAAGCGCCATCCTCATGCTCCACCACATCGACGAACCCGCCACCGCGGCCTGTGTGCAGGCCGCACTCGAACACGTCTACACCGAAGGCAAGAGCCTCACCCGCGACGTCGGCGGCAGCAGCGGAACGCGCGCTTTCACCGAAGCCGTTTTGGCCGCTCTTTAGCGGCATCCAATCGCAAGAGGTCCTTATGAAGTTCGCTTCTGCACTCGCACTTACCTGCCTGCTCTCCTTTGCCGGTTGCAAACCCGACGCTGCAATCCGCAAGGGTGAAGTCATTGGCGACGGTCAAAAAAATCCCGGTCAGCCGGCCGAGACATCCGCTCCGCGCGTCCCCGTCAACGGACCCACCGGCTCCATTGCCGGTACCGTCACCTACAACGGCCTCGCTCCCACTGCCTCCATTGATACCTCCATGGATCCCGCCTGCGCCATGGGCGGCGGCTCGGACCGCCTTCCCGTTGAGCAGATCGCCGTCAAGAACGGAAAGCTCGCCAACGTCTTCGTGTACATCAAGAGCGGTCCGCCGCAGGCCATGAACGCCGCGCCCTCTTCCACCCAGCCCGTGGTGATGGATCAGCAGCACTGCCGCTACGTCCCGCATGTGATCGGCGTGCTCGCCGGGGGCACGGTCGAGTTTCGCAACTCCGACCCCACCATGCACAACATTCACACGACGAGCGTGGACAACCAGCCCATCGACATCTCGCAAAGCCCTCGCGGCGCGCCGGTTCGCAAGCAGTTCGCCAAACCCGAACTGATGATGGCCGTCCGCTGCAACAACCATCCCTGGATGAACGCCTTCATCAACGTCTCGGCTACACCGTTCTTCGCCGTCTCGGATGCGAGCGGCCACTTTGAGATCGCCGGCCTGCCCCCGGGCGACTACGTCCTCGGCGTCGCCCAGGAGAAGCTCGGAGAGAAAACCCTGCCCGTCACCGTCCAGCCCGGCAAGGCCGCCAAAGCCGACCTGAGCTACGCAAAGTAAGCCGGCAGCTTGGCATTCCCCCGTGAATCTTAACGAATCTCCGCGCTATGCTTAATCCATGGAGCACCGAAGCTAGATGGAACGACGAAGAGTAGGCATCCTGGGCGCGACCGGCATGGTCGGTCAGCGCTTCATCCAGTTGCTGAGCCAGCATCCCTGGTTTGAAATCACCTGGATCGCCGCCAGCGACCGCAGCGCCGGCAAGCGTTACGACGAGGCCTGCCGCTGGAAGCTCGACACGCCGCTGCCCCCGCGCATCGCCGCCATGACGCTGGCGCCCAACGTCCCGGAAGGTACTCCCGCACCCGAGCTACCCCGGATCATCTTCGCCGCGCTCGACTCAGCCGTTGCCCACGAGCTCGAGCCGAAGTTCGCCGCCGCTGGATGCGCCGTCATCTCGAACTCCAGCGCCTTTCGCATGACCACGGATGTCCCGCTCGTCGTTCCGGAGGTCAACGCCGGCCATCTTGCACTGATCGAGCAGCAGGCCTGGCGCAAGGACTCGGGCGGCTACATCGTCACCAACCCAAATTGCTGCGCCATCGGCCTCGTCCTCGCGCTTGCGCCGCTTGAAGCTGCCTTTGGCATTGAAAAGCTGTTTGTAAGCACGCTCCAGGCCGTCTCGGGCGCTGGCTACCCCGGCGTCGCCTCGCTCGACATCCTCGGCAACGTCATTCCCTTTATCAAGAACGAAGAAGAGAAGCTCCAGGAAGAGGTCGGCAAGCTGCTCGGAACACTCACCGACACGCAGGATCAGATCACGCCTGCCGGCCTCACCTTGAGCGCCCACTGCAACCGTGTTGCGGTCGTCGACGGCCACACCGAGTGCGTCTCCGTCAAGCTGCGCCGCCCCGCCACCTACGAGCAGATGCTCGACGCCTGGGCCGGCTTCCACCCGCTGCGCGGCATCCACGAAGGCCAGCCGCTGCCCTCCGCGCCCGACGATCCCGTCGAGTATGAAGACGCGATCGATCGCCCGCAGCCTCGCCTCGACCTCATGCGCGGTCGCGGCATGGCGACTACCGTCGGCCGTCTCCGCCCGTGCACTCTCTTCGACTGGAAGTTCACCCTGCTCTCGCACAACACCATCCGCGGCGCCGCCGGGGCCGCCTTGCTCAACGCCGAAATGCTCGCCCTGCTCGGCAAGCTCGACTGGAAGACCTCTTCCTCTATCTCTTCCCCCAGGACTCTATGAGTACCCCCCACCCCAACATTGTCGTTATGAAGTTCGGCGGAACCTCGGTCGAGGACGCCACCGCCATCCAGCGCACGCTCTCGATCGTCAAGACCCGCCGCGACCAGGGATTGCAGCCCGTGGTCGTCGTCTCCGCCATGGCCAAGGTCACCGACACGCTGCTCGCCGCGGCTGCCGCGGTCAGTCACAACGACAGCGATAAAGCGCTCTCGCTCTCCTTCGACCTGCGCCGCCGCCATCTCGACGCCGCCGAGGAACTGGTCGGCCGCCGCGCCATCGGCGCCCTCGCGCACGAGCTCCACCAGAAGTTCGACGCGCTCGACGATCTGCTGCGCGGCGTCTCCGCCGTGGGTGAACTGACCCCGCGTACCAACGACCTCGTCGTCAGCTTCGGCGAGCGCATGTCCAGCATCCTCGTCGCCCATGCTTTCGAGCATCGTGGCCTTTCCGCCGCCCACGTCGACGCGCGCACCTGCATCATCACCGACTCGCACTTCGGCAAAGCCGCGCCCCAGGAGGACATCATTGAGGCCCGGCTCACCGAGCACGTCCTCCCCCTTGTCGCGGCCGGAGCTATCCCGGTTCTCGGGGGCTTCATCGGCGCCAACAGCGAGGGCATCACCACCACGCTCGGCCGCGGCGGCTCAGACTATACCGCAGCGCTCGTCGGAGGCGGACTGCACGCCGGAGCCATCGAGATCTGGACCGACGTCAACGGCATTATGACCACCGACCCGCGCATCGTGCCCGAGGCCCTGCGCGTGAAGACGATCAGCTTTGAGGAGGCGGCCGAGCTCGCCTACTTTGGCGCCAAGGTTCTGCACCCGGCCACCATCCTGCCCGCCGTCCAAAAGTCCATCCCCGTCTGGGTTCTCAACTCGCGCAACGCCACGAACGAAGGCACGCGGATCACTGCCGTCGCGCCGCACTGCAAGTCGCCGTTCAAGAGCATCGCCGCAAAAAAACGCCTCACCATCATCGACATCGTGGCCAGCCGCATGCTCATGTCTCACGGTTATTTGAAGTCCGTATTCGAGGTCTTCGACCGCTACAAGTGCCCCATCGACATGGTCTCGACGTCGGAAGTCTCCA
>CAXSDM010000157.1:1567-5468 GCA_964235575.1 uncultured Acidobacteriaceae bacterium | reverse complement strand
GCGTCACCGCCGTCCGGTGCCGGATCCGCGATGGATGCCGCTTGGTCGTCGACGCCATATCTTCCGCGCGGTCATAGATCATCTTCACCGGATGTCCGCTCTTCATCGCCAGCAGCGCCGCATGCCCGGCCAGCACCGACGGAAACTCCTCCTTACCCCCGAACGCCCCGCCCGTCTCCGTCTGCACCACGCGGACCCCGTCATCGGGCAGACCGAAGATCGTCTTCAGCGCGCGATGCACATAAAACGGACACTGCAGCGATCCCCACACGGTGACACACTCCGGCGTCGCCTCCGCGATCATGCCGTTGGTCTCGATATACAACTGCTCCTGCGCGCCCGTCCTGTACTCGCCTTCAACGATCAGGTCCGCCTCCGCGAACGCTCGGTCCACCTCGCCATGCTCCAGGTGAAACCGCTTGAATGTATTGGCACTCTCGCCTTCCCCCCACACCACGTGCTCCTGCAGCAGGCTCTCCTCGATCGTGAACACGGCCGATTCGGGAGCATACGTCACCGTCACGGCCGCAAGCGCAGCCGGGAGCCGCGCGCGATCCGCATGCGCAATCAGCAGGATGGGCTCCTCGCGATGGTTTACGCGCGCGTTGGCACCGGTCGGCACCATCAGAGGTTGATCTTCAAGAAACATCGGAACAAGGTTCCGCCCCGGGATGTCATCCGCCGTTACAACCGTGAACTCTTCCCACGGGATGCTCTGGTCGAACACAATGGAAAGAACACGCCCGCGCGGAACACTCGACCGCACCGTCGCCCCATACAGCATGCCCGGCATCGTCACATCATCGATGTACCGCGCCACCCCCAGCAGCTTCGCCCGCCCCTCCTTGCGCGGAACGTTGGTTCCGACCACGCGCGGCTGCCTCATGTCGCCGCCTCAAGACTCAACGTCGCCAGCGTATGCGCCAGCACACGCACTCCCGCCGCCATGTCCGCCGGTTCGGCGTACTCATCCGGCCGATGACTGACCCCGTCGCGACATGGAATGAAGATCATCCCCACCGGGCACACCTGCGCCATAAAAAGCGTGTCATGGTACGCGCGACTCACCATGCGCATGCTCTTCAACCCCGCTTCCTCGCAGGCCAACGCAATGGCCTCGATTACGGTCGCTGCGCAACTCGCAGGCTCATCCGCATTCGCCATCGCAGGCGTAATCGACACGCGACGCCGTTCCGCAATGGCTTCACACGTGGAAGCGATGGACGCCAGCACCGCATCGCGTCGAGCCAGGTCGGTGTCCCGCACATCCAGCGAAAGCCGCACCCGCGCAGGCACTGAGTTCACCGCCCCCGGAAACACCTCGCAGCGCCCAACCGTCGCCACCGTATCTTCCGCACCCGTCGAGCGCGCCGCGCTCTCCACCGCCAGCATCACCTCCGCCGCAGCCGCCAGCGCATCACGCCGCACCGGCATCAGCATCGCGCCCGCGTGCCCACCCTCGCCCTCAATCGTGATCGCGCCGCTGGCCGGTGCGGCGATGTGCGTTACTACCCCGACCGGCACACCCTCACGCTCGAGCCTCGGCCCCTGCTCAATGTGCAGCTCCACAAAGCCCGCGTAGGCTCCTTCGGCCAGCTTCGCGTGCTCCAGCGCGCCGCTATACCCGGCAGCAGCCCGCGCCTCCTCTAGCGACACTCCCTCGTCATCGACCAGCCCCCGCGCAGCCTCCGCACCAAGCGCTCCCGACATCAGCCGCGACCCCAAACACCCAATCCCAAAACGCGTAGGCTCCTCCGACGTAAACAGGATCAGCTCCACACTTCGCCGCGGCTCAAACCCCGCCGCCTGCAACGCCCGCACGGCCTCCAGTCCACCGAGCACCCCCACCGTTCCGTCATACATCCCCGCATTCGGAATCGCGTCGATATGCGAACCCGTCGCTACCGCGGCCAGCGCCGGCTCAGCACCCTCCCAGCGAAAAAACGTGTTGCCCACCGCATCTTCGCGCACCGCCAGCCCTGCTTCAGCCGCAAGCTCCTTCAGCCACGCCCGCGCCTCCCGGTCCTGCTCGGTAAACACCACTCGCGTCACCGCCGTCTCGTCCTCCCGAGCGAATTCCGCAGACGGCTCCGTAAACGCCGCCAACTCCCGCAGCTCGCGCATCATCCGCTGCTCATCCACCTTTACATTCATAGTTCAGGCATCCGGTTGAAATTCTTGTAAATCAGATACTTCGCAGGCCCATCCGCATCCGCCTGGAACCACTGCGGGCAATACGCTTGCATCCATATGAAATCGCCAGGCCCAACCTGGTGCAGGTTGTCCCCTAGCCGATACGTCCCGCTGCCGGAAAGCATCAGCAATCCATGCTCCATGTAATGAACCTCAACCTGCGGCAGCGCCGCGCCCGCCGCATACGTCATCGTGTTCACGGCAAAGTCGTACGCAAAGCTCGAAGGCACCAGGCCGCGCACTTCAATCTCGTGACTTTCGCCCAGGGGCTGTGCCACCAACGTGCTCTCGCCGCCAACAAACGGAATCGGCCTCCCCAGACCTGGCAGCCTCTCATACCGCTTCATCACAACCGCACAACGGAGCGCCCGGCGCGCAGTCAACCTCCGCTTCCCGCCACGAGGAGCATACGCATGCGCCCCCACCACTATCTCGTGTTCGCCTGCCGGTCCACGCAGCACGCCCTCGCCCTCAAGCACGTAAAAGAAGCGGCTGTACCGCGAACTATCGAACGTGCCGCCCGCCTCCAACTCCACCGTAAGCCACACAAAGTCCGCCCCCAGGGCCGGCGAAGCATGCACAATTACGCTTCCCCCCGTCACCGCCGGCATCGGCGTCCGCACAAAGGTATCCGGAGTCTGCAGCAGATACCCAGGCTGCCGGCTGCTCCGCGTCTGACCGCTTGCTGCAAGCGCTCCGCTCATGCGCCTCCTCTCTCTAGCTGCGCGGATTCCAATTGCCCAAGCAGCGCCCCGCAGATTACGAGCGCCGCGTCCACATCCTCAACCAGTACCGCCTCTGATGCATGATGGCTAACGCCGCCGGGAGACCGTACAAACAACATCGCCGCCGGCACACGGCTCGCGAGGATCATCGCATCGTGTCCCGCGCCGCTCGTCATCTCGTGCGGCACCTCTCCCATCGAGTCCATCGAACGCATCAGGCACTCCCGCAAAGCCAAATCCATCTCCACCGCGTTCTGCTCATTCGTCTGCACAATCGCCACTTCGACCCCGCGTTCCTTCGCTCCCGACTCCGCCTCACGTAGTAAAGTCTTCACCGCAGCCCAACGAGCCTCGTCGGAACCATGCCGCACATCCAGGCTCACTTCTGCCGAGCCCGCAATTACATTCGCCGCCCCCGGCAGAACCCGCACGCTTCCAACCGTCGCCACCAACCCGGGCGTACTCCGTGCGGTCTCTTCCACGAACCCGATCCACGCCGCCGCCGCCGCCAGCGCATCCTTCCGCAGCGGCATCGGTGTCGTCCCCGCATGATTCGCCTGTCCACGAAACGTCAACGCAAACCGCGTCTGTCCAACAATCGACGTCACCACTCCCAAACGCCGATCCAGCGACTCAAGTACCGGCCCCTGCTCGATATGCACCTCGACAAACGCGAAGGTCTTCGGCGTCACCGAATCCCCGCGCAACTCGTCGGGATTCAGCCCAAACTCCCGCAGCGCCTGCGCAAACGAAATCCCATCCGCATCCTGCAACGCCAGGTCCTCCGCCGTCAGCTGACCCAGCAACCCACGGCTCCCCAGGAACGGCCGCCGAAACCGAATCCCTTCCTCCTCCGAAAAGGCAATCACCTCAATCGCAAAAGGAAACCGCCGTCCCGCGAGCGAGCGCACCAGTGCCAGTCCCATCGCCACCCCCAGCACGCCGTCATACGCGCCCGCATCCGGCACCGTGTCGATGTGTGA
>CAXSDM010000157.1:0-1467 GCA_964235575.1 uncultured Acidobacteriaceae bacterium | reverse complement strand
CGCGCAAACACCGTCCGCCCCCGCACCACCGTCTGCTTCACCCGCCCCCGCAGCCGCTCCCCCGCGTACGGCGAAACCGCGTGCCGAAAATGAAGATCTTCCGCCGTCACGGTCCATTCTTCCCCGGGCGCAAACAATACCAGGTCCGCATCTGCACCCTCAGCAATCTCTCCCTTGACGCCCTCCAGTCCCGCCAGCCGAGCCGGCCCACCACTCAGCCACCGCACCAGGTCCGGCAATCCCAACCTCCGCGCGTTCATGCCGGTCCAAAGCACCGAAGCCGTCAGCGAAAGACTCGCGATCCCTCCCCACGCCGTACGAAAATCCCCTGCCACCAACCCCTTCATCTCCGGCGGACACGGCGAGTGATCGCTCGCCACCAGATCGATCGTCCCCTCGGCCAGGCCTCGCCAAAGCTCCTCGCGATTTGCCGCACCCCGAATCGGAGGCGCACACTTCAGCAACGTCTCCCCATCCGCAATCTCGTCCGCCGCAAAATGTAGATAGTGCGGACACGTCTCCACTGTCAGCGGCAGCCCCTCCGCCCGCGCCGTCCGCAGCATCGGCAAGGCCTGCGCAGTCGACAGATGCACCAGGTGCACCCGGCAGCGAAACTCGCGGCAAAGCCCAATCATCAGCCGAATCGCAGCCAGCTCCGCCTCGTCCGGACGCGACGCCAGATACGTCCCATAGCGCCTCCAATCCGCACCTTCCAGACCCTCACTTGCCGCAGCGATCGGCCCCGCCAGCTCAGCATGCACCAGCAGCGGCAGCCCACTCTCCGCAATCCGCGGCATCGCCCGCCGCAGCCCCGCCTCATCGATCGCGCCCAGCCCCTCGCATCCCGGATAGATCAGAAAGCACTTGAACCCGGCCACTCCGGCCCGCGCCAGAGGAGTCAGATGAGCCTCATTCCCGCTTACGCCTTCGCCCTCCGCGCCTCCCCACGCGCGCCAGTCCACCATGCACTTGCCCTTTGCGGCGCCGCGCTTCAATTCCAGCGCTTTTACCGTGGTCGTCTCCGGCAAATTGTTCAGCGGCATATCGACGAGGGTCGTCACCCCACCCGCAGCCGCTGCCCGTGTCGCCGTCACAAACCCTTCCCACTCCGTGCGCCCTGGCTCATTCACATGGACATGCCCGTCGATGAAGCCCGGAAGCAGGGCGTCCTCTCCAAAATCATAGGTTGCGGCAACGAGTCCACGAGCATCCGCTTCCGCCAGTCGGACGATCTTCCCCAACGCGTCATCCACGATCACCGCCGCGGGACGCACTTCACCTCCAACCACGACACGGTGCGAGATGTAGGCAATCAGGGCCATTACGCCGACCTCGTTTCCCTTATCGTCCAACGGACGGGATCAGGTGTCGAAGTGTCCCAAACTTAGACACAATGGACTACTCGCCTACCGTGCCGTAATCCCGTGCCGGCGCGCCCGACACCGGCTTTCCTTCCTGCACATAATT